>NZ_DATJYB010000045.1:0-38331 GCF_035499775.1 Mycobacterium sp. | reverse complement strand
CGGGTGGTCCGGGCGGCGCTCGCGCAGTTCCGCCAGTGCGGCCTGCTCGAGTGCGACCGCGACGTCGTGACGTGGTGCGCCCAGTCGTTCGGAGGCCGCCCGCAGCACGCGCGCCCGGGGGTCTTCCGCGCGGTAGACCCGGTGCCCGAAGCCCATGAGTTTGTCGCCGCGGTCCAGGATCCCCTTCACCAGGCCGCGCGCGTCGCCGGTGCGCTCCACCTGTTCGAGCATCGGCAGGACGCGGGCCGGCGCCCCGCCGTGCAGGGGTCCGCTCATCGCCCCGATGGCGCCGGACAGCGCCGCCGCCACGTCGGCACCCGTCGACGCGATCACCCGGGCGGTGAAGGTCGACGCGTTCATGCCGTGCTCGGCGGCCGACACCCAGTAGGCGTCGATGGCCTCGATATGCTTGGGGTCGGGATCCCCTTGCCAACGGGTCATGAAACGTGCTGTGACCGTTGGGCATTCGTCGATTATCCGCTGCGGGACAGCCGGCTGGTAGATGCCGCGCGCGGACTGGGCGACGTAGGACAACGCCATCACCGACGCCCGGGCCAGCTGCTCGCGGGCGGTAGGGTCGTCGATGTCAAGCAGCGGCTTGTATCCCCAGATGGGTGCCAGCATTGCCAGGCCGGCCTGCACATCCACCCGCACGTCGCCGGTGTGGATCGGCAGTGGGAACGGCTCCGCGGGGGGCAGTCCGTGGCCGAACTCGCCATCCACCAGCAAAGCCCATACCTCGCCGAACGTGACTCGCTCGTTCACCAGATCCTGGATGTCGACGCCGCGATAGCGCAGCGCGCCGCCGTCTTTGTCGGGCTCGGCAATCTCGGTGGTGAAGGCCACCACGCCGTTGAGGCCAGGGACGAAATCTTCCGGGACCACAGTCATGGGAAAATTCTCGCACCCGTGCTCCGGGCCGATGCTACC
Organism: Mycobacterium sp.; assembly: GCF_035499775.1. Classification (GTDB taxonomy): domain Bacteria; phylum Actinomycetota; class Actinomycetes; order Mycobacteriales; family Mycobacteriaceae; genus Mycobacterium. The sequence continues at coordinate 37,401 of NZ_DATJYB010000045.1, read as the reverse complement.
GGCCGGTAGCACGCCCCGAGTAGCGTTGGCGCAATGGCAGGACCAGACGAGCAGCACCTGGCGGGGATGCGCGTGGAGTACGGGTCTATCGAGAAAGACGGCAGCCCCGACCTGGACGCTGACTGGCTCGATGATGGTTGGCTTGCGTTGTTCCGCAAGTGGATTGACGCCGCCGAGCGCGCCGGGGTCGCCGAGCCCAACGCGTTTGTGTTGGCGACCGTCGCTTCGGGCAGGCCGGTGAGTCGATCGGTGTTGTGCAAGAGCGCGGACGAGACGGGCATCACTTTCTTCACGAACTATGACTCGGACAAGGGTTTCGAACTGGCCGAGACGCCGTATGCATCGGCGACCTTCCCCTGGTATCTGCTGGGGCGGCAGGTGCATATTCGCGGGCCGGTGACCAGGGTCGACCCGGCAGCCACCGAGGACTACTGGTCCAAACGGCCGCGCGGCTCGCAGCTGGGTGCGTGGGCGTCGCACCAGTCGCGGCCGATCGCGTCGCGTGCGGTCCTGCTCGACCAGCTGGCCGAGGTGACCACGCGCTTCGCGGACTCCGAGCACGTCCCGGTGCCGCCGAACTGGGGTGGCTACCTGATTGCTCCCGACGTGGTGGAGTTCTGGCAGGGCCGAGAAAACCGGGTGCACAACCGGATTCGCGTCGTCGGCGATCGCGTCGAGCGCCTACAACCCTGAGGCGGCCGCTCGACGACGCGAATCTCGGCTGTCGATCGTCAGGCTCGGTGCCCGGAGACGCGGACCTGCGCAGGGCACAGCGCGACTAACGCCACGTGACCAAGCTGTGGTGCGCCCGGCGAGTATCCGGCGCGAAGCCATGCGATTGCCTTGTTCAGCATTCCGGAGCGAACTGCGGTGCGATTCATTTCGATACTCCTTTGCGGTGTCGTGTTTCGACTTGCCACCCGGTGCCGAGAGGGTTCCCGACACCCGATGCACTCGAAGTTACGGATTCGAGGCGACGGTGGCTCGCTTGTGCGCGCAAGCCGCATAGCAGGCAATTTTCGCCTTTTGCGCATTCTGCTCGGCGCGCGGATGCGCGGGGCTATCACGGGACGCCTACGGGCTTTCCCCGATGTTTTCAACTCCGCGCCCGAGCATGCTGGCTAACATGAGCGCAGCGTTGAACAGGAGCGACCTGGGCGTGAGCGACCTACCGACCGAAACGGTGACGTTGCTGCTGGCCGACGTCGAGAACTCGACGGGCCTGTGGGAGACCCAACGCGAGGAGATGACGACGGCCTTCGCGCGGCTGGACGGCGTGCTCGCCGGCATTCATGGCGCCCCGGGCAAGAGCAGGGTTTGGGTGCCCGGGATAGGCACCTCGCCGTACGCGTGGAAATCGTCGAGCACGAACGCGTCCAGGCACATCGTGGCGATCCACCCGACGAACGACACAATCAGCAACTTCAGCCACGGTTTGGTAAGCCGCTTGCGTGCGCGATCGGTCACGCGATCGATTATCGGGCGGGCTCAGCACGTCAGGAAGACCTCAGTTCACGAGCAGTTTCCACCCCGGGCAGACGCACCGCCGCGATAACGACTACCTTCACCTATACGCACCTAGCGCGACTCGGTGCGCCATCCATACCAGCAGAGCGCAAAGGGGTTCTCGTGGCCGACACCGACGACACCGCAACTCTGAAATACCCGGGTGGCGAGATCGACCTGCAGATCGTCCGCGCTACCGAAGGAAATGACGGCATTGCGCTGGGCAATCTGCTGTCCAAGACCGGACTCACCACATTCGACAACGGCTTCGTCAACACCGCGGCCTGCAAGAGCGCCATCACCTACATCGACGGTGACGCCGGCATCCTGCGCTATCGCGGTATTCCGATTGAGCAGCTCGCCGAGAAATCGACCTTCATCGAGGTCAGCTATCTGCTGATCAACGGCGAGTTGCCGACCGCCGAGCAGCTCGCTGATTTCACCCACAAGATCCAGCGGCACACCATGCTGCACGAAGACCTCAAGCGGTTCTTCGACGGCTTCCCGCGCAACGCGCACCCGATGCCGGTGCTGTCCAGTGTGGTCAACGCTCTCTCGGCGTACTACCAGGACGCGCTGGACCCGATGGACACCGAACAGGTCGAGCTGTCGACGATCCGCTTGCTGGCCAAGCTACCGACCATCGCGGCCTACGCCTACAAGAAGTCGGTCGGCCAGCCGTTCCTCTACCCGGACAACTCGCTGTCGCTGGTGCAGAACTTCCTGCGGATGACGTTCGGCTTCCCGGCCGAGCCTTACGAGCCCGACCCTGAGGTGGTGCGGGCACTGGACATGCTGTTCATCCTGCACGCCGACCACGAGCAGAACTGCTCGACGTCGACGGTGCGGCTGGTGGGCTCGTCGCGGGCCAACCTGTTCACCTCGATCTCCGGGGGGATCAACGCGCTGTGGGGGCCGCTCCACGGCGGGGCCAACCAGGCGGTGCTCGAGATGCTCGAGGAGATCCGCCAAAGTGGGGATGACGTCGAGGAATTCGTCCGGAAAGTCAAGAACCGCGAAGCCGGCGTCAAGTTGATGGGCTTCGGCCACCGCGTCTACAAGAACTACGACCCGCGCGCCCGGATCGTCAAGGAGCAGGCCGACAAGATCCTGGCCAAGCTCGGTGGCGACGACGACCTGCTGGACATCGCCAAGGGGCTGGAAGAAGCGGCGCTGACCGACGACTACTTCGTCGAACGCAAGCTCTACCCCAACGTCGACTTCTACACCGGCCTGATCTACCGCGCGCTCGGCTTCCCGACCCGGATGTTCACCGTGCTGTTCGCCTTGGGCCGGCTGCCCGGCTGGATCGCGCACTGGCGGGAGATGCACGACGAGGGCGACAGCAAGATCGGCCGCCCGCGCCAGATCTACACCGGCTACACGGAGCGGGACTACGTCCTGATCGACGGGCGGTAAGGGTCGCCAGGGGTCAGCTCAGCGAGCTCACCCGGTCCATCATCAACCTCGCGACGTCGGCCGCGCTCGGCGTATGCCGGGCGCCGTCGTCCGTCCGGCGGCTGAAAAAGACGACCTCGACCTCGATGATGCAGTTCACCCGCACCCCGACGGCTCGTGCACCGGGGACGGTCATGTAGGTGCTGGCGTCATCGACGTTGGCCGCCACGAGGGAATCCTTTTCCTGGACGTGGCTGATTTTGAAGGTGAAATTGACGTCGCCACCGATGGTCGTCGACCTGCCGTTGCAGCCGCGCCACTGCTTCGCCAACGCGGCGAATCGGGCATCGGCGGCCCTGGCGCTGGGGAGGGCGACCACCGCTTCATGGACACTGATCACCGGCGGGTGCTGCTCGTCGGGAGCGGAGTTCCACCATCTCTCACCGGCGACGTCGCGCACGTCGGAGCCCGCATAGCTGTCTTTGATCAGAACGTTGGCCACACCGCCGCACTCCGGGGGTGAGAAGACGTTCACGTGCAAAGCCCCGGGTCCAGACTCGGGTGGGGAGTTGGGGTCGGCGGCAAAAGATTGCCCGAATACGCGGGACAACTCGGCAGGGTCGAGAAGGACTTGCTGCACGCTGCGGCCGGTGAGCGGACGAGGGGAAAGTCCCGGCGCCGGGCGCACCGAACCGTTGACCACGGCCGTGCAACCCGTGGCCGCAGCCAGGACCAGCAGCATCGACCACGCCCAACGCACCAATTAAGACAACACTGCCCCCAGCGCCGATAGCCACACCTAAAAGCGCAAACCCCCCGTGGCGAGCACCGCCATCGCGGCATTGTGGCCGCCGATGCCCGACACCGCCCCGCCGCGGCGGGCACCCGAGCCGCACAGCATGATCCGCTCGTGCGCGGTGCCGACGCCCCATTGCCGCGCCGGGGTGTCCAGCGGGTCGTCCTCGTCCACGAACGGCCAGGACAACGCGCCGTGGAAGATGTTGCCGGCGGTCATCCGCAGGGTGCGTTGCAAGTCCAGGGTGGTCGTCGTCTCGATGCACGGACGGCCATGCACGTCGGTCCTCAGCAGGTCCTGAATCGGCTCGGCCAGAACGGAATTCAGCGAAGCCAGCACCGATTCGGTGAACGGCTGATGCGACGTGCTCAACGAGTGGGGGGTATGCAAACCGAATACCGTCATCGTCTGAGCACCCGCGTCGCGCAACGCGGGCGACAGGATGCTGGGGTCGGTCAGCGAATGGCAGTAGGCCTCGCACGGCAACGGATCCGGCAACCGCCCGCCGGCAGCCTGCGAGTAGGCCGCGTCCAGTTGAGTCCAGGTCTCGTTGACGTGAAACGTTCCGGCGAAGGCCTGTTGCGGGGTGACACGCTCATCATGCAAGCGCGGCAGTCGGCGCAGCACCATGTTCACCTTGACCTGCGCGCCCGGGGCCACTGCCGGTGCCGATTCGCCGAGCAACTCGGCCAAAACCGCCGGTGTGGTGCCGGCCAGGACGAAGCGGCCCCGGACGACGTGCTCGTCGTCGCCCATCCGGTAGCGCACCTGGCCGTCCGGTGTGACAGCGTAAACGTCTGTGCCGGTTGTTATTTCGGCACCGAAGCGGGTGGCCGCCGCGGCCAGGGCCGCGGTCACCGCGCCCATGCCGCCGACGGGGACGTCCCAGTCGCCGGCGCCGCCGCCGAGCACGTGATACAGGAAGCAGATGTTCTGCCGCAGCGACTCGTCGTCCAGGCGGGCGAAGGTGCCGATCAGCGCATCGGTGGCGATCACGCCGCGAACCAGGTCGTTGCGCACGGCGTCGGCGATGGCGTGCCCGATGGGCTCGTCGATCATGGCCCGCCAGGCGGCCGCCGCCTCGGGATCGCCGCCATCGAGCACGTGCCGGCGGGCCTGCTCGCGGGTGCTCAGCGGTTCGAGCAGCGTTGGCCAGAGCCGCCCGGTCACCAGCCGGCAGCGCCGGTAGAACGCGGCGAATCCGTGCCGGTCATCGGCTGCGCCGATGGCGGCAAAAGTGTCCGAGTGCGGCCCGACGAGCAGCCCGGTGCGACCGGCAGTGGCCGGGTCGGGGGTATACGACGAAACCGGGCGCCGTGCCAGCCGCACGGGCGCGCCCAAATCGTCGATGATGCGTGACGGCAACAAGCTGACCAGGTAGGAGTAGCGCGACACCCGGACGTCGACGCCGTCGAAGGCCTGCGCCGACACCGCGGCTCCGCCGGTGTGTCCCAGCCGCTCGAGTAACCGAACCCGCAGGCCGGCCCGGGCCAGGTAAGCGGCGGCGACCAGGCCGTTATGGCCGCCGCCGATGACGACCACGTCGAACTCGCGGCCGTCGTCGTCGAGCGCCATCGCTAGCCGGAATAGCCCTCGACCTGGTCGGCCGGACGCACGCTCGCCTCGCGTGGGTCACCACCGAAATCGCGCAGTGCCCGGCGCTGGCGCAGCAGGTCCCAGCACTGGTCCAGTTCGATCTCCACCCGGCGCAGCCGCTCGTGCTCCTCGGTGGTGCTGATGTCGCCGCGCTGCAGCTTGTCCCGCAGGGCTTTCTCTTCGGCGACCAGCTCGCGAATGTGCGCCAGGGTCTCGCTGTCGGTCGGTTTCCTCCCGTTAGTCATCGCTCCAGTGTGCCGTACGGGTGTCCTGGCGCCGACTCGGTAGGCTTCGGGGAGGTTCAGGGAGGGTTTGTGGGTTTGGTGCGCAGTTCTGGTAGCGCAGCCGGCTCGCGTTCGGTCCCGAAGTTCTACCGGCGGCCGCTTGGGCTTACCTGGCTGATCGGCCTGGTGGTTATTCCGTTGCTGATTGCGGCGATCGGCTACGGCGTATACGACCGATCCGGGTCGGCTGATCACCCGGCGGCCGGGTCCACCACCACCGGTGCGCCGAACAAGCCCGGGGTGCCGTCGTTGTCCCTGGCGCCACTTTCAATTAGCCGCAGCGGCAACAACATTACACTCAGCGGTGACTTTCCCGACGATTCCGCCAAAGCAGCACTGATGAAATCCCTCAAGGGCGCACTGCCCCCCAGCATCAAGATCATCGACCAGATCCATATCAACCCCAGTGTCGACGCCCTCGATTTCGCAAATGCGGGACCGGTTTTCAAAGCCAGCGAGTCGATTACGGATTTCAACCTGTCGGTCGACGGTGACACCGTTACCCTCTCGGGTACGGCTTCATCGGCGGACCAGCAGAACGCCGTCAAGCAGGCGGCCACGAGTATCTGGTCACGTCTGAATGTCGTCGACAAAATTGCGGTTAACGGATCGGCTTCGCCGGCCGCGGCGCCCGCGAGCGCTGCGTCGAAATCACGGTCAGCTGAGGAGAATCCAGCATGGCTTTCGTGATTCAGTGGCTGTGGTACCTGCTGGCTTTCGCGGCCGGTTCGGCGGTGGCCTGGGCGGCCGTGACCATGTCGATCAAACGCACTGGCGACGACTCGGGCGCCAAGTGATGAACCACATGCACTGGTGGCTGGTCGCGCTTTCCTTCGTCGCCGGATTGGTGTTCACGCTTGCGCTCATGCTGCGCCCCGTCAGAACTGCAGTGCCAGTGAGGAAGTCGGCTCGTGAGTTGGCTCCCGACGCGGATACCGAGCCGGCCCCGCCGACGACGAAGATCCGCGCCCCGAAAGAGCAGCCCACGACCAGGATTCCGGTGCCTAAAGAGCCGGCTACCACCAGGATTCCGGTCGCCAAAGAGTTCCCGACGACGAAAATCCCTGTGGCCCCGGAGTTGCCGACAACAAAGATCCCCGTCACCAAAGAGTTGCCGACAACGAAGATTCCCGTGGCGCCGTTCGCGCCGTTCGGCCCGGGCTCCGCTCGCGCCGACACCGACGGTGGCGGGCCGTCGGGCTGGCTGGTGAAGGGCCGCTCCGATACCAGGCTGTACTACACCCCCGACGACGCGACATACGACGAGACCACCGCCCAGGTTTGGTTCAGGGACGAGGAATCTGCTGCGGGAGCACATTTCACGCCGTGGCGCAGCAGCAAAAGGAAGTAAGACCCGCTTAGTCCCCGCGACACGACTGTCGGGGGACCACTCGTCCACTCATCGACCCGGGGAGGGCCATGGCGGATTCCGACGTAAGTTGCGCGGGCTGACCTGGTGGCGAGTCAGGGCGTTTCGCCGAGCGTGTACTCGTTGCGATTTCGAGCGCCTTTTCGCAGTGGTTACACGTTCGGCGCACGGCGCGAAGCGAATCAAGCGCTCGTGATTACGTCGGGCCGGGAAGGCGAAGCACCAAGCGCGCGCCACCCAGCGGGCTGTTCTCCAGCGACGCCGTCCCGCCGTGCAGATGAGCTTGCTGAGCCACTAATGCCAGGCCGAGCCCCGACCCGGAATGCGACGCCGTCGACCCGCGGGAGAACCGCTCGAACACCACGTGGCGCTCCTGTTCGGGCACTCCGCTGCCGTTGTCGTCGACGGCGATCTCCACTCCGGCGCGGGAGCTGACCGCGGATAGCTGCACCTGGGTGGCGCCGCCGTGTTTGACGGCGTTGGCGATCGCGTTGTCGACGGTCAGCCGCAGCCCGGCCGGCATTCCCACGATGATGCAGGTCGGCGACGGTACCAGGGATACGTCGAGGTCCGGGTAGATCCGGGTGGCGTCGTGGGCGGCGCGGTCGAGCAGGTCGGTGATGTCGACCGGCACATGGTCGTCGGATGTCGACAGCTCGCCCTGGGCCAGCCGCTCCAGCGCGCTCAGGGTGGCTTCGATCCGCGACTGGGTGCGGATGACGTCGTTGAGCACTTCTTTGCGCTGGTCGTCGGGCAGGTCCAGAGTGGCCAGCACCTCGAGGTTGGTGCGCATCGCGGTCAACGGAGTGCGCAGCTCATGGGAGGACACGGCAGCGAAGTCGCGCGCTGAGGCCAGTGCCTCCTTGGTTCGGTTCTGCTCGTCCCAGATGCGCTGCAGCATGCCTCGCATGGCCTCGGCGATCTCGACGGCTTCGCTGGCGCCATGCACTTCGACCTGCGGCGCCTCGTCGCCGGCGTCGATGTTTCGGGTCTGCTGAGCCAGCTGTTTGAACGGGCGCACCGCGAAGATGGCCAGCAGCCAGGCGAACACCGCCGCCGCGCTGATGGCGAAGCCACAGATCAGCAGCACCCGGCGGTGCAGGTTGTTGGTCTCGGCAATAGTGGCGTCGTAGGTCGCGCCGACGGCCACCGATGTCGGTTCGGGACCGGGGATCTCGACCGTGCGCACCCGGTAGCGCACCCCGCGGACGTAGGTGTCGGCGTAGCCGGCAGGCAGATTGGGCAGCTCGACGTCGGAATTCCGCTTGATCAGGTCCCCGCGGCGGACCGTGATGACGGCGTCCTGGTCGTTGGGCGAACGCGGGATTTCGTCGAGGCTGCGCGCCAGGAAGGGGATCGCGAACCCCGCGGCCTCGTCCAGCCGGCGGTCCAGGCGTTCCTTGCGGTCGTTGGTAATGCCGACCCAGACGACGATCCCGACGATGAGCACCGGGATGGCGGCGCCGATAGCGGTCGCGACCACCACCCGGGTGCGCAGCGACGGCGTACGGGCAAAGATCCGTGACAAGAGACTCATTGCAGTTTCGATCATCTGTTTATTGCATACGCAGCACGAATCCGACACCGCGGACCGTGTGTAGCAACCTGGGGCCGCCGTTGGCCTCCAGCTTGCGGCGCAGGTAGCCGATGAAGACGTCGACGACGTTGGTGTCGGCGGCGAAGTCATAACCCCACACCAGCTCCAGCAGTTGCGCGCGGGACAGCACCGCGGTCTTGTGTTCGGCCAGCACCGCCAGCAGGTCGAACTCCCGCTTGGTCAGATCGACGTCGACGCCGTTGACCCGGGCCCGCCGACCGGGGATGTCCACCTCCAGCGGGCCCACCATGATGGTTTCCGAGGAGGAGGTTGCGGTGGCGCCGCGGCGGCGGAGCAGCGCCTTCACCCGCGCGACGAGCTCGGCCAGCACGAACGGTTTGACCAGGTAATCGTCGGCTCCGGCCTCTAGGCCGGCCACCCGGTCGTCGACCGAGCTGCGCGCGGACAGCACGCAGACCGGGACGTCGTTGTCCATGGCCCGAAGTGCGGTGACGACGCTGACGCCGTCCAGCACGGGCATGTTGATGTCCAGCACGATCGCGTCGGGACGGGTCTCGGTGGCGCTGCGCAACGCCTCGGCGCCGTCGACCGCAGTGGACACCTCGAATCCGGACAGCCGCAGCCCCCGTTCCAGCGAGGCGAGCACGTCTGAATCGTCGTCGACGACCAACACCCTTGGAGAGGCGTGCGAGGTGGCACCAGTGTCCATGCCGCCCATTTTGCCGGATTGTTGCCCGCCGCGGTGGGAGGACCACCCGCTGTGGCGCGTGGCGGCCGCCACGGCCGCCTGGCGCGAGCAGACACAGAATCGCATCAAGATCGCAGATTTTGTGCGATTCTGCGTCTGCTCGCGGAGGAAGGCGACCATTCGCTAAATGGTTACGGTTTCGACGCTGACCCGCGACTGCCCCCGGCCGGTGCCATGCCATCATCGAAATCAGGTGGCCGGACAAGAAATTCGACGTCTTGTCCGCCGTTGGTATTGCGGCCCGCTGATTTTCGGCGCCATCGTTTTTCGGCGCCATCGTCAGGTAACTCGATCGGGGAGACGAATTCGTGACTGAAGTCATCTCCTCGCCGGCGATCGCGGCGGCGCCGAAACGCCGCAGGGCGGCGTCGGATCTCCGACGGCTGCTTCCGTACCTGCGTCCCCACCGCACACGCTGGATCGTGATGATCGTGGCCGCCATTGCCAGCCTCGGTGTCACCGTGGGAATCCCGATCATGACCAGGGCCGTCATCGACGGGCCGGTGCGCCATCACGATCAGCGCGGGCTCTGGGTGCTCGGCATCACGGCCATCGCTCTCGGTCTCGCCGAGGCGGCGATGTTGTTCATCCGTCGCTGGCTCGGCGCGCACGCGACGATGGGGGTGGAAGCCGAGATCCGCCGAGACCTGCACACGCGCCTGCAGATGCTGCCGATGTCGTTTCATCAGGGCTGGCAGTCCGGGCAATTGGTGTCGCGAGTCATGAACGATCTGGCCACCATTCGCGATCTGGTCTCGTTCGCAGCGCTGTTCATGCTGCTCAACATCCTTCAGATCATCATGGTGACAACGTGTTTGATGATGATGTACTGGCCGCTGGGCCTGGTCGTGCTGGGGTCGATCGTGCCGATCGTGGCGACCGTGCTGCACTACCAACGCGACTTCACTCGGCTGTCGCGCCAGGCGCAGGACCAATCCGGCCATATCGCAACGCATGTCGAGGAGTCTGCGCTGGGCCGGGGCGTGGTATTGGCGTTCGGGCGCGAAGAGCAGGTTTTCGACCGGTTCGACGCCGAAGCCACCACGCTCTACGACATCGGTTGCGCGAAGGTGTCGGTGGCGGCGAAATTCTGGACGCTGCTTGAGGTGATCCCGAACTTGGCGCTGATCGTGCTGCTGGGTTTCGGGGCGTACGCGGCGGGCCTCGGGCTCGTCACCATCGGCACTCTGGCCGCGTTCATCACCATGACGCTGTCGCTGGTCTGGCCGGTCACGTCGATGGGTTTCCTGCTGTCGATCACCCAGGAGTCGATGACGGCGGCAAACCGAATCGCCGAGATCTTCGACGCCCCTTGCGAGATCACCGACGGGACGGATACCGGCCCGGCGCCCGCGGGCCGACTGGAGCTGCGCGACGTCGGTTTCCGGGTCACCGATTCGGCGGGCGGCGCGAGGTGGCTGCTGCGGCATGTCACGCTCGACGTCGAGCCCGGTGAGACGCTGGCCCTGGTCGGTGCCATGGGGTCGGGCAAATCGCTGCTGACCGCGCTGCTGTCCCGCATCTACGACGTCGCGGAGGGGCAGATTCTCCTCGACGGCCACGACATTCGCGAGCTGCCCCTGGCCACGCTGCGACGGACGGTGAGCACGGCGTTCGAGGACCCGACGGTGTTCTCGATGTCGGTGGCCGAAAACTTGCGGCTGGGCCGGGAGGACGCCACCGACGCGGAATTGGCCGAAGCCATCGAGATCGCGTCGGCCCGGTTCGTCTACGACCTGCCGTTAGGGCTCGATACCCGCATCGGCGAGCAGGGCATGCGGCTCTCCGCCGGGCAACGCCAGCGGCTGTGTCTCGCCCGGGCGATCGTCGCCGCACCGAGGGTGCTGGTCGTCGAAGACAGCGACGCGCTGCGCCGGGTACTCGAGGGGGTCACCAGCATTGTGGTGGCTCGTCGCCTGTCCACCGTGCTGTTGGCCGACCGGGTGGCGCTGCTGGACAGCGGTACCATCACCCATGTCGGCACCCACGCGGAGCTCTTCTCGCGAGTGGCGTGGTATCGCGACCTGATGACCGCCAGCCCAACACATGATATCGATTGCACACCAACATATTTGACGGGCGCGACGGCGGGATGGCGATGACCGCTCTGGACACCCGGCCCATACCGGTTCGCGGCGGCGCGGACTCCGGCCAGGACAACCCAGCCATCGACGAGACCGTCGCCCACGGCCGGGATGCCCGCCTGTTGCTGGGCTCCCTGATACGGCCGCACGTGCCGAGCCTCGGCTTTCTGCTGTTGGTCGCTGTGGTGGAAAACGCGGCGTCGCTTTCGGTTCCGCTGTTGGTTCGGCGCGGTATCGACCACGGTATCCCGTCGATAATGCATGGTGGCCCAGCGGCGGGCTTGCTGCTTACGGTCGCCGTTCTGTGCGGTGCCGTCGCTGTGCACGGCTTCAGCAGGTGGTTCTACCTGAACCGCGCCGGTCGGGTCCGCCAGCGGGTGATGCTGGACCTGCGCCGCCGGGTGTTCCGCCAATTCCAACGGCTCGACACCGCGTTTCACGACCGTTACACGACCGGCCGCGTGGTGAGCCGGCTGACCAACGACGTCGACGCGGTCGAGGACATGCTGGCGGCCGGATTCGACTGCCTGCTGACCCAGCTGCTCAGCCCGTTGGGAATCGTCGTGCTCCTGCTGCTGCTCGACTGGCAGCTGGGCCTGATGTGCCTGGCGGCGTTGCCCGCCTTGGTGGGCCTGGGGGCATGGTTCCGTTCCGAATCGTCCAAGACCTTTCGCGAGGTGCGGGAGAGCACCGCGTTGGTCATCATGCAGTTCATCGAGGCCATGTCGGGGATCAAGGCGCTGCAGGCCTACCGGCGTGAGCCGCGCAACCAGGTGATCTTCGAGGACATCGCCGACCAGTACCGGCTTATCAACGAGAGGTCCTTCAGGCTCATCGCCGTCTTCACGCCCAGCGTGAAAGTCATCGGCAACCTCACCATCGGTGTGGTGCTGCTCTACGGCGGCAGCCAAGTGCTGCGCGGGGACATGACGATCGGCACGTTTGCGGCTTTCCTGCTGTACCTGCGTTCCTTCTTCGATCCGATGCACGAGCTGACCCACTTCTTCAACTCCTTCCAGGCGGCCACGTCGGCGCTGGAGAAGTTGGCCGCGGTGCTCACCAGGCGGCCCGCGGTCGAGTTCGTAGCCGCCGCGTCGCGACGTTTGGTGCGAGGCACGGTCGCCCTGAACGACGTGCATTTCGGCTACCTGCCGGGCCGTCCGGTCCTTTCCGGGCTGTCACTGACCGTGCCGGCCGGGCAGACGGTGGCGCTGATCGGGGCCAGCGGTACCGGCAAGAGCACGATCGCCAGACTGCTGGCCCGGTTCTACGACCCGACCTCGGGATCGGTCACCCTCGACGGGGTCGATCTTCGCGATCTCGCCCAGGCCGATCTGCGTCGCAGTGTCGCGCTGGTCACCCGGGAGACTTTCTTGTTCTCCGCCACGATCGCCGACAACATTCGCATCGGCCGGCCCGGGGCCACCGACGCCGAGGTCAGGGCCGCGGCCGCCGCGATCGGCGCGGATCGACTCATCGACGCATTGCCCGACGGGTACCGCACCGAGGTCACCAACGGTGGCGTCGGGCTGTCCGCCGGTCAGCGTCAGCTGATCGCTCTGGCCCGGGTGTTCCTGGCCGACACGCCCGTGCTCATCGTGGACGAGGCGACGTCGGCGCTGGACTCTGCGAGCCGGCGGTTGGTCCGGCGTGCGCTGGCCACGGTGCGGGCGGGCCGGACCACGATCGTCATGGCGCACCGGTCGGACGCCGTCCAGGGCGCCGACCGGGTGCTGCTGCTCGGCGGCTCACCGATAGACGAGACCGCTTAACCGCCAAGCCAATTGGCGTCGCGTCGCGGGCACATGGGCGGCCAGGCGCATTGCCGAGTTGCGGATCGGGCGCAGCGGGCGCGGCAATGTCGCGACCCGGGTCAGCCGTCCGGTCAGGGTCAGCACCTGCTGGGCCCTTTGGCGCTGGACCGCGCTGTAGGTGTCCAGGCTGTCGGATGCCGGTGCGTCTTCGTGCAGGACTTCGGCGAGCGCGTTGGCCAGCGCGACCGCGTCGGTGATACCCAGGTTCATGCCCTGGCCGCCGGCGGGGCTGTGCACGTGGGCGGCGTCGCCGGCCAGCAGCAGCCGTCCGGCCCGGTAACTGTCGGCGACACGGTGGTGAATCCGGAAGCGCGATCCCCACAGGAGTTCGGTGACCGTGGTGCGGCCCGGCCCGAAGCCGCGGGTGTCCAACAGCTTTTGGGCGAACTCGGCCGACGGCATTTCGGGTGCCTCGGCGACCGGGGCGACGATGCGGAAGATGTCGTCGGGCAGCGGCGCCAGCACGTTGAGGCCTTCGTTGGCGTAGAACAGGATCACCTCGTCGCGCGGCGCCGCGCCGGTCACGCGCACGTCGGCCAGGGCGAATGACTCGGCGAACTGGCCGCCGGTGAAGCCGATGCCGGCCTGTTCGCGCACCGTGCTGTGCATGCCGTCGGCTCCGACAACGTAACTGGCCCTGATGGTTTCGCCGTCGTCGAAGGTGGCGGTGACGCCGGTTGCGTCCTGATCCAGGTGGCTCAGGGACTTGGGCCGGACCACTCGTGTTTCGCTGGTGCCCAGTTCGTTGAGGCGCTCTTCGAGCAGTCGTTCGGTGTCGGCCTGGGAGATCATCAGCGTGTACGGATACTCGGTCGGCAGGGTGCTGAAGTCGACCGGGATCAAAAGTTTCGAAGCCTCCCGCATGGTGAAGCGCGGGGCGATCAGGCCGGCCTTGACCAGGCGCCGGGCGACGTCGATGCCTTCGAGCACTTCGAGGGTCCGGGCGTTTACCGCGGCTGCGCGCGAGGTGTTCGCGCCTGCCGGTTGCTTGTCGACCACTTGAGTGTGGATGCCCTGCGCGAGCAGGGACGCGGCCAGGGTGAGGCCGGTGGGTCCGGCGCCTACAACCAGGACATCGGTGTCGTTCATGGTGGTTCCCTCTCTTTCCGTCTTAGTCAACGCTTGTTGGCATAGGTCAATAGTGCGCGCGCCGTAGGTGTATGTCAACAGTTGTTGGCCTACAATTGTTGACATGCGACGATCGTCAGTGGAGACCAAGGCTGTGATCCTGGCGGCGGCCCGGGAGCGGTTCGGCAGGGCGGGCTTCCAGGGCGCGACCATTCGGGGGATCGCGGCCGACGCCGGGGTGGATCCGGCGATGGTGATGCGCTACTACGGCAATAAGGACAAGCTGTTCGCCGCTGCCGCCGATTTCGATTTGGAGCTTCCCGATTTCGCCACGACGGACCGCGGGGAACTGGGGCGGTCGCTGGTCCGGCATTTTCTGCAGCGCTGGGAGGGCGACGACGCGCTGGTGATTCTGCTGCGCTCCAGCGCCACCAATGCCGAAGCGGCGCAACGGATGCGGCAGATCTTCGGAACCCAGCTGCAGCCGCTGGTCGCGTCGTTCGCGCCGGCCGGCGAAGCAGGTGCGCGGGCCGGGCTGATCGCTACCCAGATTCTGGGACTGGCGTTGTGCCGCTTCGTGTTACAGCTGCCGCCGGTCGTCGAGATGACGCATGACGAGGTGGTGGAATGGTTGGGCCCGACGATCCAGCGGTACCTCGACCCCGGTCAAAGGTCGCCGGACAGGCCGATGCGGCGGTAGCGCTGCAGTCGGGCGGCCAGGCGCTCGGCGTCGGGTATTTCGCGCAACGCGTGGACCTCGGCGGCAATCGCGCCGGACAGTCGCCGGGAGAATTCGACGGGCTCGTCGGCGGCATCGGGATACTCCGGGACGATCGCGTCGACTATCCCGGACCGTAGCAGGTCGGCTGACCGAATGCCTTGGGCCGCAGCCAGTTCGGGGGCGTGGTCGGTGTCGCGGAAGACGATCGCGCTGGCACCCTCGGGCGGCAGCGGCGCCAGCCAGCCGTGCAAGGCGGCCAGCACCCGGTCGGCGGGCACCATCGCCAGCGCCGGTCCGCCGCTGCCCTGGCCCAGCAGCACCGACACCGTCGGGGTGTGCAGCGTGACCAGCTCGGCCAGGCATTGGGCGATCTGCCCGGCCAGCCCACCCTGCTCGGCCTCGGCGGACAACGCGGGGCCGGCGGTGTTGATCACCAGCACCAGCGGCAGGCGCAGCTCGGCGGCCAGCGCCATGCCGCGTCGGGCCGAGCGCAGCGACGCGGGCCCGACCTTCCCGCCGCCTGCCGTCCGTTGCTGGCCGAGCACCACCGCGGGCTGGCCGGTGAATCGGGCCAGGGCCAGCAGGGTGGTCGCCGCCTCGCCCTGACCGGTGCCGGACAGCAGCACCCGGTCGGTGGCCCCGTGTTGCAGCAGCTGCCCGACACCCGGTCGGTCGGGCCGTCGTGACGCCAGCACCGAGTCCCAGGCCGGCACGTCGGGCACCGGTTCGGGTGCTTGCGGCGTGGGCGGCGCGTCGGGAGGGTCGGCGATCACCGTCAGGGCACGGTCCAACGTCTGACGCAGTTCCTGCAGCGGCACGACGGCATCGACCACGCCGTGCCGCTGCAGGTTCTCCGCGGTCTGGACACCGGCCGGGAACGGCTCGCCGTAGAGCAGCCGGTAGACCCGGGGCCCGAGGAAGCCGATCAGCGCCCCCGGTTCGGCGACGGTGACGTGACCCAGCGATCCCCACGATGCGAACACCCCGCCGGTGGTCGGATTGCGCAGGTAAACCAGGTAGGGCAGGTGCGCCAGTTTGTGGAGTTGCACGGCCGCGGCGATCTTGACCATCTGCAGGAATGCGACCGTGCCCTCCTGCATGCGAGTGCCGCCCGAGCTCGGCGAGGCCAGCAGGGGCAGGCGTTCGGCGGTGGCCCGCTGCACGGCGGTGGTGATGCGCTCGGCGGCTGCCACGCCGATCGAGCCGCCTAGGAAGCCGAACTCGCAGACCACGACCGCCACGCGGCGCCCGAAGACCCGCCCCTCGCCGGCCTGCACCGACTCGTCCAGGCCGGTGGCGGTGCGGGCGGCGGCGAGCTCGCGCGCATAGGACTCGGACACCGGCACGGCCGGCGGCCTCTGGTCCCAGCTGACGAAAGAGCCCTCGTCCAGGACGGTGGCCAGCACCTGGCCGGTAGTGATATGGCTCACTCAATGAGGCTAGAGGGCCGGGGCGCGCACTGTCACATCTGTCACTTGAGCCTCTGAGCAGGACGGTCGTATTGCCGAAAGTGATCGCTAGCTGCGGTTACGCGAGTGGCAGATGGGATTCGCACCGCCGGGTGCGCCTTATATATCCTTGCGGCCATGATCGGTATCACCCAGGCCGAAGCGGTTATGACGATTGAGCTGCAGCGCCCCGAGCGCCGCAATGCCCTGAATTCCCAGCTCGTCGACGAACTGCGAGAAGCCATATTGAAGGCCGGCAACGGGGAGACCCGGGTCATTGTGCTGACTGGCCAGGGCACGGTGTTCTGCGCGGGGGCGGACCTGAGCGGAGACGCGTTCGCCGCCGATTACCCCGATCGGCTCATCGAGTTGCACAAGGTGATGGACGCGGCGCCGGTACCGGTGATTGGCGCCATCAACGGCCCGGCCATCGGCGCCGGCCTGCAGCTGGCCATGCAATGTGACCTGCGGGTGGTCGCGCCGGAGGCTTTCTTCCAGTTTCCGACGTCGAGGTACGGCCTGGCCCTCGACAACTGGAGCATCCGGCGGCTGTCGTCGCTGGTCGGTCACGGGCGGGCGCGCGCGATGCTGCTGACCGCCGAGAAGCTGACCTCCGACATGGCGCTGCACACCGGGATGGCCAATCGGATCGGGACGCTGGCCGACGCGCAGGCCTGGGCGGCCGAAATCGCCGGCCTGGCGCCACTGGCGATACAGCACGCCAAGCGGGTGCTCAACGACGACGGTTCCATCGAGGAAGCGTGGCCCGAGCACAAGGAGCTCTTCGACCGGGCCTGGGCCAGCCAGGACGTCATCGAGGCGCAGATCGCCCGGGTGGAGAAGCGGCCGCCCAAATTCCAAGGGGCGTAGAGGTCATGGTGCGCTCGGCGCTGCGGTTGGCCGCTGGCACTGTCTCGTTCGCCGCCGGGGGATGGCTGTTGCGGGCGCTGCATGGCACCGAGGCAGAGCGGGGCGCCCACCCGGCGTCGATCCGGGCGGTGGCCGAGGGGTCTCCCCAATACAGCGACGGCGTCTTCGTCAATCTCGACCCGGCGACGCTGTACATCATGGACCGCGAGGAATGGCGGCAAATCGTGTGGGAGTTGTTGGGCCCGCGCAGCGCCACCAGGCCTTCGGCGCCGATTCCGTTGGCCTCGCCGCAGATCTATCGCGGTGCTGCCGGCCCGCTCGCCGTCAGCTGGTTCGGTCACTCGACGGCGCTGGTGGAAATCGATGGTTACCGCGTGCTCACCGATCCGGTATGGAGTGACCGATGCTCACCGTCGGACATCGTCGGCCCGCGGCGGCTGCACCCGCCGCCGGTGCAGTTGGAAGGGCTGCCGGCGGTCGACGCGGTGGTCATCAGCCACGACCATTACGACCACCTCGACCTCGATACGGTCATCGCGCTGGCCCGCACGCAGCGGGCCCCGTTTTTCGTGCCGCTCGGCGTGGGTGCTCATCTGCGCGCGTGGGGCATCCCCGAACACCGCATCGTCGAACTCGACTGGAACCAGAGCGCACGGGTCGACGAGCTCACCGTGGTCTGCATGCCGGCCCGCCATTTCTCGGGGCGGTCATTCACCCGCAACACCACGCTGTGGGCGTCATGGGCGTTTATCGGTCCGAACCACCGCGCGTACTTCGGCGGCGACACCGGTTACACCAAGAGCTTCACGAATATCGGTGCCGACCACGGACCGTTCGACCTGACGCTGCTGCCCATCGGGGCCTACAACACGGCGTGGCCGGACATCCACATGAACCCCGAGGAAGCCGTCCGGGCGCATCTGGATGTCACCGACTCGGGCTCGGGGCTGTTGGTGCCGGTGCACTGGGGCACCTTCCGGCTGGCACCCCACCCGTGGGCGGAGCCGGTCGAGCGGCTGCTCAAAGCGGCTGAGCCAGAGGGCGTCGAGGTGGCGGTGCCCACGCCCGGCCAGCGAATCGATCCGGCCGGGCCGCTGCGGTTCCACCCGTGGTGGCGCTTGTAGCGCGAGCCCCAGCAAAAGCACCTCATTTCGGCACGAAATGGGTGCTTTTGCGGTTGGTCGCCGGTCTAGAGTGCGGCCATGACGAAACACGCGGTCGCCGTCGTAGTTACCTTGCTGGCGTTGACGGGCTGCGGTACCGGGCAACGGGCATCCACTCCGCCGTCACTCACGGGCCCGCCCTCCGAAGTGTCGGGTGTGGACATTCCCGCCGGTCGCATCGACCAGGCCATCGCAAAGGTGGACGGCCTGGTCGCTGACCTGATGAAGGCGACCGGCGTCCCGGGGATGGGGGTGGCCGTTGTATACGGTGGAAAGACTCTGTATGCCAAGGGATTTGGTGTCAAAGACACCCGCAAGGGCGACGGCGCGGACAACAAGGTCGATGCCGACACCGTCTTCCAGTTGGCCTCGATCTCCAAATCGGTCGGCGCGACGGTGGTGGCGCATGAGGTGACCGACAAGGTGGTCACCTGGGACATGCCCGTCGCGTCCAAGCTGCCGTGGTTCGTGCTCAGCGATCCGTACGTCACCAGCCATGTGACCGTCGGCGATCTGTACTCGCATCGCTCGGGGCTGCCCGACCACGCCGCTGACCAACTGGAGGATCTGGACTACGACCGTCGCCAGTCGCTGGAGCGGATGCGCTACCTGCCGCTGGCACCGTTTCGAATCAGCTACGCCTACACCAACTTCGGGCTGACAGCCGCCGCCGAGGCGGTGGCCGCCGCGGCGGGCAAACCGTGGGAGGACCTGTCCGAGGAGGTGCTCTACCGCCCGTTGGGGATGACGTCGACAAGCTCACGCTTCGCCGACTTCACGGCCCGGCCCAACCACGCCGTCAACCACGTCAAAGTCGGAGACAAATGGGAGCCGCGATTCCAGCGGGATCCCGATCCCCAGTCGCCCGCCGCCGGGGTGAGTTCGTCGGTCAACGACATGGCCCGCTGGCTAACGATGGTGCTGGGCAACGGAACTTACAACGGCCAGCGGATCGCGGCGCCCGAGGCGCTGCTGCCTGCCGTGACCCCGCAGATCGTTTCGACGCCCCCGGCGACGCCCAAGGCGCGGGCCAGCTTCTACGGTCACGGGTTCGCGGTGTCGGTGAACTCGTCGGGCCGCACGACGTACAGCCATTCCGGCGCCTTCACAAATGGAGAGGCGACGAACTTCGTGGTGATGCCGTCCGAGGACGTCGCCATCATCGCCCTGACCAACGGCGCGCCCTATGGCATACCGGAGACGCTGACCGCGCAATTCATGGATCTGGTGCAGTACGGCCAGGTTCGCGAAGACTGGGCGGCGCTGTACAAGAAGGGGATCGGCTGGATCAACAACCCGGAGGGCTCGCTGGTGGGCAAGCAACCGCCGGCCAACGCCGCACCGGCGCGACCGCCCAGCGAGTACGTCGGTGTGTATGCGAGCGACTACTGGGGTCCGGCCATTGTGACCGAACGTGACGGCGCGCTGGCGCTCGAAATGGGGCCGATGCACCAGTCGTACCCGCTGACGCACTGGGACGGCGACACCTTCACATTTGAGCTGGCAACCGAAAACGCCCCTACCGGAACCGTTTCCAAAGCCACCTTTGTCGCTAACACGCTGAACCTGGAGTACTACGACTCCAACAAGCTCGGAACGTTCACCCGATGAGCTCGGCGCTTTCGACCGGCCTGACCGATGCCGAAGTCGCGCAGCGGGTAGCCGACGGGCACAACAACGACGTTCCCGAGCGCGCCGCCCGCAGCGTCATGGAGATCGTGCGGGCCAACGTGTTTACCCGGATCAACGCGATCCTGGGCGTGCTGCTGATCATCGTGCTGGCGACAGGCTCGGTGATCAACGGGCTGTTCGGCCTGCTCATCGTCGCCAACACCGTCATCGGCATGGTCCAGGAGATCCGGGCCAAGCAGACGCTGGACAAGCTGGCCATCGTCGGGCAGGCGAAACCATTGGTGCGCAGGCAATCCGGGACCCGGGCACTGCCGCCCACCGAGGTGGTGCTCGATGACGTCATCGAACTCGGGCCCGGCGATCAGATCGTCGTGGACGGGGAGATCCTCGAGGAGGACAACCTGGAGGTCGACGAGTCGCTGCTGACCGGCGAGGCCGACCCGATCGCCAAGGACCCCGGAGATGCGGTGATGTCGGGCAGTTTCGTCGTCTCGGGCAGCGGCGCCTATCGCGCCACCAAGGTGGGCCGGCGGGCCTACGCCGCCCAGCTGGCCGAGGAGGCCAGCAAGTTCACCCTGGTGAAATCCGAACTGCGCAACGGCATTAACCGGATTCTGCAGTTCGTCACCTACTTGTTGGTGCCGGCCGGCCTGCTGACGATCTATACCCAGTTGTTCACCACCACCGCGGGGTGGCGAGAGTCGGTGCTGCGCACGGTGGGTGCCCTGGTGCCGATGGTGCCCGAAGGTCTGGTGCTGATGACGTCGATCGCGTTCGCGGTCGGCGTGGTGCGGCTCGGTCGGCGAAAATGCCTGGTGCAGGAGTTACCCGCAATCGAGGGACTCGCCCGGGTCGACGTCGTCTGCGCCGACAAGACCGGCACCCTGACCGAAAGCGGCATGCGGGTGTCGAGTGTTGAAGAGCTTGCGGCGCAACGCGAAACGGTCGCCGACGCGCTGGCGTCGCTGGCCGTCGCCGACACCCGGCCCAATGCCAGCATGCAGGCGATCGCGGAGACCTACGACCAGCCGCCCGGCTGGACCGCCACCGCCACCGCACCCTTCAAGTCGGCCACCAAGTGGAGTGGGGTGTCCTACCGCGACGACGGCAACTGGGTGATCGGCGCGCCCGACGTGCTGCTGAACCCGGCGTCGGCGGCCGCCGAACAGGCCGAGCGGATCGGGGCGCAGGGGCTGCGGGTACTGCTGCTGGGTTCGAGCGACGTCGCCGTGGATCACCCCGACGCGCCGGGCCGAATCATCCCGGTCGCGCTGGTGGTGCTCGAGCAGAAAGTGCGGCCCGACGCCCGCGAGACGATGGAATACTTTTCTGCCCAGCATGTCTCGGTCAAGGTGATCTCCGGTGACAACGCGGTGTCGGTGGGCGCGGTGGCCGGAAAGCTCGGGCTGCACGGGGAGACGATGGACGCGCGTCAACTCCCCACCGACCAAGACGAACTTGCCGACGCGCTGGAGTCCCACACCACCTTCGGCCGGGTGCGGCCCGACCAGAAGCGCGCGATCGTGCACGCGCTGCAATCGCGTGGGCACACCGTGGCGATGACCGGCGACGGCGTCAACGACGTGCTGGCCCTCAAGGACGCCGACATCGGCGTCGCGATGGGCGCGGGCAGCCCGGCGTCGCGCGCGGTGGCGCAGATCGTGTTGCTGGACAACAGGTTTGCCACCCTGCCGTATGTCGTCGGCGAGGGCCGGCGGGTGATCGGCAACATCGAGCGGGTGGCCAACCTGTTCTTGACCAAGACGGTGTACTCGGCGCTGCTGGCGCTGCTGGTGGGTATCGAGTGCCTGTTCGCCAAGCCGCTGCACGCCGACCCGCTGCTGTATCCGTTCCAGCCCATCCACGTCACCATCGCGGCCTGGTTCACCATCGGAATTCCAGCGTTCATCCTGTCGCTGGCGCCCAACAGCGAGCGTGCCTATCCCGGCTTCGTGCGGCGGGTGCTGACCTCGGCGCTGCCGTCCGGACTCATCGTCGGGACCGCGACGTTCGCCTCCTACCTGGCGGCCTACCACGGCCGCAACGCCTCGTGGGTGCAACAGGACCAGGCGTCGACCGGGGCGCTGATCACGTTGCTGGTGACCGCGATCTGGGTGCTCGCCGTGGTGGCGCGCCCCTACCAGTGGTGGCGCCTGGCGCTGGTGATCGTCTCCGGGCTGGCCTATCTGGTGATCTTCAGCCTGCCGTGGTCCCAGAAGAAGTTCATGCTCGACCCGTCGAATCTGTGGGTGACGGCGACCGCGCTGGGAATCGGCGTGCTCGGTGCGGCGGCGATCGAGGCGATGTGGTGGATTCGGGCCAGGATGCTTGGGATGAAGCCGCAGTTGTGGCGCAGGTAGGGTTGACCGGCAAAACAGGCCCGGGGGAAGGACACGGCATGGGATTCCTGGACAAGGCAAAAGATTTGTTGGCGCAGAACGCCGACAAGGTCGAGACGGCCATCGACAAGGCCGGCGAGTTCGTGGACGCCAAGACGCAGGGCAAGTACTCCGACACCATCCACAAGGTGCAGGAACAGGCAAAGAAGGCCGCCGGCCCCAGCGACCAGGGCAAACCAGGCGAGCAGGGCGACCAACACTGAGCGCATGGCGAAGCTGTCCGGATCGATCGACGTGCCCCTGCCACCCGAGCAGGCCTGGAAGCACGCCTCGGATCTGTCCCGGTTCAAGGATTGGCTGACCATCCACCGGGTCTGGCGCAGCCAGCTGCCCGAGGTCCTGCAGAAGGGCACGGTCATCGAGTCGTATGTCGAGGTCAAGGGCATGCCGAACCGGATCAAATGGACGATCGTGCATTACAAGCCGCCGGAAGCCATGACGCTCAACGGTGACGGTGTCGGTGGCGTCAAGGTCAAGTTGCTCGCCAAGGTCACGCCCAAGGACGACGGCTCCGTCGTCAGCTTCAACGTGCACCTCGGTGGCCCGGCGCTCTTCGGGCCGATCGGCATGATCGTCGCCGCCGCGCTGCGCAGCGATATCCGCGAGTCGCTGCAGAACTTCGTCAGGGTGTTCACCGGCCCCGATCCGGGCATGAACGGCAACCGTGGTCTCAGTCGCTGATCGGCTGGCGGACCTTTTTCGAACCACTGTCGGCACTGACCCGCCAGTTCGGATCCGCGCTTGGGATGGCAGCGAGGCCGGTGGTTCCGATGGCCCCGTGCTGGTGCTGCGCTCCCGTCGGGCACTGCGCCGATTGCTCTGGCGCCCAGGAGAACTCGGCCTGGCACGGGCGTACGTGACCGGGGACATCGACGTCGACGGAGACTTGACAGACGGTTTGCGGCGGGCCTGGCAGATGTCCAGATCTGTTGCGGCTGAGTCGATTTCGCTGGGCGTCCGAGCGCGGGCCGTGGTGCGCGCGGTGCGGCTGGGAGCTTTGGGCCTGCCGCCGCCGGCCCCGGTCAGCGAGGCGAGGCTGTCCGGCCGGTTACACACGCGGGGGCGTGATTCGGCCGCGATCGCCCACCATTACGACTTGTCCAACGACTTCTACCGACTGCTGCTCGACGACCACATGGCCTACTCGTGTGCGTATTTCACCCGCGAGGGCCTGCCGTTGCACGATGCGCAGACCGCGAAGCTGGAGATGATCTGCCGCAAGCTCGCATTGAAGCCGGGGATGAAGCTGCTGGATGTCGGTTGCGGGTGGGGTTCGTTGATCGTTTTCGCCGCGCAGCGCTACGGCGTGCACTGTACCGGGATCACGCTGTCCGCGCAGCAGCGTGACTTCGTCGAAGCCCGCGCCGCCGAATTCTGCTTGGACCGCAGCGTCGACGTGCGGCTGCAGGATTACCGCGACTTCGACTCGGCAGCAGGGGGATTCGACGCCGTTGCTTCTGTCGAGATGGGCGAACACGTGGGCGAGGAGTTGTATCCGCTGTACGCCGGCATCCTTTACCGCGCGCTGAAGCCGGGCGGCAGGCTGGTGCTGCAGCAGATGTCGCGGCGATCCGATGCGGCGCCCGGGGGCGGCGCGTTCATCGAGGCCTACATCGCACCGGACATGCACATGCGCCCGCTCTGGCAGACGTTGCGCTACCTGCAGGACGCGGGCTTCGAGATCCGTTCTGTCGGCGCGATGCGTGAGCACTACGCGCGGACCGCCGAGCACTGGATGGAGACTCTGGACGGGCGGTTCGACGACTTCGTGGCGCTTGTTGGCGAGGAGGTCGCCCGGGTCTGGCGGTTGTATCTGGCCGGCGGGCGGCTCGCGTTCGAGGAAGGCCGGATGGGGGTGGATCAGGTCTTGGCGATCAAGCCGGCGCGGTGAGGGGCACGGTCATTGGCTCGGTGCGATGATTTTTCGGCCCGGCGCCGGTCGATAACTGTGAACCCACTACTGAGGAGGTCGCCGTGCCCGCCCGAAACAACACGCCGCTGGGCGCTCCCTGCTGGATCGACCTGGCGTCGTCCGACGTCGACCGTGCCCAAGACTTCTACGGCGCGGTGTTCGGCTGGACGTTCGAGTCCGCCGGACCCGAATATGGCGGGTACATCAACGCAGCCAAGGACGGAAATCCCGTCGCCGGTCTGATGGCCAACAACCCCGAGTTCCAGGCGCCAGACGGCTGGAGCACCTACTTTCACACCGCCGACATCAACGCAACCACATCCGCAGTGACCTCGGCGGGCGGCTCGACGTGCATGGGAGTCATGGAGGTGCCCGCAAAGGGCTTCATGGCCATGGCTACCGACCCGTCGGGGGCGATGTTGGGTTTGTGGCAGCCGCTGGAGCATCGCGGCTTCGAGCTGGTCGGCGAAGCCGGTGCGCCGGTCTGGCATCAGTTGACCACGCGGGACCATGGCGCGGCCGTCGATTTCTACCGCGAGGTCTTCGGGTGGCGGACGGAGTCGGTGTCCGACACCGACGAATTCCGCTACACCACAGCGTGGTTCGGCGACCAACAGCTGTTGGGCGTGATGGACGGCGCGAGCCTTCTCCCGGACGGCGTGTCGTCCAATTGGACGATCTTCTTCGGCGCAGAGGACGTAGACAAGACGCTGCAGCTGATCACCGACAACGGCGGTGCCGTGCTGCGATCCGCTGAGGACACGCCCTACGGGCGGCTCGCCGCGGCGGCCGATCCGACGGGGGCGGTGTTCAATTTGTCGTCGTTGCAGACGTGAGGGCCTTATTCTGACCGGGTGTCGACCGACGCCTGCGCGACATGCGGCACCGTGCTGCGGGCCACCGCGAAGTTCTGCGACGAGTGCGGGTCGCCGATAGCGGCGTCTAGAGCGCCTGCGGAGTACAAGCAGGTGACGGTGTTGTTCGCCGAGCTGGTTATTTCTCTAGGGGTTACATGTTGACCTGGCAAAGCGGTCCCAGGAAGCGGGGTGCTTGGCCATGCCGCGAGTTTTGCGAACTGTGCTGAGAGCATGGATTCCGGCGCAAGCCGATCGGCAGCTGGGACGAAGATGAGGCGATGACACAGCAGGCCATGTTCTCTGAGAGCGACGGCTATGAGCGGTTCATGGGTCGCTGGAGCCGTCTGCTCGCACCGCCGTTTCTGGCTTTCGCCCAGGTTGGTGAGGGCTGCGTTGTGCTCGATGTGGGTTGTGGCACCGGGGCACTCGCACATGCGGCTGCGGACATCGGGTCGGTGGATGTGACCGGTGTCGATCCCTGCGAGGCCTACGTCCGCAGCGCCCAGGGGCGCGCAGCTGGCTACGCCGTGCGCTTCGAGGTGGCCGACGCCCAGACGCTGCCGTACCCCCACGCCACCTTTGACCGGGCGTTGTCGATGCTGGTGCTGAACTTCCTGGACGAACCGGTCACTGCGCTGCGTGAGATGATCCGCGTCACTCGCACTAACGGCGTTGTCGCAGCGGCGGTTTGGGACTACGGCGACGCAATGGGCATGCTTCGCACATTCTGGGATGAGGCCGTCGCGCTGATTCCAGACGCGGCGTCTAGGGATGAACGCCGCATGCCGCTGAGTAGGCGTGGCGAGCTGGCTGAATTATGGCGTGCCCAGGGGCTGGGGGATGTTCAGGAGCAGCCATTGACCATCGAATCGGTCTTCAGGTCTTTCGACGATTACTGGCAGCCATTTCGGGCCGGTCAGGGGCCAGCCGGGTCGTTTACGGTCTCACTGTCTGAACCCAAGCGACAGGCCCTGCAATCGCGATTGCGCGACCGCTTGTTGGATGGCGGTCCGGACCGACCCTTCACTCTCCCGGCCCGCGCCTGGGCGGTGCGCGGCGTTGTTAACTGGTAGCGGGCGCGATGACGGCAGCAGGATTGGCGTGCGCTGCTTGTGGTACCGAACTGCCACCGAACTCCAAGTTCTGTAACGAGTGCGGCGCACCGGTCACACAGGTCAGCCGATCGGCGGAGTACAAGCAGGTCACCGTCTTGTTCGCCGATGTGGTGCATTCGATGGATATCGCGGCGGCGCTGGGTCCCGAACGGTTGCGCGAGATCATGACTGAGCTGGTGACGGCGGCGTCGGCGGTGGTGCGGCGGTTCGGTGGCACGGTGGACAAGTTCACCGGCGACGGGATCATGGCGGTGTTCGGTGCGCCGGTTGCGTTGGAGGATCATGCTTTTCGGGCATGCCTGGCGGCCCTGGGGATTCAGGACGAGGCGCAGCGGGTGGCGGGTGAGGTCGGACGACGCGACGGCCTGAATCTGCAGTTGCGGGTGGGCCTGAATTCGGGTCAGGTAATTGCCGGCGAAATCGGTTCCGGCGCTTTGGGTTACACCGCGATCGGCGAGCAGGTAGGGATGGCCCAGCGGATGGAGTCGGTGGCACCGCCGGGCGGAGTGATGCTCAGCGAATCCACCGCAAGGCTGGTCGAATGTGCTGCGGTGCTGGCCGATCCGGAGCTGGTGCACATCAAAGGTGCCACCGACCCGGTATCCGCGCGCCGCTTGATCGCGACGACGCGCGATCAACGCTGGCGCAGCGACCCGCGGCTGGTCGGGCGCACGTGGGAACTGAGCACCATCAACGCGATTCTCGACGAGGCCATCGCTGGGGCTGGGTGTGTTGTCGGCGTCGTTGGACCTCCGGGTATCGGCAAGAGCCGTATCCTGCGGGAAGCAGGGGCACTGGCAGCAAGCCGAGGCGTTCAGGTGTCCGCCACTTACTGTGAATCCCATACCAGCGACGTCCCTTTCCACGCCGTCACCGCCCTGTTGCGCAGCGCGCTGGGCGTCGAAGGCCTCGAGCACGAGGCGGCCCGGGCGCAGGTCCGCGCCCGAATCGGTCCGGCCGATCCCGAAGATCTGCTGCTGATGGATGACCTGCTGGGCATCGCCGATCCCGACATCGAGTTGCCCAGCGTCGAGGCCGGCGCACGACGGCGGCGGCTGACCGTGCTGGTCAATGCCGCGTCGCTGGCCCGGCGCGAGCCTGTGTTGTTTTTGGTCGAGGACGCCCACTGGATCGACGAGATCAGCGAGTCGATGCTGGCCGACTATTTGGCGGTGACACCGCAAACCCCCACGATGGTGTTGATCACCTATCGCCCCGAGTATCGCGGCGCGCTGGCCGCGATCTCCGGTACCCAGACGATCACCTTACGGCCGCTCAACCCCGCGCAGTCGGTCACGCTGATCGGTGAGCTACTCGGTGACGACGCCTCGGTGCACAGGTTGACTGAACTAATCGCCGAACGAGTCGCCGGCAACCCGTTTTTCGCCCAGGAGATCGTGCGCGATCTGTCCGAGCGAGGCTCGATCCGTGGCGCGCAAGGTTCCTACCAGCTGCAGAGTGAGGTTGCCGACATCAATGTGCCGGCGACGCTGCAGGCGGCCATTGCCTCACGCGTCGACAGACTCAGCTCTGCGGCCAAACGGACGCTCAATGCCGCGGCGGTCATCGGATCACGTTTCACCCCGGAGTTGTTGGCGGCGTTGGGAATCGACCCGTCTCTCGACGAGCTGCTCAACAGTGAGCTGATCGACCAGGTCGGATTCACCCCGAAGATCGAATATGCCTTCGGGCATCCGCTGATTCGCACCGTCGCCTATGAGTCGCAGCTCAAGTCGGATCGCGCCGAACTGCACCGTCGACTGGCCATCACGATCGAACAACACGAGCCGGACTTGGCCGACGAGAACTCGGCCCTGATCGCTGAACACCGCGAGGCGGCAGGCGATCTCCATGTGGCGTTCGACTGGCATATGCGGGCCGGCACGTGGCTGACCCACCGTGACCTGACCGCCGCGCGTTCGAGTTGGCAGCGGGCGCGACACATCGCCGATGAATTGCCCGGTGCCGACAGCGGGCGTCCCGCGATGCGGATCACATCACGAAGGCTGTTGTGCGCGAGCGCCTTTCTTTCCGGCGGTGCCATGTCCGACACCAATTTCGACGAACTGAGTGAACTCGCTCTCGCCACCGGTGACAGGGTGTCACTGGCGATGGGGATGGCCGGGCGCGTGTCGACGTTGGTCGTTCACGCCCGCTTGCGTGAAGCATCGCTGTTGGGTTCGGAATTGGTGAGCCTGCTCGAGTCAATCGACGACCCGACACTGGCGCTCGGACTGCTCTACACCTCTGTCGGCGCCAAGTACCGGACCGGCGATTTGTCCGAGACATTGCGGCTGACGCAGCGGATGATCGACTTGGCCGACGGCGACCCCGTCAAGGGCGACATCATTCTCGGTTCTCCGCTCTCAGCGGCGATCATGCTGCGGGGCTGCGCGCGGTGTTGCCTCGGAGATCCCAGATGGAGGGGTGATATCGACACGGCGGCGACGATGCTCCGCGCATTTGACGCGCCGACTCGCGCCGTGTCGCTGAACTTCAAATACTCTCTCGCCTTCCCTGAGCAGGTGCTGCTGCCGGATGCGGCAGCCCGACAGGAGACGGCTGAGATGCTCGAGATTGCGCAGCAATCCCGCCACGATTTCACCCTGGCCTACGCTCGTTTGTTTCGCGGTGTCACCCTCGTGGCTGACGACGGTCCGCAACGCAACGACGGCTACGTCCTGCTTGCCGCGGCTCGAGAGGCCGCCGTGGACGGACGCTTCACCAGGATGGCGGCGCCAATAGTCGACACCGCTGTCGCGAGGGAGAAGGCGCGAACGGGTGATCTGGTCGGCGCGATCGAACTGTCCCGGGCTGCACTCGACGCACAGTTCGCCTCCGGCCACATGATGTCTTATGGGCCGGCCACCGCGGTTCTGGTCGAAGCGCTGCTGCAGGAAGGCACAGCCAGCGACCTCCAGGAAGCGCAGGCGGCGATCGATCGGCTGGCGGCGGTGCCGACCGAACCTGGGTTTGTCTTGCTGGACATCTGGCTGCTGCGCTTGCGGGCACTGCTGGCGCGCGCACATGGCGATGAAGCGGCCTACCAGGACTACCGCGACCGGTATCGTGCGATGGCGAATTCGCTTGGTTTCGAAGGGCATATCGCATGGGCGGAGGCGATGAGCTAATGTCGCAATCATGACTCGCCGCCTGCGCCCCGGCTGGCTGGTGGCGTTCTTCGGCTTGGCCGTTTTGATCAGCGCATGGCTGCCGTGGCTGACGACCTCGGAGAAAGGCGGGGGCTGGGCCAGCGCCATCGGAGGCACCCACGGCTATTTGCCACTCGCACGGGGGTTCGGCGCGGGCCAACTCATCGTGTTGCTGTCCTCGACTCTGATGGTGGCCGGCGCGATGGTCGGCCGTGGTCTGTCGGTGCGGATCGCTTCGCTTGCCGCGCTGCTCATTTCGCTGCTTATGGTGGGGCTCACGGTGTTGTACTACAAGGTCCACGTCGGCGCGGCGGTGTCGGCCGAATACGGCCTTTATGTCGGCGTGGCCGGCACGGTCGCCGCGGTGGCGTGCTCGATTTGGTCAGTGATCGCGGCGCTGACTTCCCGCAGACCCAACCGGTGAACGTCTCAGCACGGGAACTCGTGCTTGCCTGAAACGAAGCTGGCGCCCGGCTCGTTGACGCCGAACACGAAGGGCGCGAACACCACTTCGCGCCCGTCGGGGTCGCGGTAGGTGACGGCTCCGGTGGCTTCCCAGTACGGGTGCTGCTCCACCGGCTCCGCTCCCGCCGCCCGCAGGCGCGAGATCGCCAGCTGTTGCGCCTCCCGGTCGGGGAAGTACAGGCACAGCTGTTCGTGGTTGTCCACCGCGACATCGTCGACGGCCTCCACGATCTCCATCGTCAGGTTGAAGCTGGGCAGGCCGAAGATCGCGCCGTTGCTGCCGTAGCTGCCCTCGAACGTCTCGAAGAGCGGCAGGCCTACCAGCTCGCGGTAAAACCGTACCGTCGCTTCGAAGTTCGAGGTGCGACGAGCGAAGCGGATGGCACCGATCGACGCCAATTCCCTGGGCCAGTGTGTTTTCCGTCGGGGCATATCGTTGTCCATTGCTAGATGTATGTAGTGGGGTTACAGCGGCGGGTCTTCGGTATTCCAGCGCCGCAGCTCTGCGCCGGCTACCCACGCCGAATGTGTACCGCTGGAAACTCGTTCGGGCAGTTGCAGTTTGCACACCGGCCCGTCGGCGACCCGGGCGGCGTCGAACACCAGACAATACGACGCGTCGGTGTTCATGTCGGTGGTGAGGGTGACCAGGTAGCCGTCGTCCTCGCCGTTGCTGCCGAGTCGCGGAGCCATCTGCGTCTCGCTGCCGTACACACCGTCACCGAATGAGTAGCGCTCGCAGTTTCCGGTGCGGACGTCGTGTTTGGCCAGTCCGTCGAACAGGAACCACCCGGGCTTACCGGTAGCAGCGTAGGCGTAGCGGTATTGACCGCTCGCGTAGTCGGGGTTCATGGTCCCGAATTCGGTGATGGAGTCCGACAGTTGCTCTTCTTTTACGGCTCCGGTGAGTAGGTTGAGTCGCCACCGGTGCAACCGGGTCTGCAGGCGGTCCAGCGCCAGGAAGCGGAAGACCTTGTCCCACATGGGTCCCATACTGGGCGAGCCCCCGGTGTCGAGTGGCTGCGGGTCGCTTTCGTAGAAGCCGTCGAGCACGATCTCGTCACCGTCCTCGTAGGCGTTGACGAAGTGCAGCACGAATGTCGGATCCGCCTCGAACCAGCGGATGTCGGCGGTTCCGCCACGACGAGGGAGCACCGCGAAGCGCGACGGGATGTCGGGATAGAAGCGCGGCAGATGCACATTGTGCTCCAGCAGTCGCGGATCCCAGAACAGCGGGAAATCGTTGAGGATCGCGTAGTTTTCGGTGAACGCCATATCGTGCGGCAGTCGCGGCCCGGGCAGCGGGATGTCGACGTAGTTGACCAGTTCATTGCTCTGGTCCACCACACCGTAACGCATATAAGGGTCTTGCTTGCTGTAGCTGAAGAACAACAGCTCCCCGGTCTTGTGGTCCACCTTGGGATGCGCCGAGACGCCCCAGTCGGTCGGGAAATGCCCGTTCCAGGATTCCTTGCCCAGCGTGGTGGCCGAGTACGGGTCGACACGGTAGAGGTCACCGCACTGGTAGAAGCTGGTCAGCGCAATGCCGCGGTGCACGATGACGTCGGTGCTCGACGCGTCCTTCATCAGAGTGCGTGCGCCCCAACCCTTTTCGCGCTTGGCGAATTGCACCGCTTCGGCCAGTCCCGGCCACAGCGGTTCGCCCGCCTCGTTCTCGACCAGGAAGCCTTCCGTTTGGATAAAGCGATTGCGGTAGAAGGCTTTTCCGTCACGGAAACCTACGACGTGCAGCATGCCGTCGCCGTCGAACGGGTGGTAGAGCTTGAACGCCGGATGTAACGGGTTCTCGGTGTTGCGCAGGTAGATACCGTCCAGGTCGTGCGGGATCTCTCCTTCGACGGCGGTCAGGTCGTCGGCGTCCCACTCG
Source organism: Mycobacterium sp. (assembly GCF_035499775.1). Lineage (GTDB taxonomy): Bacteria > Actinomycetota > Actinomycetes > Mycobacteriales > Mycobacteriaceae > Mycobacterium. Next base: position 5,558 of record NZ_DATJYB010000045.1, on the reverse strand, counting down.
CTGGTCTGCGGTTGCCACGGACCGGTGCGATAGGGGTGGTCGTCGTCCTCGGGCAGGGTCGACAGGTACTTGCCGACGAGTTCAACGTGCATCGTGATGCGCCTTTACAACGAAACTCACGGTGGTGGCGGTGCTGCCACCGAAGTTCAAGGTGCCGAAGGTCTTTGCGTTCTCGACCTGGTAATCGCCGGCGGTGCCGCTGACCTGTTTCGCCGCGTCGAGCAGCATCCGCACACCGGAAGCGCCGACCGGGTGCCCGCCGCCGATCAGTCCTCCGCTGGGGTTGATCGGCAACCGGCCGCCGATCTCGATCTCACCGTTTTCGATGGCCTTCCACGATTCCCCCGGGCCGGTCAGCCCGATGTGGTCGATCGCCAGGTACTCGCTGGGCGTGAAGCAGTCGTGCACCTCGAACCCGTCGACGTCGTCGAGGGTGACCTGCGCGCGCCGCAGCGCGTCCAACACCGCGGCGCGCACCTGCGGCATGACGTAAGGATCGTCGACGTTGCGCTCCAGCTTCTGGCGCAGACCCAGACCGACGGTGCGATGTCCCCAGCCGTCGATCCGGCCGATCGGTCGCGCGTCGGGGTGATCGCGCAGGTAGGCGTCGTTGACCAGAACCAATCCCGCTCCGCCGTCGGTCATTTGGCTGCAGTCGAACCGGCGCAGCCGGCCTTCGGTGATCGGGTTGGTCGCGTCGTCGTCGGTGATCGGGTCGGGGACTGTCCATCCGCGGGTCTGGGCGTTGGGGTTGCGGCGCGCGTTGGCGAAGTTGAGCTGGGCGATGGCCCGCAGGTGCGTGTCGTCCAGGCCGTAGCGTCGGTCGTACTCGTCGGCGACTTGAGCGAACATCGACGGCCACAGGTAGCGCACGCCGGCTCCCTCGTGACCGGTCCACGCGGCGGCGCCCAGATACTGGGCCCCGGTGTCTCCGGGCACCGTCTTCTCCAGCTCGACGCCCACCACCAGGGCGCTGTCGTAGGCACCCGACCGCAGGTCCGCCATGGCCGCCAGGGTGGCCACGCTGCCGGAGGCGCATGCGGCTTCGTGGCGCGAGGCCGGGGTGTCCCACAGGTCGTCGCACACCGTCGCCGGCATGGCCCCGAGATGACCCTGGCCGGCAAATATCTCGCCGAAGGCATTCCCGATGTGGACGACTCCGATGTCGGCAGCATCCACCTTGGCCGAGGCCAGGGTGTCTTCGACCACCTCCGCGGTCAGCGCCGCGAAGTCGCGGTTCTCTTTGGTGAGGTTGCGAGCGAAGTCGCTCTGGTAGCCGCCGAGAATCCACACGCTTGTCGAGCCGTCCATATGCCGCACCGTACAACAGATCGAATCGTCCGTCGGAAAATCGGTCGCGCCCGGAGGAGGAAGTAGCGGCCCCGTCGGCTCTCGGGCTGAACCGACGGGACCTAGACGGGCGCATCAGCCGGCTGACGCGCCAGTCTCCCAGGGTGCATTACCATCCGCGGGCCTTGACAAACATGTCTGGCGAGTTTGGTTATCGGTACCAGAATGAAGCGGCCGAACTGGGAAAACAGCCCTGCCCCCTAGGTCTGGTTGGTTTGCTGATTGCGCCGGGTTACCGAGTCAGGCTGTTTGGGTCGCCGCGGCGGGGACGCGTGGGGTCGCGTCGGCGAGGTCGATGGCCGCCAGATCCACGCCTTTGGTCTCGCGGGCGACCAGCACGGCGACGGCGGTCACCGTCGTCATTGCCGCCAGATACCAGCCGATGGGCACCGCGGATTTATAGGTCTCGAGCAGGCGAACGGCGATGATCGGCGCCAGCGAACCCGCCACGATGGAGGTCACCTGGTAGCCCAGCGACACCCCGGAGTACCGCATTCGGGTCGGGAACATCTCCGCCATGGCCGCCGGTTGGGGTGCGTACATGCAGCCGTGGAAGACCAGGCCGATGACGATCGCCGACATGATGATCATGTTGTGGCGGCTGTCCATCATCGGGAACGCGAAGAACCCCCACGCGCCGCCGCCCACAGCGCCGACGAAATAGATTGGGCGCCTGCCGAATCGGTCGCTGAGATAGCCGGCCAGGGGGATGACCACGAAGTGCACGGCGTGCGCGACCAACAGCCAGCGCAGGATGGCCACGGTGTTCGCATGGACGTGCACCTTGAGATAGGTGATCGAGAAGGTGACCACCAGGTAGTACATGGTGTTCTCTCCCAGACGCAGCCCCATGGCGGTGAAAACGCCACGCGGGTAACGCTTTAACACCTCGATGGCGCCCAGCGAGGACGCCTTGACCTGTTGGGCCTGTTGCTGTGCTTCGACGAAGATCGGGGCGTCGGTGACCTTCGTGCGGATGTAGTAGCCGATCAGCACGACGATCGCCGACAACCAGAACGCGACCCGCCAGCCCCAGCTGAGGAAGGCCGCGTCGGACAGCGTCGCGGTGAGAACCAGCAGCACCACCGTGGCCAGCATGTTCCCGCCGGGTACACCGGCCTGCGGCCAACTCGCCCAGAAGCCGCGGCTGGAATTAGGGCTGTGCTCGGCGACCAGGAGTACCGCGCCGCCCCACTCGCCGCCGACGGCGAATCCCTGGACGAAGCGCAGCACCACCAGCAGCGCCGGGGCCCAATAGCCGACCTGCGCGAACGTCGGTAGGCACCCCATCAGGAAGGTGGCCGCACCCACCAGCAGCAGGCTGAACTGCAGCAACTTCTTGCGGCCGTGCTTGTCACCGAGGTGGCCGAAAACGATGCCGCCCAGCGGGCGGGCGGCGAAGCCGACTGCGTACGTCACGAAGGCGGCGAGGATTGCGTCGAGCTCGTTGCCACCCTTGGGGAAAAACACCTTGCCGAACACCAGCGTTGCCGCGGTGCCGTAGAGGAAGAACTCGTACCACTCCACGACGGTGCCGGCCATCGATGCCGCCACCACCCGGCGGAAGTACCCTTTACCCTGTCCGAATCGGTTGGGCTGCAGGCTGTTACGCACACTCATCGGGCGCTCTCCTCGTTACGTTGCCCGCGCCGGGGCGCGTGTGCTGGCGGATGGCAGCGTACCCGCCTGGCTGTGCTTTGGCAGGACTTGGGTAAAGGCGGCGCGGGTGGTTGCGGTTTCGTCGAAGGCGCTCTGCTGAGTTCGCGAGTCGTGCTGCGTGGCGTCCGATCTGATTGCCGCGCTGCGAACCGGGTAGCTGACAACACAAGACGCATACCACTTGGACGGAGGATGCGTGACCACCGCCGAACAGCCGCCACCAGAAGGCGACAAACAACCACCGCAAGCCGCATCTGTCGATGAACCCGAGGAAGGCTCCGATTCGCCGTCCGATACCTCCAGCTCGGCGCCCGACGAGAGATCCGCGGGCGAGTAAGGGCCGACCGCCGCGGCCGCAAGACTTGCCGAAGCCCGGTTATCTCTGCGGCACCGAGGTAGCATTTTCCCCTGCCGATTCCCTTGCTGGGGATCGGAGTTCCAGCTCGGTGTGACGTCTTGGTCACGTCGTGTTTGGGAGGTGTGAGATGTCGTTGGTGGTCGTGGAGCCGGAGGCCTTGGCGGCGGCGGCTTCGGATTTGACGAGTCTTGGTTCCGCGATCGGCGGGGCCAATGCGACGGCGGCGGCCCAGACGACGGGGCTGCTGGCCGCGGGCGCCGATGAGGTGTCTACGGCGATTGCGGCGCTGTTTGGGGCGCACGGCCAGGCCTTTCAGGTCGCCAGCGCGCGGGCGGCGGCGTTTCATCAGGAGTTCGTGCAGGCCTTGACCGCGGGCGCGGGCTCGTATGCGACTGTCGAGGCCGCCGCGGCGTCGCGTTTACAGAGCGTGCTCGACCCGATCAACGCGCAAGCCCAGGCTGCTACCGGCGGCGCTATGGGCTCGATTTACCGGGCAATCCAACAGGCAAACGAGAAACTGCTCATCGGCTTCACCAACGTGGTAGGCCGGCTCGAACAGCCATTAGTGCCCTTCTTCGAGGGGCTCTTCGGCCCGCCTGTCACGCCGCCAGTACCCCTCCCGGCTCCGATCAATGGTGCGGTTTCACTGGTCCTTAGCGGTACTGAAGCCAATGTGGTGAACCCCTATCTCGTTGCCCAGATCACGCAGGAGTACAACCTGCCAGGTGGTGTCGGAACGGTGTGGCAACCGAGCCAGTTCTTCCCACTCTCACCTCACCTGGGCAACCTGACTTTGGGCCAGTCGATCAGTCAAGGTGTTCCGTACCTCGACCAGGCAATCCAGGCTGAGGCGGGCAACAACGCCACCAACATCACCGTGTGGACTACCTCGCAGAGTTCGGTGGTGGCCACAGACGAGATACGACATCTGATGAGCATTGGCTCACCGTTGCAAGATCAGCTCCACTTCATCCTGACCGGCAATCCCAACAATCCCGACGGCGGATTTTTTGAGCGATTCGTCGGTTTTTACGTGCCAGGGCTAGACATGTACCTCAATGGCGCAACGCCACCTGACTCGCCATATCCAACCGCGATCTACACGAACCAATACGACATGGCTGCGAACTTCCCGCAGTACATTCTGAACCCGGTATCGGACATCAATGCGATCTTCGGGTTTGCATTCGGCGCGCATGTCTACACGCCGACCGACTTGGGTGCTGCGGTCCAGCTTCCGACGTCGCCGGGTTACACCGGTCAAACGACGTACTACTGGATACCGACACAGAACCTGCCGTTGGTCACTCCGATACGGAATTTGGTCATCCCCCCGTGGGACGATGCGATAGCCGACTTGCTAACGCCGGACTTGAGGGTGTTGGTGGACATGGGTTACGCCAGCGGGAACTATGCCAACATTCCCACGCCGGGTCATTTCTTCGAACTGCCCGATCCGTTCACGATCATCCCCGACCTAGCCACGGGCGCGGTCCAGGGCGTGACAGCCTTCGCTGTGGATCTGGGCTGGCTGCCGCAGTCGATGATGCCGACCACCTACCCGTTCGTGCCCATGCTCGACCCGCACCTAAACTTCCCGATCGGTCAGCCCAGCGTGACTGGCGTATCGCTGATCACCAGAGGTGAGGGTCTGCTGATGCGCAGCCTCGCTCTCATCCCGTCTTGGTGGGACGGTATGTGAACCGCGCCCGGCCGTCGGCGTTTCGCGGTTAGGCGCGCTCATACGTCGGGACCGGGCCGGTCGGCGCGGGACCGAACCTGAACCGCCGCCCGCTTATCTCCAAAGGGACCAGTCGGACGTAGTGAGGCTTCCACGTTGCAGGCCACGACAGCATCGGCGCTTGCTCAGCGTCGAGGATATCGGCGGCGGCCGACAGCAGATGCGCCCTGCCCTTGACGATCACGCTCCACCCCTCGGCGTCAGTGTGGTCATCGGCCTCGAAAGTTGCCTGGTCGCCCATCACAGCGCTGTACAGCTTGGTGCCCTGGGCAGTTCGGAAGAGCACGGTCCGGCGTTGGATTACAAAGTTGACCGGGAAGATTTCGGCCTGACCATCTTTCGCTGTGGCTAATCGACCTAACGAAACACTGGATAGCAATCTCCAGCTCTCGTCTTCGCTGAGCACGGCTACCGGATCGTCTGCGGACATGATTCAGCCTAACGCGAGGG
>NZ_DATJYB010000044.1:0-2962 GCF_035499775.1 Mycobacterium sp. | reverse complement strand
GGTGAAGGAACTGTTCGACAGCCAGATCCTGCACCGGCTGCCGGTCACCACCTGGGATGTGCGCTGCGCCCCGGCGGCCTTCCGGTTCATGAGCCAGGCCCGCCACATCGGCAAGGTGATCTTGACGATGCCGTCGGCGCTGGCCGACGGGCTGGCCGGCGGCACGATGCTGATCACCGGTGCCACCGGGGCGGTCGGCGCCGTGCTGGCCCGCCACATGGTCGACGCCTACGGGGTGCGTCATCTGGTCTTGGCCAGTCGACGCGGCGATCGCGCGGAAGGGGCCGCCGCACTGGCCGCCGAGTTGACCGAAGCCGGTGCCCAGGTCCAGGTTGTCGCCTGTGACGTGGCCGATCGCGACGCGGTGCAGGGTTTGTTCGCCCGGTTGTCGCGCGAGTTCCCGCCGGTGCGCGGGGTCATTCACGCCGCCGGGGTGCTCGACGACACGGTGATCACCTTGATGACGCCGGAAAGGATCGACACGGTGTTGCGGGCCAAGGTGGACGCGGCGTGGAACCTGCACGAGGCCACCCGCGATCTGGACTTGGCGATGTTCGCGCTGTGCTCCTCGATCGCGGCCACGGTGGGTGCACCCGGGCAGGGTAACTACGCGGCGGCCAACTCGTTCCTGGACGGGCTGGCGGCTCACCGTCAGGCCGCGAAGTTGGCCGGGATATCGCTGGCGTGGGGCATGTGGGAACAGCCCGGCGGCATGACCGCTCACTTGAGCAGCCGCGACCTGGCCCGGATGAGCCGGAGCGGACTGGCGCCGATGAGTCCCGAGCAGGCACTAGAGCTTCTTGACGCCTCGCTGGCGATCAATCAGCCGCTCATGGTGGACACCCTCCTGGACCGCGGCGCCTTGGGCGCCTTGGCCCAGACCGGCGGGTTGCCACCGTTGTTCGCCGGGCTCGTGCGCCGGCCGCGGCGCCGCCAGATCGAGGACAGCGGCGATGCCGCCCAGTCGAAGTCGGCGCTGGCCCAACGCCTTCAGGGGCTGGGGGCCGACGAACAACGCGAGCTACTGGTGGGGCTGGTGTGCATGCAGGCCGCCGCGGTGCTCGGCCGGCCTTCCCCCGAGGACATCGACCCCGAGGCCGAATTCCCCGACCTGGGCTTCGACTCGCTGACCGCCGTCGAACTGCGCAACCGGCTGAAGACCGCTACCGGGCTGACCCTGCCACCCACGCTGATCTTCGACCATCCGACCGCTGCCGCCGTCGCCAGCTATGTGGCCCAGCAAATGCCGGAAAGTCAGCCTTCCGGGTCCGGGAATGGAACGCCGCGGGTCGTCGAACCCGAACAGGAGAAGGTCGCGGCGCTTTCTTGATGGGTACGATCATGAAAGCCAGCAAGCTCGTCCGGGTCCGCTCCCGAGTGCTTGATTGGGTACCGCCCTCCGCGCAAGCTGCATGGGCGAACATCATTGAGGTGGTATGGAATGAAAGATCGAAGATCGACGGCGAGGTCCGTCGTTCTGGTGGTGCTGGGTGTCTGCCTGGGGCTATGGCTGTCGGGGTGCTCGTCTGCCACACCTGAGTCCGCGGGAAATAGTCCCACCACCTCCGAGCCCGACTCGCCGCTGAAGACCGACATCCGGCAAGCGCTGGACGCGACAAAGGCTTTGAACAGCGTGCATCTGACGATGCGGACGAACGGCCAGGTCGACAGCATGCTGGGTATCACCGGCGCCGACGTCGACATGCGGGCCAAGCCGCTCGCCGCCAAGGGCGACTGCACTTATCAGGGTCAGTCGGGCGTCCCGTTCCGGGTGAAGGACGACAACATCTCGGTGAAGCTGTTCGACGACTGGACCAATCTCGGCAACGTCACCGATCTGTCCGCCACCCGCCTGATCGACCCCATCAATGGTGTGACCAAGTTGCTGGGGGGTGTCACCAACCTGCAACCGCAGGGCACCGAGGTGATCGACGGGATCAACACCAACAAAACTAGCGCGACCCTTCCGGTGGACAGCGTCAAGCAGCTCGATCCCGGTGCCAGAAGCTCGAGACCGGCGACCGTGTGGATTGCCAACGACGGTTCACACCGCCTCGTGCGGGCCAGCGTGGACCTCGGGGGCGGGACCGTCCAGGTCCAGCTGTCCAAATGGAACGAACCGGTGAACGTCGACTAGAACCGGCCTAGGACCGGCCTAGAACGGCTGCGGCCTGACTGGAGGTCTGGCTTGGCACTGTTCCGAAAAAGGAACCACGCGGCCGAAGGGGACGCCGCACAAGGTGATTTCGAGTCGCTGATGGGGCTGTCGCCGGAGGACCTGGCCGCAGAGCTGATGCCGGCGTTCGGCCCGGATGGACCCCGCCACGGCAAGGATCTCCACACCCTGCAGCTTGTCAGCTGGCTCCTGCGCCGGTATCGCGGCGCCAACAAGGTATCGCGGCCGGCGGAAAAACTGTACGCAGTGGTAGGGGAGGCGATGCAGGTGCTGGAGCACGCCGAATTGGTCCAGGGAACGCAGAGCAGTGATCGCGGCGTGCAGTGGAACGCCACCCGGTTGGGCGCCACAGCCCTAGCCAACGGCGATGTGAGGCAACGCATCGACGACCGCAACGGTCCTTAGTCTTTTCCCGCGGTGGTGACGCCGAACACGCGAAGAACACCTTCTCTCAGCTGGTTGCGCGACACCGAAACTCGACCGGCTGACTGGCATGCGTTGCTCGATGCGCATGAATGCCGTTGTGCGGACGCAGCTTGTTCGGTTTCGAGGCCGTGAGGTGCCGGCAGAAGGGCGGGGGTTCGTCGGGGTCGGGGTTGTGGCTCCGGCCAAATTGGAAGAACACCACGGCGATGACCACCATCCCCGCTGGCGGGACTGAAGCCTGCCTTGATGCTCGACTCTGGCTAGTCCGTTTCTCCATCGTCGTCGGCTGCCCCGCGCGGGTCGTCGTACCGGAGACTTGGAGGTATGAGGGTGGCGGAACAATTCGGGCAACGTGAGGCT
>NZ_DATJYB010000043.1:0-10714 GCF_035499775.1 Mycobacterium sp. | reverse complement strand
CGCATCTCAGGTACCACTCGCGGCGACAACATCCCGATGCAGAAGGTCTTTGAAGCTTGCGGGTACATCAGGGAGGGCGTTTTCCGCGAAGCGTGGCGGACAGCCGCCGGCGGACGAATGGACACCCTTTATTACGGCATTATCCGGTCCGACTGGAGCGGCGGGGTTATCTAGAAGTCTTCGCCCTCGACGCGCTGACTCAGGTCGTCAGGATCGTGGCGGCGGCGGTGCCGGGTGCGCCGTAAACCTGCGCGAACCCGACTTGCGGCGAGCCTGGGACCTGGCGGTCACCGGCCTCGCCGCGCAACTGGCGCACCAACTCGTGTACCTGCCGCAGCCCGGACGCCCCAATCGGCTCGCCGTTGGCGATCAGGCCGCCGTCGGTGTTGACCGGCATCGCTCCGGTGATCTCGGTTGCCCCGTCGGCCAACAGCTTTTCCTGCTCGCCGTCGGCGCAGAATCCGGCCTCGGCCATGTGGATCACCTCGGCGCCCGCGTCGGTGTCCTGTAGCTGGATGACGTCGACGTCATCCGGTGCCACACCGGCCTTTTCGAACGCGGCCCTGGCGGCATAAACCGTCGGCGAGACGTCCTCCTCGACCGGCGCGTAAGTGGTGTTCACCTCGTAGGCGCCGTAGCGGCGGGTGCGGACCTCGACCGCGCGAACGTACACGGGTTTGTCGGTGAATCGGTGCGCGATGTCGGCGCGGCACATGATGGCCGCGGCGGCACCCTCGTCGGGAGCGCAGAACATGTACTGGGTCAGTGGGTAGTTCAGCACCGGCGAGTTGAGGATGGCCTCCTCGGACATCGGCTTGCGGCGAAATGCGTTGGGGTTCAACGCTCCATTGCGGAAGTTCTTAGCCGCCACCTTGGCCAGCGTGCCGACCGAGATGCCATGGTCGTGCAGGTAGCGGTTGGCCTTCATCCCGAAGAATTTGGTGGTGAGGTACTGCCCGTTCTCGGCGTACCAGCTCGGCATCCCGACCAGCGCCGGGTCCTCGGTGAAGGCCCCGCGCGGATGCTTGTCCATACCCACCGCGATGCCGATGTCGTAGTCGCCCAACCGGATACCGTCGGCGCACGCTTTGGTCGCGCTGGCCGCGGTGGCGCACGCGTTGAACACATCGGTGAACGGAATCCCGGTGAGCCCCACCATTCCGACGATCGCGTCCGGATTCGCCACCGTCCAGCTGCCGCCGACCGCGAACTGGATGTCCTTCCATTCCAGGCCGGCGTCGGCGAGCGCGAGTTGGATCGCATCGCCGGCCATCTGCATCGCGGACTTGCCCTCGAAGCGGCCGAACGGGTGCAGACCCACGCCAACGATCGCAACGTCACTCATGCGATAGCCCCTGATTCCTTCAGTTCGGAGATACGGTCCCAATCCATCCCCAGCTCCATCAAGACGATTTCGGTGTGCTCGGACGCCTGCGGCGCCCGGATGGTCTGCAGCGGCTCATGGTTGAACTGGACCGGCCCGCGCACCACGCGGAATGGTTCTCCGCCGCTGGCGAGCTCGACTTCGGCGATCATGTCGTTGGCGATGGCCTGCTCGTCGTCGGCCAGATCGAGCAGACTCTGAAACGGCGCCCACTGGCCCTTCATCGTCTTCAGGTGCTGGCGCCAGTAGTCGAAAGGCTTGCCGGCGAAGGCCTTCGCGATCAGCTCAGTGGCGGCGTCGGCGTTCTGTATCAGTGGCAGCACCTCGGCGAAGCGCGGATCGTCGGCCGCCTCGGGGATACCGAGGTGCTCGAAGGTGTCGCGGATTATCCCGGTCGGGCTGATGATGCACAGGTTGATGGTGCCGCCGTCGGAGGTTGTGTAGTTGGCCATGAACGGGTTCACCGACGGGGCTGCCGACCCCGGCATCGAGGTGCGCATGACCTCGCCGGCCTCCATGCCCTGCGTCACGCTCGCGCCGGCCGCCCACCAGGCGGTGCTCAGCAACGACACGTCGAGCTCGACGGCTTCGCCGGTGCGCTCACGATGCAGCAGTGCGGCCGAGATGCCGCCGGCGATGAACATGCCGCCGATGGAATCGCCGAACGCGGGAATGCCTTGTCCCAGTGCGCCGCCCAACTCTTCCGGCGTCAGCGCATGCCCCACGCCGCTGCGCGTCCAAAAGGCCGTGCCGTCATAGCCCCCGACGTCGCGCTCCGGTCCCTTGTCGCCGTAGGCCGAACCGCGGGCGTAGACGATGTCGGGGTTCACCGCGCGGATGTGCTCGACGTCGAATTTGTTCTTCCGCCGTTGCGCGGGCATGTAGTTGGTCAGGAACACGTCGGAGGTCTTGGCCAGTTCGTAGAGCACTTCCCGGCCACCCGGGGTGGAGACGTCGATCCCGACGCTGCGCTTGCCCCGGTTGGGATGTTCCATCAGCGGATGCCGGTCCGGGTTGACCTGGATGCCGCCCATATTGAGGAACCCGCGCTGGGTGTCACCGCGCACCGGGTGTTCGATTTTGAGGACGTCGGCGCCCCAGTCGGCGAGGATGGCGCCCGCCGCCGGGACGAACGTGAACTGGGCAAGCTCGAGGACACGGATGCCTGCCATCACTTTGATCATCGTCTGCCCCCTGTTACGCCGCGTCGAACGTCACCGGAATGGCCGTCGGGGAGCGGAACGGCTGCCCGTGGATGTGCGGATCCTCGTCGGTGACCACCTCGATGTTGGTCAGGCGATTCAGCAGGCATTCCAGGGCGACGCGAGTTTCCAAGCGCGCCAAGTGAAGTCCCAGACAGGTGTGTTCGCCCGCCGCGAAGGAGATGTGCGGCATGTGCTTGCGGAAGATGTCGAATTCCTCGGCCCGTTCCCAGCGTTGCTCGTCGCGATTGGCCGAGCCGATGCATACGCTGATCATCGCGCGGTTGGGAATCGCGACTCCTTCCAGCTCGGTGTCTTCGGTGGTGTACCGCTGCACGGTGGTCAGCGGAGTCTCGAAGCGCAGCCCCTCTTCGATCGCCTGCGGGATCAGCTCGCGGTCGGCGCGCAGCGCCGCGAACTGTTCCGGGTGGGTCAGCAGCAGATACAGCAAGTTGCCCGACGAGCGGTACGTGGTTTCCAGGCCGGCGGGCAGCAGCAACCGCAGAAATGAGTAGATCGCTTCGTCACTCAGCTTCTCGCCGTCGATCTCCGCGGCGACCAGATCGCCGATGATGTCCTCGGTCGGCTTGGATTTGCGCTTCTCGATCTGCACCAGGAAGTACTCCTTCAGCGCCGCGGACGCTTCGAAAGCGCGTTCGTAGTTCACGTGGTAGCTGATCACCTCCACGGCGCGCTTGCGGAACATCGGCAGGTCTTCGGCCGGCAGGCCGAGCAGCTGGGCGATGATCCGGGTGGGGAACTCGAAGGTGAAATCCCGGACCAGATCGGCCCGCCCGGTCTCGATGAACTCGTCGATCAACGCGTTGCAGGTCGGGCGGACGATCGTCGGTTCCCACCGGGCCAGCGACTTGGACTTGAATGCCGCCGACACCAGGTTGCGATGTTCGCGGTGCTCCTTGCCGTCCATTGCCAGGATGGTCGGCCCCATGAACAGCCCGATCGTCTTGTCGTACAACTTCGAGGTGAAGACCTGGTTGTTGCGAAACACCGTGTTGACCGCGTTGAACGACATCGCGGAGTACTCGCACCTGGGCCGAAAGTCTTCCGGCGTCTTGGAATAGTCCATGACGGTGCCCGCGAATGCGCCGGCCTGCCCGCGTTTGTGGGCAAAGAACGGATACGGGTCACGCAGGTCGACGGTTTGGCTGCCGGGCGCGTCGTGGACTTGGCTCGTCACTGAGATCTCCGGGATCTTCTAGCATCGGACGGGTGGTCGCTGTGTCAGATCGTACTGTAATTCTTACAGTAGACAAGATGGGCGGCGTGCGAATGCCGACGGCCCGTCACCCAGTCTCAGCCTGCGTGCGGGCCCACCGGTAGTCGGCCTTGCCCGACGGGCTGCGCTCGATGACGGTCCGGAACACGATCGATTTGGGAAGCTTGTAGCGCGCCAACGACTTTGCCGCATGCGCCACCAGCTCGTCAGCTTCGGCCTGGGCGCCGTCGACGAGCGCGACGACGGCCACGACTTCCTGCCCCCACCGCTCGCTCGGCCGTCCGGCGACGACGACATCGGCGACCGCGGGATGCGACGCCAGCGCGCTTTCGACCTCTTCGGCGAAGATCTTCTCGCCGCCGGAGTTGATGGTGACCGAGTCGCGGCCCAGCAACTCGATAGCACCGTCCGCGCGCTGGCGTGCGCGGTCGCCGGGGATCGCGTACCGCACGCCGTCGATGACCGGAAAGGTGGCGGCGGTCTTGGCGGCGTCGCCCTTGTAGCCGAGCGGAACGTAGCCGCGCTGGGCCAGCCAGCCGATGCCGTCGTGGCCGGGCGGCAGGATCGAGCCCAGATCCTCGCCGGCGACGAAGGTATCCGGCCCGGCGTTGAAGGTCCCGGTGGACACCGCCCCCGACGTCGACAGGTGGTGCATCTGCGCGCCGGTCTCCGACGATCCGACGCCGTCGGCGATTACGGCGTTCGGCAGGACGTCGATCAGGCGCTGCTTGACGTACGGCGTCAGCGGCGCCCCACCGTTGGCGACTATCGCCAGCGACGACACGTCGGCGATACCTTTCTCGACCGCGGCGACCAACGGCCGCGCCATCGCATCACCGACTACAGTCACCACGAACACCCGCTCCCGCTCGATGGCGCGCACCACGTCGTCGGCATCCAAATGATCTACGACCGAAGGGAATACGATGGACTGTCCCGTCGTCAGCCCGGTCATCACCGCCCACTGCGCGGCGCCGTGGATCAGCGGCGGCAGCACCATCAACTTGGGGCCGGGGCCCGAAGCTGCCGTCGCCACGATCTCGTCGAGGGACCCGGCGGGCTGGCCGGTGTAGAGATTACGACCTCCGAACGACGTCATGAAGATGTCGTGCTGGCGCCACAGCACACCCTTCGGCATGCCCGTCGTGCCACCGGTGTAGAGCACATACAGGTCGTCCGGTGAGTGCTGGACCGGCAGGGGCTCAGGCGAGCTGGATGCGATCACAGTCTCGTAATCCACTGCACCGTAGACCAAGTCATTACCCGAGTCGTCGGCGATCTGGATCAGGACGCGCAGCCGCGGAAGATCCGGCAGCACTTCGGCGACCCGCGGCGCGAACGCCGAATGGTAAATCAGCGCGGTCGCCCCGGAGTCGGCCAGCAGATACTGCAGTTCCTTCTTGACGTAGCGGAAGTTGACGTTGAACGGCGCAACTCGCGCTCCGAAGCAGCCGAGCAGCGCCTCCACGAATTCGTTGCCGTTGTAGGCGTAGAGGCCGAGCAGATCCTGGCCCACCTCGTGGCCGGCAAGCGCGGATCGCTCGGTGTGGCAGCCCAATCCCCGCGAGTGCAGATACGCGGCGAGTCGGTTGGACCGCTCGAGGATCTGCGCGTAGGTGTAGCGCCGCTCACCCTGGATCACCAGTTCCCGGTCACCGATCTTGGCCGCGACCGCCGAAGCGACCGCGGGCACCGTGAATTCCATTGGACTCCTATCCTGCCGAGCAGACACAGAATCGCACTCGCAAGGCTCGCTCAGTGCGATTGTGCGTCTGCTCGCGACATTACGGTTGGTGGGGGAGCAGGCGGACCATCAGGCCGGTGGCTTCGGTGAGCAGCGTGCCATCGGCCGCCGTCATGCTAGCGGTGATGAAAACCTTCCTGCCCTCGATCTCGGTGATGCGGCCGCGCGCGGTCAAGGGCTCGTCGATCGGGGTGATCTTGCGGTAGTCGACATGCAAAAACGCAGTCCGGGTGGGTCGGATGTTCGCGCCGGTAACGACCATCCCCAACAGCCAGTCGTAGAGCAGGGGGAGCATGCCGCCGTGCACTGCGCGGTTTCCGCCCACGTGAGACTGGGTGAAGTGGCCGGCCATGGTGACTCCGTCGGCTCCGAAGTCGATCACCCGCCAAGGCGGCAGCAGGGGATGGCCCAGCCCGGGCAGACTCAGCACCCGGCCGGCCACCGCCTCGGTTTCTGGAACCTGGTGGCCATCCATTAACGCGCAGGCGTTTTCCACGTGCTCGGCCGCTGCGGCCCACAGTGCACTGTCCGGACGGGTGGAGACGGTCAAGTCCTGAAGGCGGTGCATCGCGGCTACGAACCGGCCCAGTTCCGGGGGTGCGTCTTCAACCGGTCTGACCTCTGGGAAGCCGCCACGGGTTTCGGGTGCTGTTTCGGGCGCGTTCGTCACTGGGCCCCCCAGGCTTGGAGCAGATCGTCAGTCGTGGTGATGGTGGCCAGCAGCGACAGCGTATTGGCGATCATCGCGTCGCCGTACTCGGTGGGTATGCCCGCCACCGCGTCGCGCGGCACGACGACGCGATAGGCGGCGTTGACCGCGTCCATCACGAAGTTGGGGATCGCGATGTTGAGCGAAACCCCCACCACGACGACGGTGGACACGCCGAGGTTGCGCAGCACCGCGTCGAGGTCGGTACCTCCCATCGGCCCCACGCCGTGCCACCTGCTCAGCACGACATCGGTTGGCTCAGGGCCTAATTCGGGCAGCAGCGACGCGCCGGGCGAGCCCGGCTCGATATCGACCTCACCGTGACCGAGGGTGAAGATCTTGGCGTTGTGGTTGGAACCCAACCCGTCGGGCCGTCGCTGCACCAGGCAGTGCACGACGCGCACGCCTGCTGCCCGCGCGGCCGGCAGCAGTCGCGCGATGTTGGGCAGTGCCTCGCGGCGTGCCTCCGCGGCGAGCAGCGCCAGCCCGGCGTGCGGACCGATGACCGCGCCCTGGCACTCCTGGGTGACGAACGCGGTGTGCTGGGGTGCCGCGAGATCGGCGAGTTGAGGCCTCATGCGGAGGCGCTGACTTCCGGCGGGACGTCGTAGAACTGCGTCGCCCATTTCCGCAGCGCCATATAGCCTTTCGCGTCGACCTTGGACAGCGCCGGACGTTCCACGTACTTCTGGTAACGCCAGATTTCCAGATCGTCGAAGACCGTGGACAGGAACTGGTTTTCGATCAGATCGCGCAGCTTGCCGGTAGGCACGGCCGAGGTGTCGCCGGGGGTTCGTGGCCACCAGATCGAATAGAACAGGTCCGAACATTCGTCATCGACCGGTGTGCAGGTGAAAATCAGCCGATGATTCTGGGCGCCTTCGAAGACGCTGATGGCGCCGCCGAGACCGAACAAGTGGCTGTGGAACCGCAGGGCCAGATCCTCGGGGTTGTCGCTGCACGCGTCCGGCCAGCCCGCAATGAATTGCCATTCCTGGTCGACGATCTTCCAATCCAGCACTCGCGGCGTCACTGTGGCGTGGTGCACGTACTCGAAATGGGCGCTGTCGGGGGCGTTCTCCGCCACGATCTGCGGATGCACCGGTTCGTGCTCCGCACGCCTGGAGAACTCCGGATACGCCCGGTAGTAGGCCGCCGGGTCGGTCTCGAACTGGGGGAACTTGTGGAAGATGTCCGGCATCTCCCACTGCGGCTGCTCGCCGTGCGGGTGGTGCCAGATGAACACGCAGTCGTACTGCTCCTTGACTGGAAACACCCGCAGTCGCAGCGCCCGGTTCGGTCGGTCGGGTTGGTAGGGGATGTATCGATTGGTGCCGTCCGGGCCCCAGCGCCAGCCGTGGAAGGGGCACTGGACGCAGTCGCCGACCACTTTGCCGCCATGGCCGATGTGGGCGCCGAGGTGCTTGCAATGGGCTTCCAATACGTGCAGTTCACCGGACTCGTCGCGATAGGCGACCAGGTCCTCGCCGAAGTAATGCAGGGGTCGGGCCTCGCCGATGGGAAATTCCGGGGACCACCCGACCATGAACCACCCGGTGACTTTCCAGGTGAACGGGACCTTCACGGCGGCTCCTCCGTCTGTCTGCTGATACTAAGTCCGTTACAGTATAGATTTCAGCAGTTCGTTCCCCGGGCGGCAAGGAGCTTTATGACTGAAGCGGCTGACGAGCTCGAGGCGCTGCGGCAGCTCAAGGCACGGTATTGCCGGTTTCTGGACACCAAAGACGTCGAGTCCATGGCGGCCGGCACCGGGGGCGCGGACCCGATGACGGCGCCGCCAATGAACGGTGTCGATAGCCTCGTTCCCGAGATCACCCTCACCCGCGGGGCGGCCTAGATGCCTGACGTCGACGTGCTCATCATCGGTGCCGGATTCTCCGGCTTGTACATGCTGCACCGGCTGCGGCAGCTCGGCGTGCCGGCCCGGGTGTTGGAGAAGGCCGAAAGCGTCGGCGGCACTTGGCTGTTCAACCGTTATCCAGGCGCGCGGTGCGACATCGAAAGCATCGAGTACTCCTACAGCTTCTCCGAAGAGATTCAGCAGGAATGGGTTTGGACGGAGACGATGCCGGCGCAACCCGAGATCGAGGCGTATCTGAATTTCGTCGCCGACCGGCTCGATCTGCGCCGCGACATCCAGTTCGCCAGCTCGGTCGTCGCGATGGCCTTCGACGAGGACGCCGCCCAGTGGGCGGTGCGAACCGACTCGGGTCAGAATTTCACGGCGTCGTTCGTGATCGCCGCCTCCGGGATCCTGTCGGCGCCGCTGGAACCCGACATCCCCGGGATGGCGACCTTCGCCGGCAGGTCGCTGTTCACCAGTCGCTGGCCGAAGGAGGACGTGGACCTCACCGGAAAGCGGGTCGGCGTCGTCGGCACCGGCTCGACCGGTATCCAGCTCATCCCAGTCGTGGCGCGAGAAGCGTTGCAGCTATACGTGTTCCAGCGTTCGCCCGCATATACCTTGCCCTGGCTGGTGCGGCGCTTCGAGCCCGGCGAGTTGGACGAGATGAAGTCCCGCTACGACGAGATCCGCGCGGCCCAGCGGGCGCACCCGATTGGCGCGGCGCGGTTGAGCGCCTTCTCGGTGCTGCTAAAGATGCTGGGCAGGCCGCCACTGAAGTCGGCCTCGCGCGAGGAGCAACTGCGTGCCATCGAAGAGAACGGGGTGCTGGGCGCGCTGAATTGGAGTGACGTCTTCTTCGACATCGAGGCCAACCGGATGGCCGCGAAGCTGTACGGCGAGGCGGTGGCCCGAATCGTCAAGGACCCCGAGACGGCCGCATCACTGGTGCCCGACCATCCCTTCGCGTGCAAGCGACCCATCATCGACCAGGGCTACTACGAGACGTTCAACCGCGACAACGTCACCCTCGTCGACCTGCGCACGGCACCGATCCGCGAGGTGACACCGACCGGCCTGGCCACCGAGCATGATGACTATGAACTTGACGTGATCATCTACGCCACCGGGTTCGACGCCATGACCGGGGCGCTGACCCGTATCGATATTCGCGGCCGCGACGGGATGTCGCTCAGCGAGTTCTGGGGCACCGCAGGGCCGCTGTCCTATCTCGGGCTGGCGGTTGCCGGCTTCCCGAACCTGTTCACCATCCAGGGCCCGGCCAGTCCCAGCGCCGCCGCGAATTTCGTCGCCGCTCTCGAGCAGCATGTGGAGTGGATCGGCGACTGCATCGCCTATCTGCGTGCCAACGAGATCCGCACCATCGAGGCGCTGGGCGCGGCGCAGCAGGAGTGGATCGACCACGCCACCGCGCTGGTCGCGCCGACGGTGCTGGTCCACCCGAGCTGCAATTCTTGGTACAACGGCGGCAACGTGCCCGGGACGAAACGGATGTATATGGGCTATACCGGCGGGATCCCCGAATACCGGCGCCGCTGCGATGAAATCGCGGCCGGCGGATACACCGGCTTCAAGTTGGCATAAAGGGAGACGACATGTCATGGGTGACGAGAGCTCCGGACATCGCCCGGGATCTGAGCCGCGAGATGACCCGGGTGGTGCCACGCACGCTGGCGGGCCTCAACGAATCAACCGGCTGGGTCCCGGCGTCGCCGCGCGGTGTGCGCCAGTTCGGTGAGGTTATGCTGGACGAGCTTGTCCTGTCCGGTTTTTCGGTGCTCGGCGGGCGCCCTGCCGCACTGCGTCCGCCGAGTGAGTGCGCCGCGGCGGCCGATGAACTGTCGGAGCTGGGCATCGACCGCGCGCACAGCGACCCGGCGCCGTTGCGGGTTCGCTCGCTACGACGGCAGCGAGTCGCGGGTCTGACGTACGAACGAATGACGTTCGAGCACGACCCGGCGTTACCGAAAACGCTGGAAGCCGAGGGTCTGGGCGGACCGGCGCGGGCGGTGGTGCATCTGTGTCGGCACCGCGATGGGCCGCGACCGTGGCTGATATGGGTGCACGGCGCCGGTCAGGGCGGCCCAGAAGACCTGCTGCTGAGCCGAATCGGCCGGATATACGGCCTGGGGTACAACGTCGCGTTACCCATTCAGCCCGGCCACGGTAGCCGGCGCCGCCACTGGCCGCGGTATCCGGACATGGATCCACTGGGCAACGTCGCGGGCATGATGCGGGTGGTGTCCGAGGTCCGCGCCGTGGTGCAATGGGCACAGCCGCAGGCCACTGCCGTTGTGGTGGCTGGGATTTCGATGGGCACGCCGGTGGCCGCGCTGGTTTCGCACCTGGAGCGGCAGACCGATGCGGTCGCCTTGTACACGCCGATCCTCGGGCTGAACGCGATGATCGCGCGACACCTGGGTCGCTGGGGGACATCTCGCGACGGCTACCGGGAACTGCTGGGGTCTACGGTGGTCTCGCAGCTGACCTCGGTGATCGATCCGTTGCAGGTGGACCCGGCGGCGCCGCCGGATCGCCGGCTGATCGTCGGGG
>NZ_DATJYB010000042.1:0-24892 GCF_035499775.1 Mycobacterium sp. | reverse complement strand
GCACAGTGGGAAGAGGCCCTCGAGGTCGCGATCCGCTGCATGATCGAAGAACCCTTCACCGGATTCAAGGGCGAGCACATCGAGATGCCGGCCCGCAATGTGATTCCCAAGCCGATGCAAAAGCCGCACCCGCCCGTCTGGGTCGCCTGCACGCGCCCGGCCAGCGTGCAGATGGCAGCCCAAAAGGCTATCGGTGCTTTGAGTTTCGCCTACACCGGCCCCGGACCGCTCGCCGAACGGGTGAACGGCTACTACAAGGAGTTCGAGGAGAACGGCGCCCCCGTCACACCGGCGATCAACCCGAACATCCTCGCTATCGGTGGCGACCTGTCGATGATGGTCGCCAAGACCGACGAGCAGGCACTCGAACGCCTCGGGCAGGGCGGGGGATTCTTCTCGTTCGGGATCATGCACTACTACATGACCGGCGTGCACACGCCGGGGCGGACCGGGGTGTGGAAGCGCTATCTCGAAGAGGTAGCGAAGGACCCGACGCTGGCGTACGGTCCCGGCCGCGGCGCGATCGGCTCTCCCGCCACGGTGCGTGAGTTCCTGCGCGGCTACGAGGAGAGCGGCGTCGACGAAATCATCCTGCTGCTCAACCCGCGCAGCCACGAGGGCACCATGGAGTCCATCGAGCTGATGGGCAAAGAGGTGCTGCCCGAGTTCATCGAGCGCGACGCTAAGGCGGTGGCCGACAAGGCCACGCGACTGGCGCCGGTCATCGAGAAGGTCGAGGCGCGGCGGGCGGAATCCACCGCCCCGCAATTCGACGAAAACTACTCATTCGGCGGCCTACCCACGGGCCGCGGCGGTAAATTCACCGCCAGCGAGATTCCCGAGGCCATGGCGGAGATCAACGAGGGTCGCGTCCAGGCGGCGCAGCGGCTGAAGGAACAGCAGCAGAAGAAGTGATGCACAGAAGCTGATTGAGCCTTGCAACGAATCGACGAGCTGTGGCGCTACGACGGCCGCCGCGCGGTGGTGACCGGTTGCGCGTCGGGCATCGGCGAACATGTGGTGCGTCAGCTCACCGAACTCGGCGCTGACGTCATCGGACTGGACAAACGGCGGCCGGCGTTCGAAATCAGCGACTTTCGTGAAGTCGACCTCGCCGACCCCTCGTCGATCGACCGTGCGGTGACCGGCATCGATGGGCAGGTCGACACGCTGTTCAATGTCGCCGGTGTGTCCTCCGGCATCGGGGATCCGCCGCTGGTCGTCACGATCAATTTCCTGGGTCTGCGGCGTTTCACCGAGGCACTGATCCCACGGATGCCCGCGGGTTCATCCATCGTGAGCGTGTCCTCGCTCGCGGCGGCCGGCTACCGGGAACATCAACGGGCGGTGGCGCCCCTGTTGAATACCGACACGATGCAGGCAGGTATCGACTGGTGCTTCAGTCACCCCGATGAGCTGGGCAATGGCTATCAATTGTCCAAGGAAGCGATCATCCTGTACACCGTGCGGAGTGCGACTCCATTGGGCGCGCGGGGTATTCGGATCAACTGCACCGGGCCCGGGGTGACCGAGACCCCGATACTGGATCAGCTGAGGACCGCCTACGGGCAGGGGTTCCTCGATGAGATCCCCAAGCCGTTGGGTCGCGTCTCCGACGCCGCTGAACAGGCATCGGTGCTGATATTTCTGAATAGCCGTGCCGCCAGCTATATTTCGGGCCAGGTGGTGTGGGTCGACGGCGGAAACGTCGCCGCTGCGATCGCCCGTGAACTCGAGGAAGGATAGGCGCCGTGGCCACCATGTCTGAGTTTCGCCAAGCCGCCCGCGATGTCTCCAACTGGGGACGCTGGGGAGCTGACGACGAGCTTGGCACGCTGAACTTCATCACCGCGGAGAAGGTCGCGCAGGGGGCGAGCCTGGTCCGGCACGGCAAGGTGTTTTCGCTCGGCGTGGACTTCGGCGCGTCAGGACCGCAGGGCGCCTTCGAGTTTCGGCACAACCCGGTCCACATCATGACGGTGGACGGCGGCGACGCGCAAACACTCGCCAAGTACGGGCCCGGCTGGGAGCGTAACCCGTTGGCGCACCAGCTGAGCCGCTACATGCCCGCCGACAATCCGTTCCGTTTCAACGACGACATCATCATCATGCCGTTGCAGGCGGCCAGCCAGTGGGATGCGCTGTCGCACGTCTACTACGAGGATCAGCTCTACAACGGCTTCCCGTCGGATTCGGTGACGAGTCTGGGGGCCTACCGCTGCGGCATCGACAAGGTGGACGGCAAGGGCATCACGTCACGCGGCGTGTTGCTGGACCTGGTTCGCCATCGCGGCGCGGACGTCTTCCTCGAAGCCGGCAACCCGATCACACCGGAAGAACTCGACGACGTCGTTCGCGCCCAGAAGGTGACCGTAGGGCGGGGCGACATCGTGCTGATCCGGACCGGCTGGTGGACAAGGTTTCTGATGACCGGCAACAAGACCGAAGGCTACTCCGGGCTGGACTGGCGATGCGCCCGGTGGCTACACGGCCGCGAGATCGCCGCCGTCGCGGCCGACAACCTCCAGGTCGAAGACCTGGTATCGGGAGTCGAGGGGCTAACCTTCCCGCTGCATCTGCTCTGCCTGCGCGACATGGGAATGATGTTCGGCGAGTACTGGGACCTCGCCGCGCTGGCAGATGACTGCGCCGCGGACGGCGTATACGAGTTCCAGCTCGTCGCGCCGCCGTTGCGAGTTGTCGGCGGCGTGGGCTCCCCGGTGAATCCGATCGCGATCAAGTGATGGAGATCCGGCGCCAGACCATGCTGGTCGACGGGCTGGTCACCGGCTATCTGGAGGCCGGCGACGGCGACCCGGTGGTGCTGCTGCACGGCGGCGAATTCGGCGCCAGCGCCGAACTCGGCTGGGAACGCAATATCGCCGCACTTGCCGAGCATTACCGAGTGCTGGCGCCCGACCAGTTGGGGTTCGGACAGTCGGCCAAGGTCATCGACTTCGTCGACGGCCGCGGAATGCGGATTCGGCATGTGGCCCGCTTCTGTGAGCTGCTCGGCATCGACTCGGCACACTTCGTCGGCAACTCGATGGGCGCCATCAACCTACTCGCCGACGCCACCTCGGATGCACCGCTGCTGCCGGTTCGCAGCCTGGTGATCATCTGCGGCGGCGGAGAAATTCAGCAGAATGAGCACTTTCAGGCGCTCCAACAGTACGACGCCACCCTGCCCGCCATGCGGCGCATCGTCGAGGCGCTGTTCTATGACGCCCGCTATCCGGCCGACGAGGAGTACGTGCGGCGTCGCTATGAATCGAGCACCGCACCCGGAGCGTGGGAAGCCGTGGCCGCGGCCCGTTTTCGCCGTCCTGATGCGGCCGCGCCGCCCACCCCGACAACCGCGCGGCCCTATGAGCGCATCGGCGTGCCGACGCTTGTCGTCGAAGGAGGCAACGACAAGCTACTTCCCACCGGCTGGGCCGCGCAGATCGCCAAGCAGATCGAGGATGCACGTTCGGTGGTGGTCGACAGCGCCGGACATTGCCCGCAGATCGAGCAGTCGCCTACGGTCAACGAATTGCTGCTGGACTTCTTGGGTCGGTAAGTCGGTTACGCCAGGGCGCTTCGCAGGAAGTGGGTCACGAACGCCTTTGTCTGCCGCGACCGCAGGTAACCGGTATGGCCCGCCGGATAGCGGTGAACCGGTGAACCCTGCCACGCCTGCGCGAGTGCGGCAGCATGTTCGGCGGGTACCAGCCGGTCCGTCCGCCCGGCGAACAAGGCCAACCGATTCGGTGGCACCTTCGGCGAAAGAGTAAGCGGGGAAACGACTCTGAACGTGTCTCTGGCGGCGTCGCCGCCCAGTATGTCCCGATACTCCACCGGCGCGCGATGATGTGTCATCAGCGTGAGCACGTCGGTGAACGGTATGCCCGCGACGACGGCGTCGACCGGTTCGATTCCTGCCAGCAGCGCGGCAAGGTAGCCACCCAGGGACAGCCCGTACACGCCGACCGCCTCTCCGCCGACCAGTCGAATCCAATGAATCAGCCGGCGGATATCCCAAATCGACTGAGTGATCGCGTGCAACGTCATCGCCAGGTCCAACGACAGCAACCGCCCGTCTCCCGGCGATCTGCGCGGACCGTGAAAAGGCAGCACCGGCACCGCCACATTGAAGCCAAGTTTCTGGTGAAAATGGTTTGCCCATAACAAGATCAGGTCGAAGCGCGACGCGCCCATGCCGAACCCGTGTAAGCACACCACCCATGGCCGGGCGGGCGTGCGATGCCGAAGCAGCCGCACCTGGACGGCGTTGTTGGGTGTACCGCGGCGCCAACGGTCAGCGGCGGGTTCGATGCTGCGCGGGTAGAACCCTGAAGGAAATACCGCCAATTCGTGCCGGCGTGGCCAGGCCCGGCAGGCAATGGTCGTCACGTCATCGGCACTCAGACACTGCGGCAGGCGGTGGTATGTCGCGGGATCCGCCGACCATCCGTGGTCGTCGAGTACCGCCGCGGCGGACGCGACTTCGGCGCCCGTGCGCTGGGCCAAGTGCGGCAGCGCTTTTGGTTGACTGGCGCGCACAAACGCCAGCGCTGCGTCATCGAGAGTCATACGTGGCGACGGTAGAGCGGTACGCGGGCGCCGGCAAAGGACTGTCTCACCCATCGGGAAGGGGCCGGCAATCCGCGCACCGCTGTAAGTACGTTCGCACCAACGCGAATGAATGGAGTCCCAGTGGTGAAGCGACTATCCGGTATGGATGCGATGTTCCTGTCGATGGAGGGCGCCACCGCGTGGCCCCAGCACACGCTGGGGCTGATGATCCTAGATCCCAGCTCGGTGCCCGGCTTTGGCTTTGACACCGTGCGCAACCATGTGCAGAGCCGGCTGCCGTATCTTCCGCAGTTTCGGCGCCGCATCCAGGAGGTCCCGTTTCGATTGGACCGGCCGGTCTGGGTCGACGATCCCGACTTCAGGCTGGATGCCCACCTGCATCGGGCGGCGCTTCCGTCTCCGGGCGGTCCCGCGGAACTCGCCGAGGTGATCGGGGTGATACTCGCCCGGCCGCTGGATCGGCGACTGCCGCTCTGGGAAGGCTGGTATCTGGAAGGCCTCGAAGGCGGCCGGGCCGCGTTCATTGCCAAGACGCACCACGCGATGGTCGACGGGGTTTCGGGAGCCGGCCTGGCCTCCGTGTTGTGCGACGTGACAGCCGAAGCGGTGCCGGCGTCGGCGAATGACGCTGCGGGCCAAGCGGCGCCGCGTCGATCGAGCGTCGAGCTGCTGGCCCGCGGAGCCCTGTCCGCGGCGGTGTTGCCGCCCAAACTGGCTCGGTACCTGCAGCAAACGGTGGGCGGCGCGGTCACGACGATCCGCCATCTGCGTCGGCCGGAACCGCCCCCACGGCCAATGAGCGCCCCTCGTGCCTCCTTCAACGGCGCGATCGGGCCGCGCCGCGAATTCGCCTATTGTTCTTTGGCATTGGACGACATCAAGCATGTCAAGAATCACTTCGGCGTCAAAGTAAACGACGTGATCCTCACCGTCGTTGCCGGGGCGATCAGGGACTATCTGGTCAAACGTGACGCACTCCCGCAGCGCCCGCTGCTGGCCACCGTCCCGATGTCGACCCGCGCGCCCGAAGATGTCGAGCTCGGCAACCTTGTGCATCCGATGGTCGGCTCCCTGGCCACCGATATCGAGGATCCGGTTGCCCGGTTGGCGGCGATTCACCAAGGCATGAACAGCGCAAAGAACCTGGCCGAAGATTTGACGAAGAAGCAATCCGTCGGACTGACTGACATTGCGCCGCCGATGCTGTTCGGCGCCCTGCTGCGCGCCTATCAGGCGGCTAACCTCGAGCAGCGATTGCCGTTGAACACGAACTTGATCGTCTCTAACGTGCCCGGTCCGCCGTCACAACTGTTCCTGGCCGGCGCGCCGATCGAGCACATCGTCCCGGTCGGCCCGCTGGCGGTCGGAATGGGGATGAACGTGACGGTGTTCAGCTACGGCCCTCACGTCGACGTCGGTGTTCAGGTCGACCCCGAATTAGTCGATGATGCATGGGAACTCGTGTCCCATGTCGCCGAAGAACTCGATCGGCTCGTGGTCGCGACGGCCGACCGATGAATCACAACAGAAGGGGTGGCCCGTGGCCGTAATCGATCCCACCCGGACCTGGGCGCCGCTGGAGAAACGGCTGGCCGACACCACCAGCGAACGTCAGCGCGTCGTGCTCAACGCCGTGATCGAGCACATGAAGGCTGAAGCCGCACCGGATCTGCAGCGACTGATGGCAACGTTGTGCCCGAGCCCCGATTACCACTTCTGGGGCCCCGACGGGGATAGCGGGCCGAAGACCACCGAAGGTGTGCGGACGTATTACACCGACTTCGTGGCCACCCGGACGAATGTGCTCGAGTACGAGCTACAGCGGCTCGTCGTCGACGACCATTGTGTGGTGACCGAGGGGCTGCTCAAGCAGATCTATCCGGGCGTCGAGGCGGCGCGCTTGGGCATTCCGGTCGACGATGTCGATGCCGACTACCTGATCGTGTTTCGGCAGTTGCTGCTGTGGCCGGTCGACGAGAATGGGTTGATCGAAGGTGAGGACTCTTACAATCCGGGTGTGGTCAGCGTGACCAAACTGTCCCGAGAGGATCTGCCCCAGAAGTATGTCGAACTCGTATACCCGGCCTGACATGCGGGCCGACATCGCGACGATGCTGTTCGATCGTCTCGGCGACGAGCACCTTGGGCTGCGCACCCGCGACCGGGATTGGACCTGGGACCAGGTGGTTCGCGAGTCGGCGGCACGCGGGGAGCTGGCGCGGTCGATGCGGCGCGCCGGTCCGTTCCATATCGGCGTGCTGCTGGAGAACGTGCCCGATTTCGTGTTCTGGCTGGGTGGCGCCGCGCTGGCCGGGGCGGCGATCGTCGGCATCAACCCCACCCGGGGCGCTGAAGGCCTGGCCGCGGAGATCCGCCATGCGGACTGCCAGATGTTCGTCACCGACGCCGCGGGCGCCGACCGGCTACGCCGCCTGGACCTCGGACTGGAGCAGGATCGAATCTTGATCGTCGACGACCCCGGCTACGCTCGGCGCCTCGACGCACATCGCGTCGAACCCGCGATTTCTGCTGGGGTTGACCAGGATTCGTTGTTCCTGTTGCTGTTCACCTCGGGAACGACGGGCGCATCGAAGGCGGTGAAGTGCAGCCAGGGCCGGCTGGCCCGGATCGCCTACGCGGCGACCGAGAAGTTCGGTCACCACCGCGGGGACGTGGAGTACTGCTGTATGCCGCTGTTCCACGGCAACGCCATCATGGCGCTGTGGGCGCCCGCGCTGGCGAACGGCGCCACCGTCTGCCTGACGCCGTCGTTCACAGCATCGCGATTCCTGCCGGACGTGCGGTATTTCGGGGCGACGTTCTTCACGTACGTGGGCAAGGCGCTGGCCTATCTGATGGCCACGCCGGAGCGGCCTGACGATCTGGACAACCCGTTGGTGCGCGGGTTCGGCACCGAGGCGTCGCCGCACGATCAGAGCGAGTTCCGCCGCCGCTTCGGCGCGGAGCTGTTCGAGGGATACGGGTCCAGCGAGGGCGGGGCGGTGGTGGCTCGCGATCCCGCCGCACCTGCCGGCGCGCTCGGCCGGCCGGCGCACGCCGGCGTCGCGGTGGTCGACCCGACGACATTGCGGGACTGCGCACCAGCGGATCTCGACGAGCATGGGCGCGTGCACAACCCCGACGAGGCCGTGGGCGAGATCGTCGACAAGTACGGCACCCGCAACTTCGAGGGGTATTGGCGCAACGACGCCGCCGACGCCGAACGCATCCGCAACGGCTGGTATTGGACCGGGGATCTCGGCTACCTCGACGCGGCAGGGTTCATGTACTTCGCCGGACGGCGCGGCGATTGGATCCGGGTCGACGGCGAAAACATCTCCGCGCTGACCATCGAGCATGTCCTGCGCCGCCACCCCCGGGTGGTCGCCACCGGGGTTTACGCGGTTCCCGACCCGCGCTCCGGGGACCAGGTGATGGCGGCCATCGAGGTCGCCGACCCCGAGGAGTTCGACGCCGACGAGTTGGCCGCCTACCTGGACAACCAGGAAGACCTGGGCAACAAGGGATTTCCGCGATTTCTGCGGATCTCGGCCAGCCTGCCGGTCACCGGCTCGAACAAGGTGCTGAAGCGTGAGCTGCAGCAGCAGCGGTGGCACACCGACGAGCCGGTGTATCGGTGGACCGGGCGCGGTGGGACGCCTGAGTACCACCGGATGACCGCCGACGAAAAGCGGTCACTTGATTCAGAATTCGGTAGACACGGGCAACAGCGCTACGCGTAGGAGTACCAGGATGATCCAGTGGGACGAAGAGTGTGACGTGTTGGTGGCCGGCTCCGGTGCCGGCGGAGCCACCGGTGCCTACACCGCGGCCCGCGAGGGACTCGATGTGCTGCTGGTTGAGGCGACCGACAAGTTCGGTGGCACCACCGCGTACTCCGGCGGCGGCGGGGTGTGGTTCCCGTGCAATGCGGTGTTGGCGCGCGCCGGTGTCGACGACACGATCGAGGATGCGCTGGAGTACTACCACGCTGTCGTCGGTGACCGCACGCCCTACGAACTGCAGGAGACCTACGTCCGCGGCGGCGCCCCGCTGATCGAGTACCTCGAGGCCGACGACCTCATCAAGTTCGAAATACTGCCCTGGCCGGACTATTTCGGCAAGGCACCCAAGGCCCGGTTGGATGGCCGGCGGCATATTGCCGTGCGACCGATGCGGGTTTCGAAGGCCCCGGAACTGCGTGACGTGATACGTGGCCCACTGGATCATGATCGGCTGGGGGCGCCGGTGCCCGACCAGTATTTCGTCGGTGGCCGCGCGTTGATCGCCCGGCTTCTGGCGGCGACAACGCGTTATCCGACGGCGGCGCTGCGGTTGAACACCGCGCTGGTCGAGTTGGTGCTCGAGGACGACGCGGTCGTCGGCGCGATCGTCGAGACCGACGGGCAGCGTCGGGCGATACGTACTCGTCGGGGTGTGCTGCTGGCCTCCGGCGGATTCGAGGGCAACGCCGAACTCCGCCGGAAATACGGCGTGCCGGGCCAGACGCGAGACACGATGGGCCCGTCGGGAAATCGCGGACAGGCGCATCAGGCCGCCATCGCGATCGGCGCCGATATCGATCTGATGGACCAGGCCTGGTGGTCGCCGGGTTTGACACATCCCGACGGCCGCTCCGCGTTCGCGCTGTGGTTCACCGGAGGGATCTTCGTCAACCAGGACGGCGAGCGGTTCGTCAACGAGTCCGCCGCCTACGACCGCATCGGTCGGGTGGTCGTCGCGCAACTGGCGGATGGGTCAATCACGTTGCCGTACTGGATGATCTACGACGACAAGGAAGGCCAGGTGCCGCCGGTCAAGGCCCCCAACGTGTCGATGGTCGAGCCGGAGAAGTACGTGGCCGCCGGCCTCTGGCACACCGCCGACACACTGGATGAGCTGGCCGGCAAAATCGGTGTGCCGCCAGCGAATTTGGTGGCGACGGTGGCGCGGTTCAACGAGTTCGTCGACAACGGTGTCGACGGGGATTTCGGTCGTGGTGACGAGGCGTACGATCGCGCGTTCTCCGGCGGTGAGTCGCCGCTCGTCGCGATCGACCAGGGACCGTTTCATGCGGCGGCATTCGGCATTTCCGACCTCGGCACCAAGGGCGGCTTGCGCACCGACACCGCGGGCGCCGTCGTGGACATGTCCGGCAACCGCATCCCGGGCCTGTACGCGGCCGGCAACACGATGGCCGCGCCAAGTGGAACGGCGTACCCGGCCGGCGGCACCCCGATCGGCACCAGCATGGTGTTCAGCCATCTTGCGGTAAGGGACATGGCGCGGCGGTAGCGTCCATCCGTGAGCAGACGCAGAATCGCACGATTCAGCTCTGCAAAGTGCGATTCTGCGTCTGCTCGCGAGCCCGGGTGGCCAGTTCGTCGAGCACCCGGGGAATCCCCTCGGCGATCTCCCAGATGTCGGGCACGTGGTCGCTGCACGCCTGCATGCCGATGGTCATGTCGGCGCCATAGCTCCAGCCGGTGAAGTTCAGGCCGTAGGGATAGACGATCGGGCCCACCGAGATCAACTTCTCGATCGGCGCCCCGGCGAAGTACAGCCGCGCCTTAGGGCCCGGGACATTCGACGCGATCAGGCTGTAGGTGGGGCGCTTCTTTGTCGCCGCCCCGACGATCGGTAGCGCACGCCCGTAGAACCAGAACAGCGGCCAATACTCCATCCAGTCGCCGAACAGCCACAGGTCGCGCTCGTCGTGCACCGCGCGGGCCGCCTTTGTATTGGCCGAGATTTGCCGCAGTCGCTTGACAGGGTCGGCCAGGTCGGTGGCCAGCGAGGCATACCAGGTGGTCACCTGGTTACCCCAGTCCACCTCCGCGCCGGGCGGCCGAATCGCCACCGGGACAACGGCGGACAGCGGCTCGGCGGTCAGCTCGCCATGCCGGTCGAGATATGACCGGACGGCGCCGCCGCACGCCGCGAGATATACGTCGTTGACCGTCACCCCGAAGGCACTCTTGATTTCCTTGATCATGTTGAGGTCGCAGGTGACATAGGCGAATTCGCGCCGCGCGGTGAACGGTGCGTTGAACCGGGCCGACGGCGCGGCGAATGCGTCGGCGAAACCGGGCCGGCCGGCCTTACGACGGGCGCGAACCGTCTTGATCGTCCGCGCGGAACGCGCCAGCACGCCGGGGAACCGCGCGGCCGCCGCACCTTGATGGCTGAAGACAGTCCGGTACCACTCTGCGGGGTTCGGCCGGGGCTCGTCGGCCAGTGACTGCCCGACGGTCGGCAACGGTGCGGACGGGTCGGAGCTGAAGATGCTTTCCAGCAGCCGCAGCGACGCCATGCCGTCGGCGACGCTGTGATGAAGCTTGAACACCAACGCGATTCGGCCGCCGGCGAGCCCGTCGACGTACCAGAGCTGCCAGGCAGGACGCCTCCGGTCGAGTGCACCCAAGTTGATCTTGCCGATCTGCGCCGACAGTTCCCGATCGCCGCCGGGCGCCGCCGCGCTGGCACGCCTGACGTGGTAGTCGAGGTCGATCCGGGGCCGCTCGATCCACCAGGGCCGGCCCAGCCGCGGCTGCAGCAACTGCCAGCGCAACGGCTCGATCCGCTCCACCAGGGCCGGGATCGCGGCGCGGACCACCTCGAAGGTGATCGGTTGGTGCGCCGCGGAGGGGTCGAGCACCACCGCTTTGATGGTGTGTTGGGGCTGGGTGCTGCTTTCCTGTTTCAGGAACAGGTTGTCGACACCGGTGAGACGGCGCATCCGGTTACCTCCAATTCGCTCGGTTATAGACAACCGGCTGGGGCGTGCCGCGGCGGCATGAATTCCCGATGAACGGGAAGCTGCACCCTGCTGTTTTGCCCGCACACATACCGTAACGACCGTGAATAGACGACGACTGAGCCGGGCTCGCCGGAAGCTGGACAACCTGGCGGTGACGATGCAGAGTCTCCGTGTGTTGCGCGAATCCGGTCTGTCCGGCGGCCCGCGAGACGGAATGCGATCCTTCGTGTCCGCCAAGAAGTACGGGCCGTTCGCCGGAGTTATCGAAAGCGCCGCCCACCGCGACCCCGCCGCGGTGGCGATCACCGACGAGGCCGGCGATGTGACATTCGCGCAATTGAATGGGCGAGTGAACGCGCTGGCGCGGGCCTGGTCCCGCGCCGGAGTGAGCCCGGGCACGGTGCTTGCCGCGTTGTGCCGCGACCACCGCAACCTGATCACGGTCATCGCCGCGGCGAGCAAGGCCGGGGCACGTCTGGTGCTGATGAACACCGGGTTCGCCAAGCCGCAATTCGCCGATGTCGTTCGCCGCGAAGGGATTTCGGTGTTGGTGTACGACCACGAGTTCAGCGGCTTACTGGACGCTGTCGACGGATCCGTCCGCAGATTCTTGTCCGACCCGTGGCCGAACCCGGACTCGGCTGCGGAGACCCTGGAACGGCTGATCGCCTCGACGTCCGACGCGCCGGTGCAGGCGCCGGCAAAACCCGGCGGTCTGACCCTGCTGACCAGCGGGACCTCCGGCACCCCGAAGGGCGCGCCGCGCGAGAAGGCGTCACCGCTGTTCTCCGCGCAGCTTCTGGACCGGGTGCCGCGGCGCCGCGGCGAGACCTGCTATGTGGCCGCACCGGTGTTCCACGGCACCGGGCTGGGTCAGGCCGTGCTGTCGCTGGCGCTCGGCAATCGGCTGGTGCTGCGCCGCAGGTTCGATCCCGAAGCGGCGTTGCGCGCCGTGCAGGATCATCGGTGCGACGTGTTGGTGGTCGTTCCGACCATGCTGCAGCGGATCCTGGCACTGCCGGAGGATGTCCTGGACAAGTACGACACCTCTTCGCTGCGAATCATTTTCGCGTCCGGATCGGCGATGGCTCCGGATCTGGTCAGGCGAGCGATGCACCGGTTCGGCCCGGTGCTCTACAACCTGTACGGCTCGACCGAACTGGCGGTGATGACCGTCGCGATGCCCGAGGATCTCGTCCACAACCCGGCGACGGCGGGCCGGCCGCCGGTCGGATGCCGCGTGGCGCTGTACGACGACGCGGGCAACCCGGTCACGACGGCGGGGACGGTCGGCCGCATCTTCGCGGGCAACGTCGTCTCATTCAACGGCTACACCGACGGGCGGACGAAGGAAGTCATCGACGGTCTGCTCAGCAGCGGCGATGTCGGCCACTTCGACGGCACCGGACGGCTCTACGTCGACGGTCGCGACGACGACATGATCATCAGCGGCGGCGAGAACGTCTACCCGCTGGAGGTGGAAAACCTGATCGGTGGACATCCCGACGTGGACGAGGTTGCGGTACTCGGGGTGCCCGATCCGGACTTCGGGCAACGGCTCAAAGCCTATGTCGTGCTGTCCCAAGGCGCTTCGGCCGATGCCGAAGTGATCAAGGACTATGTGCGCGCCAACCTTGCCCGGTACAAGGTGCCCCGCGAGGTGGAGTTCCGCGCCGAACTGCCCCGCAACGCCACCGGCAAGCTGCTACGCAATAGGCTCGAGCCTGAGGCGGTCAAATGACACAAGCAGATGGTGCCGTCGAGACGGCTAAAGACGAAGTCGCGCGGCGTATGTCAGCGGCGTTCGCGTCGATGCGCGACGGCAGCGCTGATGCGGAGGAGGTGCGGGAAAGCTTGCGGGCCAGCCGCAAGCCGCGCAAACACATTCCGGTCGCGCAGGTGCAGAACCGCACCATTCCAGGGTCGGACGGCTCCGGCGAGATACCGGTGCGCATCTACCACCCACTTGAACCGGATTCCTCGGCTGCCGGGCCTCCGCTGATGGTGTACCTGCACGGCGGTGGCTTCGTGTTGTGCGATCTCGATTCGCACGACGCGTGCTGTCGTCGGCTGGCGAATGGAGTTGGCGCGATTGTGGTTTCGGTCGACTACCGTCTCGCTCCGGAACATCGGTTCCCCGCCGCGCTGGACGACGCGTGGGCGGCGACCCAGTGGGTGGCGGCCCATGCAACCGAACTCGGCGGAGACCCAAGCCGTCTCGTGTTGGCCGGAGACAGCGCCGGCGGCAATCTGGCCACGGTCGTGTGCATGATCGCCCGCGACCGCGGGGGCCCGCCGATCGCATTTCAGGTGCTGATCTACCCGGTCGTGGACCAGCGCCGTAAACCTTCCGCGTCACACACGCGTTCGGCGCCCGGTGTGCTGACGATCGATCACATGCGCTGGTTCACCGAGCAATATCTGGGGCCCCACGGCGACCGGCTCAATGTGCTTGCGTCACCGCTACTCGCCGAACTGGCCGGTTTGCCGCCGGCACACGTCGTCATCGGCGACGTCGATCCGCTCTGTGACGAGGACGAGGAGTATGCACGACGGCTGCAGGCCGCAGGTGTGGCCACCACCGTTCGGTGCTACCCCGGCATGTTCCACGGCTTTTTCAACCTGCCCGACGATATCCCCACCGCCGAACAGGCCAATGCGGATGTGTGCGCGGTAGTTCGGGAAGCACTGACCAACCCTGTTCCGTCGTAAAGGAATTCCCATGAGGCTCAACAACGCTCGTGTACTGATCACCGGGGCCAGCCGTGGGCTGGGCCGCAGCATCGCCGAAGTGGTTGCCCAGCGTGGCGCCGAGGTTGCGCTCGTCGCCCGCAACGGCGAGACCCTCGAATTGCTGGCCAGGGAACTCGGCGGCAAGGCATACCCGACCGACCTCACCGACCCGGCGGCCGTCGGCACGTTGGTCGAGCGGGTGGAGCCCGACGGACCGGTCGATGTGCTGATCAACAATGCCGGATTGGACTGCGTGCGGCTGCTGCCGGACGTCTCCGCGCAGGAGATGCGGGATCTCCTGCAGGTCAACCTGTTAGCGCCGATGGAACTCTGCCGCCAGCTGATGCCCCGGATGATGGGGCGCGGCCGCGGACACATCGTCAACGTGTCGTCGATGGGGGCGGTGAGCGTCAGTCCCGGGGTCACCGTCTATGCCACGTCGAAGGCCGGGCTGAGCCATTTCACGGCCGGCATCCGTGCCGAACTGCGGGGCAAGCCGGTCGGAACGACACTGGTGCAGATCGGTGCGGTCAAGACCGACATGATCGACGGCATCCGTAAATTCGGGCCGGCCCGACGGGCGATCGAGCGTTCCCAACGGTTGCACATGCTGCCGCGCGAGGACCTGGAACCCGAAGTCGTGGCCAACGCGATCGCCGACGCGATCGAGCGCGAAAAGCGGTATGTCACGTTGCCGCGTCGCATCGCGGCATCCGCGATCCTGACCGAGCTCCCCCGGAAGATGAGCGCGGCCATGCTCGTCGGAATCGACATGAGCGCCGACTAATGATGGCAAGCAGACGCAAGGAGTTTGTTAGATGAGTTCGAATCAATTGGCGGGCAAGGTCGTCATCGTCACGGGCGGTGCGCGCGGACTTGGCGCCGCGTTCAGCCGCCACATCGTCGCCAGGGGCGGCAAGGTGGTGATCGCCGACCTCCTCGACGACGACGGCAAGCGGCTTGCCGACGAACTCGGCGAGTCCGCGCGCTATGTGCATTTGGACGTCAGCGACCCCGAGCAGTGGGCGCAGGCGGTCGACTACGCCACCGCTGAGTTGGGGCGGCTGGACGGGCTGGTCAACAACGCCGGGGTGTCGACGGGGCAGTTCATCGAGAATGAGCCCGTCGAGCACTTCCGGTCGGTCCTCGAGGTGAACTTGGTGGGGGTGTTCAGCGGCATCCAAGCGGTGATTCCGTCGATGCGTGCGGCGGGTGGCGGCTCGATCGTCAACATCTCTTCTTCCGCAGGGCTTTTCGGTCTTGCGCTCACCGCCGGCTACGGAGCGTCGAAGTGGGGAGTCCGCGGGCTGACGAAGATCGCCGCGGTAGAGCTGGCCGGCGACCGCATTCGGGTCAATTCGGTGCATCCCGGGATGACCTACACGCCGATGACCGAGCGGGTGGGAATCCAGGTGGGTGAGGGCAACTACCCGAACACTCCCATGCGGCGAGTCGGCCTGCCCGACGAGATCGCCGGCGCGGTGGGCTATCTGCTGTCGGACGATGCCGCGTACACGACAGGGGCCGAGATCGCGGTCGACGGCGGCTGGACAGCGGGTCCCACCGTGCAGTACGTCATGGGACAGTAGCGCGAGCAGACGCAAAAGCACCCGCCGAGCGTGCGGGTGCTTTTGCGGTCTGCTCGCCACTCTCAAAAGAGGTAGTCCAGGCGGGTCTGCATGCCGGCGTCCTGGTGATAGGTGTTGTGGCAGTGCAACTGCCACAAGCCCGGATTGTCGGCGACCAGCACGGCGCTGACCTTCTGCTTCGGCAGCACGATGACGGTGTCCTTGCGGGCCCCGAGACTGCCGTCGGCCTTGATCAGCTGGAAGGTGTGGCCGTGCAAATGTATTGGGTGCCACATCATCGTGGTGTTGTCGAAAGTGATGGTGGGCCGCTGGCCCTGCCGAATGTGCAACGGATTGGTCTTGCTGTAGGGCTCGCCGTTGATCGTCCAGTCGTATTTCGCCATCGTGCCGCCGAGGACAACCGACAAGTTGAGGTTGGGTTCGGCCCGACCCAAGTTGACTGGCGTTGTGGCGGTGAACATTTCGACGACGCCCACCCGCTTGCCGAGTTCGGCCGGCATAAATCCCGCGTCGGGCGGGCTGCCCGACCCGGTAGACAGCAGCGCCCGCGCCAGCGCGTTCTTCCCTTCCGCGGCCGCCACCAGCGGGAAGACGCCGTCTCCGGCGGTCACGATGACGTCGTAGCGTTCGGCCATGCCGATCAGCAGCGCGTCGACCTTGGTGGGCACCACCGGATAGCCGTCGGTGTGGGTGACGGTCATCGAATGCCCGCCCAGCGCGACGCGAAAGGCGGTGTCGGAGGCCGTGCTTATGAAGCGGATTCTGATCCGTTGGCCCGGTTGCGCCTTGAAGGTCGTGGGAGCCGCCGGAATTCGCCCATTGATCAGGTAGTAGGGGTAAGCGATGTCTCCGGCGTCTCCGCCGAGCAGGTCACTTTTGCCGACGCCGTTCCCGGACGTCCCCGGCATGCCCGGCATCTCCGACGCTGACGAAGTCGTCGAACTTGTCCCGGAGGATCCGCTCGTCCCAGAGGTCCCGGAGGTCCCAGAGGTCCCAGAGGTTCGGCTTGTCCCGCTCGGCGTCGAACTCGGCGTCGTGGTCGAGGTCGGCTTGGTCGTCGTGGTGGTCGTTGTCGTCGAAGTCGTCCCGCTCGACGTGGTCGTCGGGGGCATACTCGGCATGCTGCGCTTGTTCGGGTCCGTCAACTCGTCGTAGAGCTGTTGCGGCGATTTTCCGACGCCGTCGGTCCAATCGTCGAGGACGACAATCCATTCAGCGTCGTAGTTGCCCGCCTCGGTCGGGTCGTCGATGATGACCGGAAGATACAGACCCATGTCGGCGTCCAGACCGGTGTGCGGATGGCCCCAGTAGGTCCCCACGTTCGGGACCGAGAAGCGGTAAGTGAAGTCTTGGCCGGCGGCGATGTTCGGGGTAGCCGGCTCAGCGCCGTCCATGTCGTTGCGCAGCGCAATGCCGTGCCAATGCAACGACGTCGGATGGTCGAGCCGGTTTGCGACCGTGACCGCCAGCCCGTCTCCAACTCTGGCCCGGATGGTGGGCCCCGGAATGGTGTTGCCGTAGGCGAATGTGCGAGCGGTTACTCCGCCCAGGTCGATCTCCGTCTGCTGGGCGGTCACGGTGGCGGTAACGGTGCGCCCGCTGTGCGGTCGGGTCGCTTCGGTCGCGGCGATCGCGGCGGCCATCTTGGCTGCGCTGTCCGATGCCTGGGGTTTGGATCCGCCGCAGGCCGCCAGCGCGAAGCCACCGGCGATGCCGGCGGCCATGAAGCCGCGTCTGGTGAGCCGTGCTTTGTCGAATGGCACCCCGCTGGTGGGCAGCACTGGCATTAAGCACTCCTCGTCTGGTGTCGATACCTCCGGAGGCTTTATACCGTGCTCGGGTAAAAGGCGGACCGCAAGCGCTGAGAACAACCGCTTTACAATATACCCCCATGGGGTATACAGTGGCGACGTGCACAGCCTGCCTTTGGTGTGGACGCGATTCGCAATCGTCGCGGTCGCTCTAGCCTGGGCATTTGTCCTCATCGGTGGCCAATGCGGGCTCCTCGAGGTTCAGCCTGACGCGGCAAATCCGAACCATGCATCGGCGACATCGCCGGGCGCCGAGCTCGCGGTCGACGTCAACCACGCGCACCTTTCCGACAACTCGATTCCGCCGTGCCCAGAGCAGTTCGCGGCAGCTGTGCTGCCGCAGTCGGCCATCCCACCGATCGCATCCGTCACGGAGTTGACGGCCGCCGCCAGCGCCGGATTGCTGAGCTACCTCGTCGTGTCGATCGGGCGTGGCCCGCACGCGACGTTCGTTTCCGCGAGTGCCGGTCAAGACATCTTGACCCGGTTCTGCCTGTCTCGTCGCTGACTGGTCAGCGCCAGGCCATGGCGGCTTTTCGCCGCGGCCGGTGACCGCTGACCCTGTGTGCTGATGATCAACCAGTTCGACATCAACCTCGGTTTCTACATGCTGATGCCGTATCTAGCCGACTATCTGTCCGGCCCACTGGGGCTGGCCGCCTGGGCGGTCGGTCTGGTGATGGGGGTGCGCAACTTCTCCCAGCAGGGCATGTTCTTCCTGGGCGGCACGCTGGCCGACCGGTTCGGTTACAAACCGCTGATCGTCGCCGGATGTCTGATCCGGACCGGTGGGTTCGCGTTGCTGGTAGTCGCGCAGTCGCTGCCGAGCGTGCTGATCGCCTCGGCGGCAACGGGTTTCGCTGGCGCGCTGTTCAACCCCGCGGTCCGGGCCTATCTGGCGGCCGAGTCCGGGGACCGCAAGGTGGACGCGTTCGCGATGTTCAACATCTTCTACCAGGCGGGCATCTTGCTCGGCCCGATGGTGGGGTTGGCGTTGTTGGCGCTGGACTTCCGGATGACGGTGCTGGGGGCGGCGGCCGTGTTCGCGGTGCTGACGGTTGCACAACTGTTCGCACTACCCCGGCACGCGGCTGACCGGGAGAGCGAACCGACCTCGATCCTGCACGATTGGCGCACCGTCGTGCGCAACCGACGGTTCCTGGGCTTCGCCGCCGTCATGACCGGTGCTTATGTGCTGTCCTTCCAGATCTATCTGGCGCTGCCCATGCAGGCGTCGGCGCTGGCGCCACGCCACCAATCCCTTTTGGTGGCAACGATGTTCGCGGTGTCGGGCCTGGTGGCCATCGTCGGCCAGCTGCGTATCACCCGCTGGTTCGCCGCGCGCTGGGAGGCCGGACGCAGCCTGGTGGTCGGCGCGATGATCCTGGCGGTATCGTTCGTGCCGCTCGCGGTGATTCCGAACGGCGGACGGTTCGGAACCGCCACTGCGGTCACGGCCTTGCTGCTGTCGGCCAGCCTGCTCGCCGTCGCCTCGGCGGCGCTGTTTCCCTTCGAGATGCGCACCGTGGTCGCGTTGTCAGATGACAAGCTGGTGGCGACGCACTACGGCTTCTACAGCACCATCGTCGGCGTCGGCA
The DNA here is from genome assembly GCF_035499775.1 of Mycobacterium sp. Lineage (GTDB taxonomy): Bacteria > Actinomycetota > Actinomycetes > Mycobacteriales > Mycobacteriaceae > Mycobacterium. Next base: position 5,823 of record NZ_DATJYB010000042.1, on the reverse strand, counting down.
TCCTCGTCGGCAATCTTGCGGTCGGGTCGCTGATGGGTGTGGCGCACCGCCTGCGCGCCGACGAAATGGTCTGGGGTGGACTGATTCTCATGGGGATCACCACGGTGCTCGGGCTGTACCTGCTCGACGGCGGTTCCGCAAGGCGCCGTCGCTCAGCGAACGGCCTGGTAGATCAGTCGGGCGTACTTCTGGGTGCGGTCCGACCCCGCGGCGGTGACTTGCCCCATCTTGTTCATCACGTAGGCGATCGTCATCCGGCGGTCGAGATCCATGACCACGATCGAGCCGCCCCAGCCACCCCAGAAGCAGATCCGCCCGAGCGGAATGTCGGGCACCGCTTCCGGTTTCGGCAACGCGTAGCCGATACCCCAGCGTGCCGGCATGCACAGCACCAGATCGATGCCGTCCGCCTGCTCCTGGAAGATCAGGTCGGTTGTTTCCGGGCGCAGGAACCGCGCTCCGTTGACCTTGCCGCCCAACGAGATTGCCGACAGCGACCGTACCAGCGAGCGCGCGTTGCCGTGTCCATTGGCGGACCCGACGTCGGCGCGCCGCCAGGCTGTCGTCTCGGCCATCAGTGCAGCTTCGGGATTCGGTGCCATCACGGCGAAGGTCTTTCGCATCGGATGATCCTCGGGCACCGCGTCCAACGGTACGTCCAGCGGCGGCGGTGGGATCAGCTCGGCGATGCGGCTGTCGTCTTCGGGTCGCGAGCCGATCTGAATGTCTGCGCCTAACGGTTCCGCGATTTCGCTACGGACGAATTCTTTGAGCGTGATGCCGCTGATGCGGCGGACGATCTCTCCGATTAAGTGCCCGCTGGTCAACGCGTGGTACCCGGACGCGGTACCGGGCTTCCACCACGGGGCCTGCTCTGCGAGCCGCGCGGTGGACTTCTCCCAGTCGTAAACCTCGTCGATGGTGAACGGCATCTCCCAGCCCGAGACCCCGGAGGTGTGACTGAGGACGTGGCAGACTTCGACGTCGTGTTTGCCGTTCGCGGCGAACTCCGGCCAGTACTTCGCGACAGGCGCGTATGGATCCAGCTGACCGCGGTCGATGAGCAGCAGCGCCGCCAGGGAGGTGACGTTCTTGGTGCTGGAGAAGACGTTGACGATGGTGTCCTGGTTCCACTGCCTGGTCTTCGCTCGGTCGACGTATCCGCCCCACATATCGACGACCAGCTCGCCGTCGATGTCGATCGCGATGGCCGCGCCGAGCTCGCTCCCGGTGGTGATCTCGTCGGCGAGGGCGGCGGCGACGCCGGCGAAGCGCCGGTCGCAGTGCCCCGCAAGGACGGCATCGACAGCGGTTTCGCAGAATTGTTGTTGGGTCATTGGTGATCTCCTCATTCGTGGTTCCCTCGACTATGAGGTGCGGGTCGACCGAAGATCATTGGTCAGATTGCGTAATTTTGGGCGGCCGCGGCTGCGCCGTTTTCTACGCACTTGCGCTGATGCTGTACGACCCCGGCGCGTCGGATGCTGGCTAACATGGGTGAATCTGATCCCCGCGCGGATACGCGGCCGGTGAACGGGAGCGAGCTGGGCGTGAGCGAACTGCCGACCGGAACCGTGACGCTGCTGCTGGCAGACGTCGAAGGTTCCACCGGCCTGTGGCAAAGGTCCCCCGCCGAGATGACCGAAGCGGTGGCACGCCTGGACGCGACGTTGTCGCAAATGGTGGATGTCCACAACGGGGTGCGCCCGGTCGAACAAGGCGAGGGCGACAGCTTCGTGATCGCGTTCGCCCGGGCCAGCGACGCGGCGGGATGCGCCCTGGCGTTGCAGCTAGCCCCGTTGGCGCCGCTTCGCCTGCGCATCGGTTTGCACACCGGGGAGATTCAGCTGCGCGACGAGACGAACTACGTCGGCCCCACCATCAATCGGACCGCCCGGGTGCGCGACCTGGCCCACGGCGGCCAAACCGTGCTGACGGCCGCTACCGAACAGCTTGTCGTCGATCACCTGCCGCAGGGAGCGTGGCTGACCGACTTGGGCAGCCATCAACTGCGCGACCTCGTCCGCCCCGAACGCATCATCCAGTTGTGCCATCCCGATCTCCGCGTTGAATTCCCGCCGCTTCGAGACCCGAACGGTGTTGTCGCACGGACAGTTCCGGTGCCTCTGACCAGCTTTGTGGGCCGCACCGCCGAAATCGCCGAGCTCAGAAGGATTCTCGGTGATCACCGGATGGTGACGCTGACCGGTGCGGGCGGCGTCGGCAAGACGCGCCTGGCCGTGCAGCTTGCGGCGCAGCTCGCCGACGACATCAGCGCGCAAATCCATTACGTCGATCTCACCCCGATCACCGACCCCGACCTCGTCGAGGGGGCTGTCGCTGAGGCGGTGGGATTGCCCAATCAACCGGGCCGCCCGATCGTCGACACCCTCACCGCGCGCATCGCCGACCGTCAGGTGCTGATCGTGCTCGACAATTGCGAGCACTTGCTGGAAGAGACTGCGGCGCTGACGGTTGCGCTTCTAAGCCGTTGTCCGGCCGTGCGACTGCTGGCCACCAGCCGCGAAGCGCTGCACATCGCCGCCGAGGTGAACTGGCAGGTGCCCTCACTCGCGCTGGCCGACGAGGCCGTCGAGTTGTTCACCGACCGTGCCCGCCACGTCCGGCCCGACTTCACCATCACTGAAAGCAATGTCGAGGCCGTCACCGAGATCTGCCGCCGCCTTGACGGCATGCCGCTGGCCATCGAACTGGCCGCCGCCCGGATGCGGGCACTGTCGGCAGCCGACATCCGGGACAGCCTGCACGACCGCTTCCAGTTGCTCACCGGCGGAGCGCAGACCGCCGTGCGGCGCCAACAGACCCTGCGAGCTTCGGTGGACTGGTCGCACTCGATGCTCACCGACGCCGAGAGCGCGTTGTTTCGCCGGCTGGCGGTGTTCGCCGGGGGTTTCGACCTCGACGCCGCCGTGACCGTGTGTGGGGGTGCGGATGTGCCGCGCTATCACATGCTCGACCAGCTGACCTTGCTGGTGGACAAGTCACTGGTCCTTGCCGACAACATCGCCGACCGGGCGCATTACCGGACGCTGGAAACGATCCGCGAGTACGGACTGGAAAAGCTGGACGAGTCCGGTGAGGCCAAGGTCGTGCGCGCCCGGCACCGCGACTATTACACCGCGCTGGCCGCCGAGCTGGATACCCCCACGCGCAACGACTTTCGACGCAGCGCGGCCCGCGTCGAAACCGATATCGACAACCTGCGGGCCGCATTTGCCTACTGCTGCGACAACGATGACACTGCGGCCGCATTACAGCTGGCGTCGTCGCTGCAGCCGTTGTGGGAAGGCCGCGGACGGCTGCGAGAGGGATTGGCGTGGTTCGAGTCGATCCTCGGTAGCGACGGCTTCGACCCTGACGCGATCGAGCCACCAATACGTGCCCGCGCGTTGGCCGACAAAGCAGTCTTGGATTCCTTTACCGCAGCAACCGACACCCTGGAACAGGCCCACTGTGCCGTAGAAATCGCGCGCGGATTGGGCGATCCGGCGTTGCTGGCCCGAGCCCTGACAGCGTGTGGCTGCATCGCGGGCCTCGACTTTGAGCTGGCCGCAGGCTATTTCGCCGAGGCAATGGATTTGGCCCGGATGACGGGAGATGACTGGCGGCTCAGTCAGATCCTGGGCCGACAGTCCTATTTGGCTGCCATGGCCGGCGATCCGGTTGCGGCCGGCGCCCTCGGCCGCGAGGGAGCCGATGTGGCTGATGCCCTCGACGACTGGCGTAACGCGAATGTGTGTCGTTGGGCCGTGGGCATGGCCCAGATGTTTCGCGCCGATCTGGACGGCGCCATCGACACCTACCGCCGGGTTATCACCGACTGCGAATCCGACAGCGACGTCGCCGGCATGATGCTGTGTCTAATCAGCCAGGGCGGCGCCCTGGTGTACAAGGGTGATGTCGCCGCAGCCCGAAGTGTCGGCCGCGCCGCGATCACAGCGGGGGCAGAACTTGACATCATGCTCGAACGTGCGGCCACCACCATCATGGCTTTGGCTGCCATGCTCGCCGGCGATGTCGCCGCTGTTCGCGAACTCGGTGCGAAAGTCTGGGAGCTTCCCGGCGTACACCGCGGCTCGGTGGCAATCACCACCGTCACCTTATGTGCCCACTTCGACGGCGACCTGACCGGAGCGCAAGCACTGGCGGACGAGGCCGTCACCACCCTGGCCGGCTGGCACAAGATGTGGGCGCTGAGCATTCGTTCAAATATCGCGGCGGACCGGGGCGACAACGAGCAGGCCCGGCGCGACGCCTACCAGGCCTTATCCATCGCCGCGGACAATCAAGGTCGTCTTGCGCTCCCAGCGGTCCTGGAAGTTCTCGCGCGGCTGGCGGTGGGCGTTGGTAACCACGGCGACGCGGCCCGGCTCCTCGGCGCCGCGGACGCGATCCGCAACCGCACCGGCGAATTCCGTTTGCCCGTTTACCAAGACAGTTACGCGACAACGCTCGACGTTTGCCGTAACGAACTGGGGGAGGACGACTTTCAGGCGGCGTGGGCCGGGGGCGCGGCGCTGTCGGCCGATGATGCCATCACCTATGCGTTGCGCGGACGGGGCGAACGCAAGCGGCCCGCCAGCGGCTGGGCGTCATTGACCCCGACGGAACTCGACGTGGCCCGCCTGGTGAGCGAAGGACTGTCGAACAAGGACATCGCCGAACGACTGTTTGTCTCCCCACGCACGGTCCAGGCACACCTCACGCACATGTACACCAAACTCGGCTACACCTCCCGAGTGCAACTCGCGCAGGAGGCGGTGCGTCAAAACCGCCTTCCGTAGCTGGCGATCCGTTTCGCTGCAGTAGCACGGTTACGGCCGTGTTACTGTCTGCGATTCTGGCTTGCCATCGCTTCGGCGGCGTTGTTTGCTCTCGAAATGCCCACCGTGTCAATCAGGCCACGTGATGACGGTTGACGCTACGTCCGATAACGATTCCGATCGACTCTCGCGGCAACTGCCCGAAACCGCATAGTCAGCGGTTATGAAGAGCGCCAACGCGATTGACTCGGAGGCAAGCCGAATGGATTTCGGGGCATTACCGCCTGAGATCAATTCGGCGCGAATGTATTCGGGTTCCGGATCAGATTCGATGCTGGCGGCCGCGGCCGCCTGGGACAAACTGGCTGACGACTTGTACAGCACCGCAGCCGCCTTCAACGCGGTCGTCGTGGCGCTGACCGACGACGACTGGCGCGGTGACGCGGCGGACGCGATGGTCGACGCCGTGACCCCCTACGTGCGCTGGCTGACGACTACCGCTGAGCAGGCCGAAGCGGTCGCTGGCCAGGCCAGGGCCGCGGCGAGCGCATTCGAGAACGCGTTAGCCGCAACCGTCCCACCGCTGGTGATCGAAGCTAACCGCGCGCGGCTGGCGTCGCTGATCGCGGGAAATGCGATGAGTCTGGACACGCCGGGCATTACGGCCCTCGAGGCCGATTACGGCGAGATGTGGGCCCAGGACGTCTCCGCGATGTATCGCTACGCGGGCGCCTCGGCCCTCGCCACCAAGCTGACGCCGCTGGCGGCGCCGACGGTGGGTGACGACCCGCCCGGGTTGACGGGCGCGGACGCCGGCATACCGGACATGTTGGCTCAGGCGATGGCCGCGGTACCGCGAGCACTACGAAGTCTTGGCCGGCCGGCGCAGTCGGCGTCGGCCACCGCGGCGATGAACACCATGCTGCGGCTGCGACCGTTCCAGTCACCGGTGAGCGCCTTTGCGGCGACAATCAGTTCACCGGCGAGCATGACCTCGTCGGGCACCTCGGCCGCGGCGAAGAGCCCGGGCCTGCCGGAG
>NZ_DATJYB010000041.1:0-24136 GCF_035499775.1 Mycobacterium sp. | reverse complement strand
TGGCGCACGCGGCGCAGCGGTGTGCGACCAGGCTGCTGGACACCCACGTCGTCGACGGCCGGTTGCGCCGGGCCAGTCTGGGCGGTGTGGTGGGCGACAGCGCCGCGATCCTCGAGGACTACGCGATGCTGGCCACCGGGTTGCTGGCGCTGTACCAGCTGACCGTCGATGCGGCCTGGCTGACGGCGGCCACCGGCCTGCTGGACATCGCATTGGAGCGCTTCGCTGATCCGCAGCAACCCGGCCGCTGGTTCGACACCGCCGATGATGCCGAGCAGCTGATGCTGCGGCCCGCCGACCCGCTGGACGGCGCGACGCCGTCGGGTGCGTCGTCGATCGCCGAGGCCTTGCTGACCGCGGCGCACCTCGTCGACGGCGAACGGGCCGAGCGGTATCTGCAGGGCGCGGCCGACGCTTTGCGGATGGCGTCGGTGTTGCTGGCACGCGCGCCGCGCTCGGCGGGACATTGGCTGGCCGTCGCCGAGTCCGCGGTGCGCGGACCGCTGCAGATCGCCGTCGCGTGCCGGCCGTCGGGGTCGTCGTTGCTGGCCGACGCGCGCCGGCTGGCACCAGGCGGGGCGATCGTCGTCGGGGGTGAGGTGGATTCGTCGGCGCTGCTGGCTGGCCGGGACCGAGTGGGCGGGGCTGATGCCGCCTACGTGTGCCGGGGACGGACGTGCGATCTGCCGGTCACCGGGGCCGCGGAGCTCGCCGCGGCGCTGGGCAGGCCTTGACTCTGCGCTGGCGGCGTACGCTACTCGCACTTTCGCGCCGTGGACGCAGAGTCAACGCATAAGGCTCAGAACACCACGAACCACATCGCGATGTAGTGGCAGATCGCCGCCACCGCGGTGCAGGCGTGGAAGAACTCGTGATAGCCGAACGTCGTCGGCCAGGGGTCGGGCCAGCGCAGCGCGTACAGGACACCGCCGATGCTGTACAAAGCGCCGCCGACGAACAACAACACCATCGCCGCCACTCCGGCGTTGTGCAGGATCGTGCCGGTGTACCAGACCGCCACCCAACCCAGCAGGATGTAGAGCGGCACGCCGACCCAGCGCGGTGACGACGGCCAGAGCATCTTCAGCAGAATCCCGGTGAGCGCGCCGCCCCATACGATCGCCAACACCACATGCCCGTCATGGCCTGGCAGGGCCAGCAGCGCAAAGGGTGTGTAGCTGCCCGCGATGAACACGAAGATCATCGAGTGGTCCGCCCGCTTCATCCACTTATGGGCGGTCTCGGACTTCCACTTGACGCGGTGATAGGTGGCACTGACGGTGAACATCAGCACCGTGGCCGCGGTGTACCCCAGGGTGGCCAGCCCGGCGCGGGTGGATACCACCGCCCAGGACACTGCGACCAGGGACGCGCCCGCGAAAACCGCGATCCCTGCGGCATACACGTGGATCCAGCCCCGGAAACGCGGCTTGGTCAGTACCCGGGCTACGCCCTCGACCAGTTGTTCGGCAACATTGCCCGGATTGGGAGCCGGTGACTCGGGCTCCGTTTTCGTGACCGTGCTCACCTGGCCGGGTCCTTTCTGTTGCCTGCTGTTGCCAGTGGGCGTTATCGCCAACCACAGTAGCGCCGATGTTCGTCGGACGCCGTTCGACGTGACGTGATGTTGCCGCATTTGCGGTCCGGAAATTGGTCCCCGTCACAGTAATGTGGACCCGTGGAGATCATCCCGCCGCGGCTCAAAGAGCCTTTGTATCGAGTCTACGAGCTGCGGCTGAGGCAGGGTCTGGCCGCCTCGAAATCCGATCTGCCCCGACATATCGCGGTGCTGTGCGACGGTAATCGGCGCTGGGCGCGCAGCGCGGGCTATAACGACGTCAGCTACGGCTACCGGATGGGTGCCGCCAAGATCGCCGAGATGCTGCGGTGGTGCCAGGAAGCCGGCATCGAGATGACCACGGTGTACCTGCTGTCCACCGAAAACCTGCAACGCGACCCCGACGAGCTGGCCGCGCTCATCGAAATCATCACCGATGTCGTCGAGGAGATCTGCGCCCCGGCCAACCGCTGGAGTGTGCGCACCGTCGGGGATCTGGAGCTGATCGGCGAAGAACCGGCCCGACGGTTGCGCGAGGCGGTGGAGTCCACACCGGGCACCGCGCCTTTCCATGTCAACGTCGCGGTGGGCTACGGCGGGCGTCGGGAGATCGTCGACGCGGTGCGCGCGTTGTTGAGCAAGCAACTGGCCAACGGTGCGACGGCCGACGAACTCGTCGATTCGGTGACCGTCGAGGGCATCTCCGAAAACCTTTACACCTCTGGCCAACCTGACCCTGACCTGGTGATCCGCACGTCCGGGGAGCAACGCCTGTCCGGATTCCTGCTGTGGCAAAGCGCCTACTCGGAGATGTGGTTCACCGAAGCGCACTGGCCCGCATTCCGCCGGGTCGACTTCCTGCGCGCGCTGCGTGACTACAGCCAGCGCCACCGCAGATACGGGAAGTAGCCGTGCCGATCGCAAGCGCGGCGTAGCCGGGCGCAGCGGGTCGGCACCATCGGAACCCGTGCCGATCGCAAGCGCGGCGTAGCCGGGCGCAGCGGGTCGGCACACGTGTCAGACTGGACGCATGGCTGCGCTGTCGGCGGTGGTGTTCACGCTGAGCGGTTGGCTGGGGCTGTATCTGCTGGCCCGCGACCCGCGCAAGCCGGTGCTCGCGTTGGCGGCGGTCGGGCTCGGCGGGTTCGCGCTGGTGGTGGCGCTGGACGCGGTGCGGACGGTGAGCGTCGCGCACGCCCGGTTGCTCGGCCAGGTCGAGATCTACCTCGCCGCCGTACCGAGTGTGGCGTGGTTCGCGGTGCTGGTCGAGCTGTCCCGGCCGGGTGAGACCTGGCGGGCGCGCACCAAGGAGCTGCTGCTGGTCGGGGGCGTGGCCGCGCTGACGCTGCTCGGCGCGATCATGGCGGGCAGCGTCGAGGGTCCGCTGCGGCCCGGGCACGTGGTGATGTTCGCGGTGATCTCGACGTCCACGCTTGCTGCGATGGTCGCGGCGGTGCGACGACCGGCGCAGCCGGTGCCGGTGGCCGGCCTGGTGATCGTCGCGACACTGTTCTTCGCGCTGGCCAATGCCATCCTGATCATTCCGCTGGGTCTGGTGCCCAGCTGGCTGGCCCTGGCCTCGACGGGTTTCGACGTGCTGGCGCTCGGCATTGCGGTGGCGCGGTGGGACGCGTTCGACGAGGGACAGGCGCTGCGGGCCGACATGATGCGCTCGTTCGCCGGCTGTTCGGCCGTAGCGACGCTGTTCGGGGGACAGGCCCTGATCGGATTGGCGATGACCGGCGATGAGCCCACCGCGCAGACCGCGCTGACAGTCCTGCTGTTCACCAGCCTGGCGATCTCGATCACGGTGCAGGTGCTGGCCGATCCGATGGCCGGGATCCTGGACCGGCTGGCCTTCTCCAAGTCGCCCACGCTGCGCGCCGACCGGGCCGCGCTGCGGCACACCGGGGCGGCGTTGCCGCTGCGATCCGAGGATCCGCTCGGCGATGTCGACGACGACACCTTCGTCCGGCTCACCCGCCGCGCGTTGGGCCACTACGCCGACCTGACCAAGCTGGTCGCCAGCCCGTTGACGGCGTTGCCCGTGATCGATGAGCGACTGGCCGCCCGCGGCGCACCCGACCACCCGCTGGAGCGGGCCAACGAGCTCAAAGCCGTCCTCGCCGCCGGCATCGGACGGCTCAAGCCGCGCGACGCCGGTGACTTCGGCACCACCGAGGAGTGGCGTTACTACAACGCGCTGTACTTCCCGTACGTCGTCGGCGTGCGGGCGTACGCGCAGAACGCGACCGCCGCCGGTTTGGATCCGACGGCCCGGCAGGCCTGGCAGTGGTTGGTCACCGAAGTGCCGCAGCGCTCGCTGCACAACTGGCAAAACGCCGCGGCGCGGCTCATCGCCGCCGATCTGCGCGGGCGTGTCACCGTTCCGAGCGAGTGAGCCGGGCGGCGAAGAACGTCAGAATCTCGTCTCGGGCGGCCAGTGTCGGCTGCCCCGCTTCGTCGATCAGGTGGGCGGTCACGACGCTGTGCGGGCAGCCGATCACGTCGCGGAAGAAGGGTGGGCAATCGGGGTTGGCCGCGTCGTCCGGCAGCACCCGGGCGACGAATCGATCGCCCAGCGCGGCCCGGTAGGCCGCAAACCGTGCCGCGGTGCAGAAGCGATCTCCGGCGAACCGGTAGCCGAGCACGGTGAGGTCATCTCGTTCCAGCCGCCCGCGGAGGGCAAGGCGGCCCTGTTCGACGCCGTGCTTGAGGCGACCGAAGCCCGGATTGCCCGCTCGGTCGCGGCCGCCGCTGCGACCGAGCGCAACCCGCGCGACGCGCTGCGCGCGGGATGCCTGGCCTGGCTGCGGCTGAGTGAGGATCCGGCCGCCCAGCGCATCGCCCTGATCGACGCCCCCGCGGTCGTCGGTTGGGACCGGTGGCGCGAAATCGACGCCAAGCACGCATTCGGAATGCTGCGCGCCGGCATCAAGGCCATCGCGGCCGATGCCAAACTCCCCGCCGCCCTCGTCGAGCCCATCGCCTACATGCTCAGCGCGGCACTGCTCGAACTGGCGATCTACGTATCGCGAGCCCCGGACGTTCAGGAGCGTTGGCGACCACAATCGACGCCTTGGACGAGTTGCTGAACCGTCTGTTCGTGGACCTGAACCCGCACTTCGAACAATCCGGGCGCGCCACGGCGCCGAATAAGTGTCGTGCCGAGGTGTGACCTAGATCAAATCTTTTTTTCGCCAGCCGGGAATAGCCCGGTGAACTACCTGGTCGTTGTACACGTGGCAGTAGTTGGCAGTGCCACGAGTCGATATGGCAGTAGTCGGACGGCACGCTCAAACATGTTCGACCCGCCCGCCTGAAGGAGTAACGACATGACCGCTGTAATGACAACCCGGCCCCTATACGACTCGACCGACTCGCTGCTCCGGTTCGCGATGCGCGCCGACGCAACGTTGACCGGATTGATGGGCCTGGCCGCCGCCTTCATCGCCGACCCGCTGTCGTCGCTGACCGGCCTGACGTCCATCCAGGAGTACAGCATGGGCGCCTTCTTCGTGCTCTACGGACTCGTGGTGTTCAGCCTGGCGGCGTTGCCCAACCTGCGTCGCGCCGGGATCGGCGTCGTCGCGGCCAACATCGTGTACACCGTGGCCGCGATCGTGGCCGCCGCTCTGGTGCCCATGACGGCGTTCGGAGTTGCCGCGACGCTGGCCAGCGGTGTGTACACCGCGCTGTTCGCGGGCCTGCAGTACCTGGGAGTGCGCCGGATCAGCGCGTAGCCTCCCCTCCCGCCGATGCGGGGCGCCACCGTTGCCCGTTGGGTGTGCTGCCCCGCATCGGCTTTTTGCGGGCCTTTTGGCCGGTTACAGCTTGCGCAGGCGCAGCCGGTTGATGGAGTGATCGGCGTCCTTACGCAGCACCAGGGTGGCGCGGGGGCGGGTCGGGAGAATGTTCTCGACCAGATTGGGCCGGTTGATCGACCGCCAGATCTCGCGGGCGGCGACGACGGCCTGCGGGTCCGACAGGGCCGAGTAGTGGTGGAAGTGTGATTCGGGATCGGCGAACGCGGTGCCACGCATGGCCAGGAAACGCGACACGTACCACTGCTCGATGTCTTCGATCCGGGCGTCCACATACAGCGAGAAGTCGAACAGGTCCGACACCATCAGCGTCGGACCGGTCTGCAACACGTTCAGGCCTTCCAGGATCAGGATGTCCGGATGGCGGACCACATGCTTGGCGCCGGGGATGATGTCGTACTTCAGATGTGAGTACACCGGCGCGCACGCGTAGTCGGAGCCGGATTTCACCGAGGTCACGAACCGCAGCAGCGCCCGGCGGTGGTAGCTCTCCGGAAAGCCCTTGCGGTGCATGAGGTTTCGCCGGTCGAGTTCGGCGTTGGGGTAGAGGAAGCCATCGGTTGTGACCAGGTCCACCCGGGGATGGTTTTCCCAGCGGGCCAGCAGCGCCTGCAGCACACGGGCGGTGGTCGACTTGCCGACCGCGACGCTGCCGGCCACGCCGATGATGAACGGCACCGGCCGGTCCGGGTTTTGTTGCGGCTCGCCGAGGAATTCCGCGGTGGCGGCAAACAGCCGCTGGCGGGCGGCGACCTGAAGATGGATCAACCGGGAAAGGGGCAGATAGACCTCTTCGACTTCCAGCAGGTCGATCTGCTCGCCCAGGCCGCGCAGGCCGATCAGTTCCTCTTCGGTGAGGGCCAGCGGCGTCGACATGCGAAGCGCACGCCACTGCTTTCGGTCGAACTCCACGTAGGGGCTCGGCTCGCTCAGCCGCGGCATAGGTCTCAGTGTCGCAGGGAGGGCTCACGCCCGACGGCTGGGGGCTGGCCAAAGTGGCGCTCGGCACAAGATATCCGCCACGTGAGCTCGGCTGCGGAACAGCACGCTCGATAGACTGGCGCCCGTGACTGCCGCACCTGATGCTCGCCCCTCCGTTTCCGTCATGTCCGCCCCGCTGGCCGAGGTCGACCCGGATATCGCCGAGATGCTGGGCAAAGAGCTGGGCCGGCAACGCGACACCCTCGAGATGATCGCCTCGGAGAATTTCGTGCCGCGCTCGGTGCTACAAGCCCAGGGCAGTGTGCTGACCAACAAGTACGCCGAGGGGCTGCCCGGCCGGCGCTACTACGGCGGTTGTGAGTACGTCGACGTGGTGGAGAACATCGCCCGCGACCGGGCCAAGGCGCTGTTCGGCGCGGACTTCGCCAATGTGCAGCCGCATTCGGGCGCCCAGGCCAACGCCGCCGTGCTGGCCGCGCTGATGTCGCCCGGAGAGCGGCTGCTCGGCCTGGACCTCGCCAACGGCGGGCACCTGACCCACGGCATGCGGCTGAACTTCTCCGGCAAGTTGTACGAAAACGGCTTCTACGGCGTCGACCCGACGACACACGTGATCGACATGGACGCGCTGCGGGCCCAGGCCCTCCAGTTCCGCCCGAAGGTGATCATCGCCGGCTGGTCGGCCTACCCGCGGGTGCTGGACTTCGCCGCATTCCGGTCGATCGCCGACGAGGTCGACGCCAAGTTGTGGGTCGATATGGCGCATTTCGCCGGCCTGGTGGCCGCCGGCCTGCACCCGTCTCCGGTGCCGCACGCCGACGTGGTGTCCACCACCATCCACAAGACCCTCGGCGGTGGCCGCTCCGGCATGATCCTGGGCAAGCAGGAGTACGCCAAAGCCGTCAACTCCGCGGTGTTCCCCGGCCAGCAGGGCGGACCGCTGATGCACGTCATCGCGGGCAAGGCCGTCGCGCTGAAGATCGCCGCCACTCCCGAATTCGCCGAACGGCAGCGACGCACTCTGACCGGCGCCCGCATCCTGGCCGACCGACTGCTGGCCGACGACGTCGCCAGGGCCGGCGTGTCGGTGGTCAGCGGCGGCACCGACGTCCACCTGGTGCTGGTCGACCTGCGCAACTCGCCGCTCGACGGCCAAGTCGCCGAGGACCTGCTGCACGAGGTGGGCATCACGGTCAACCGCAACGCCGTCCCCAACGACCCCCGGCCGCCGATGGTGACCTCGGGCCTACGGATCGGGACTCCGGCGCTGGCCACCCGCGGCTTCGGCGACACCGAGTTCAGCGAGGTCGCCGACGTCATCGCGACCGCCCTGGCGGCAGGCACGTCGGCTTCGGAGGCCGATGTGGCCGGCCTGCGCGAGCGGGTGACCCGGCTGGCCAGGGAGTTCCCGCTGTACGACGGCCTCGAGGACTGGAGCCTCGTCGGTCGCTGACCGCTGGGGCCCGCCCGACACGCGGGCGCCCTCAATTTCATAGAACCTGTGTATGCAAGTTACAGTTACCGCATGGCACAGAAACCTGTCGCTAACGCGCTGATCATCGAGCTCGAGCCGGTGGTCCTGGAGAACTGGGATCGACACCTCGACACCGAGGACCTCTGGTACGCCCACGACTACGTTCCGTTCGATCGGGGCGAGAACTTCGCGTTCCTTGGTGGACGTGATTGGGATCCGTCTCAGGCGACGCTGCCCAGAGTCATCACGGACGCGTGCGAGATCCTGCTGATCCTCAAGGACAACCTCGCCGCCCATCACCGCGAACTCGTCGAGCACTTCATCCTCGAGGACTGGTGGGGTCGCTGGCTCGGCAGGTGGACCGCCGAAGAGCACCTGCACGCCATCGCGCTGCGCAATTACCTGGTGGTGACCCGCGAGGTCGACCCGACCGCCAACGAGGAAGTCCGAGTCCGGCACGTGATGAAGGGCTACCGCGGCGAAACGCTCTCACAGCTCGAAACGCTGGCCTACATGGCGTTCTCCGAGCGCTCCTACGCTGTTTACTGCCACAACCTGGCGGCCCAGATCGAGGAGCCGGTCTTGGCCGGGCTGGTCGACCGGATCGCCAGGGACGAAGCGCGGCACGAGGAGTTCTGGGCCAACTTGGTCGCGCACTGCCTCCAGTACAACCGCGACGAGACCATCGCAGCGATTGCCTCGCGTGCCGCCGACCTCGAGGTCCTCGGCGCCGACATCGACGGCTACGAGGACAAGCTGCGCAACGTCGCCGATGCCGGGATATTCGACGCCGCGCAGCTGCGGCAGGCGATCTCGGAACGCATCACCGCATGGGGGCTGGCCGACGAGCCGCAACTCAAGCAATTCGTCTCCGGCTAAGTAGATTTCCCGACCTCGGCGCGCCTGCTCTGCGCGGGTCTCGCCAGCGGAGTAGCGTCGCATTCGATGGCCAGCGACATACTCTGCTGCCAGGGCGGTATCTCCGGTTACTACAACGGCAGGACCGGCCCCGGTCCTGGTGCCGTGGCCCCCGCCGATATGCCTGTGTGGGTCCGCGCGGGCGCTGTCGCCTTTCGAAGACGCGAGGAGCGCCTGTGACCGATATCCGGACGTACGTGCTCGACACCTCCGTGCTGCTGTCCGATCCGTGGGCGTGTAGCCGGTTCGCCGAACACGACGTGGTCGTCCCCCTGGTAGTGATCAGCGAGCTGGAGGCCAAACGCCACCATCACGAGCTGGGCTGGTTCGCCCGCCAGGCGCTGCGCTTGTTCGACGACCTTCGGCTCGAGCACGGCAGGCTCGACCAGCCCATTCCGGTTGGCACACAAGGCGGTTCGCTGCGCGTCGAACTCAACCACACAGACCCGGCGGTGCTGCCCGCAGGTTTCCGGACCGACAGCAACGATTCCCGCATCCTGTGCTGCGCGGCCAACCTCGCCGCGGAGGGCAACCAAGTCACCCTGGTCAGCAAGGACATTCCCCTTCGGGTCAAGGCCGCCGCGGTGGGCTTGGCCGCCGACGAATACCACGCCCAGGACGTCGTCGCCTCCGGCTGGTCCGGGATGCACGAGATCGAAACGGCGGCGCACGACATCGACGCGCTGTTCGCCGACGGCGAGATCGACCTGGCCGAAGCCCGAGATCTGCCCTGTCACACCGGGATTCGGTTGCTGGGTGGCAGCTCGCACGCGCTAGGACGGGTCACGGCTTCCAAACGGGTCCAGCTGGTACGCGGCGACCGCGAGGTGTTCGGCCTGCGCGGCCGTTCCGCCGAGCAGCGGGTGGCCCTCGACCTGCTGCTCGACGAGTCGGTGGGCATCGTGTCGCTGGGCGGCAAGGCCGGCACCGGCAAGTCGGCGCTGGCGTTGTGCGCCGGGCTGGAGGCGGTGCTGGAGCGCCGGACCCAGCGCAAGGTCGTCGTGTTCCGCCCGTTGTACGCGGTCGGCGGCCAGGAGCTGGGCTATTTGCCGGGCAGCGAGAGCGAAAAGATGGGCCCGTGGGCGCAGGCGGTGTTCGACACCCTCGAGGGCCTGGCCAGCCCGGCGGTGCTCGACGAAGTGCTCTCCCGGGGCATGCTCGAGGTGCTGCCGCTGACCCACATCCGGGGCCGCTCGCTGCACGACTCGTTCGTCATCGTCGACGAGGCACAGTCGCTGGAGCGCAACGTGCTGCTGACCGTGCTGTCGAGGTTGGGCACCGGATCGCGGGTGGTGCTGACCCACGACATCGCCCAGCGGGACAACTTGCGCGTCGGCCGCCACGACGGTGTTGCGGCGGTGATCGAGAAGCTCAAGGGCCACCCGCTGTTCGCCCACATCACCCTGTTGCGCAGCGAGCGGTCACCGATCGCGGCCCTGGTCACCGAGATGCTCGAAGAGATCACCGGGCCGCACTGATGCGGTCCTGACCTGCGCTGATCGTGCGCTGACGACGGGATCCGCGCTGCCGCCCGGTAAGCTGCCATGGTGCGGAAACGACCCGACAGCCAGGCCTGGCGCTACTGGCGCACGGTCTTCGGCGTCGTGGTGGCGGCCGCGGTGCTGGTCATCGGCGGCCTCACCGGGCACGTGACGCGCGCCGACACCTCGAGCTGCTCGGTGGTGAAATGCGTCGTGCTGACGTTCGACGACGGCCCGGGGCCCTACACCGACCGGCTGCTGCAAATCCTCAAGGACGCCGACGCCAAGGCCACCTTCTTCCTGATCGGTAACAAGGTGGCGGCCAACCCGGCGGGAGCCAAGCGCGTCGCGGACGCCGGCATGGAGGTCGGCAGCCATACCTGGGAACACCCCAACATGACGACGATCCCTGCCGAGGACATCGCCGGGCAGTTCTCCAGGGCCAACGACGCGATCAAGGCGGCGACAGGCCGCACGCCGTCGCTGTGGCGTCCTGCCGGCGGCCTGTCCAACGATGCGGTGCGCCAAACCGCGGGCAAATTCGGCCTCGCCGAAATACTGTGGGACGTCATTCCTTTCGACTGGGCCAACGACTCGAACACGGCGGCGACGCGGTACATGCTGATGCGGCAGATCAAGCCGGGCTCGGTGGTGCTGTTCCACGACACCTATTCGAGCACCGTCGACTTGGTGTACCAGTTCATCCCGGTGCTCAAGGCGAACGGCTACCGCCTGGTGACGGTCAGCGAAATGCTCGGGCCGCGGGCACCCGGCACCAGCTACGGCAGCCGTGAAAACGGCCCGCCCGTCAACGAACTCCATGACATCCCGCCCGGCGACATCCCGACGCTGCCCAACACGCCGTCGCCCAAGCCGATGCCCAACTTCCCGATCACCGACATCGCCGGCCAGAACTCGGGCGGACCGAACAACGGTGCCTGACAGCGAAGAGCATCCAAAGACCGCACGCAGGTTGTTGTTTCAATATGCGATCGACCTCGCCGTGGCCTACGTCTCCGCCGTCACCGGCGCGGCCGCGATCCTGATACCACTGCGGGGCCACACCTCGGGTGCGGCGAATGCCGATTTTGCCCGGAACAACACCACGTTGGTGGCGGTGCTGGTCACGATGGGAATCGTCATCGTCGGGGTAACCGGCGCACTGGTCCTGGCGCCCACCCTGCGCTGGTATGTCGCCGGAGAACAGCCGGACGCGAACCAGCGCGCCGCCGCGTTCAAGCTCGCCGCCCGCCAATCGGCGCTGCTGGTGGGTGTCTGGTCCGCATGCGGGGCGGTCCTGATGCTGGTGAACTACCGCGGCGGGGTCTCGCTGCTGTTGCCGATTCTGCTGGGGGTGGTCCTCGGCGGGATAGCCGCCGCGGGCACTGGCCTGCTGGTCGCGCAGCGCACCCTGCGTCCGATCATGGTGGCCGCGACCCGGGGCAGCGAGCCTCATCTGGCGACACCGGGAGTGCTCGCGCGGCTGGTCCTGATGTGGTTTCTGTGTGCCGCACTTCCCGTCGCGATCATCGCGACCTTCGTGATTCTTCGGGAGAACGGCTGGATCATTCCGAAAACCGCGTCGGTGGATGTGCCCATATTGGTGGTGGTGTTGGCCTCGGTGGTGCTCGGGCTGCCGACGATGATCCTCACCTCCCGATCCATCGCGGATCCGCTCAGCGAGGTGGTCGACGCGATGGCCGAGGTGGAACACGGCTACCTCGAGACCTACATCGGCGCCTACGAGCGCTCCGAAATCGGGCGTCTGCAAACCGGATTCAACCGGATGGTGGCCGGGCTCGCCGAACGTGACCGGCTGCATGATCTTTTCGGGCGCCACGTCGGAGCCGACGTGGCCCAGCGCGCCCTCGAAGAGGGTGCGTCGTTGTCGGGCGACGTGGTGGAGGCCGCCGTCCTTTTCATCGACCTGGTGGGCTCGACGAAGTTGGCGGAAAGCAGTCCGCCGCAAGAGGTTGCCGAAGTGCTCAACGATTTCTTCCGGATCGTCGTCGATGCCGTCGACGACCACAACGGGCTGATCAACAAATTCGAGGGAGACGCCGCACTGGCCATCTTCGGCGCGCCGCTCAAGCTGGCCGACCCGGCGTCGGCGGCGCTGGCGACGGCACGCACTTTGGGTACCGCGCTGCGCCGGCTGCCCGTCGACTTCGGCATCGGGGTTTCGGCGGGCCGGGTCTTCGCCGGCAACATCGGAGCCGAAAACCGTTACGAATACACGGTGATCGGCAACGCGGTCAACGAGGCCGCGCGGCTGGCCGACCTTGCCAAGACCTCCGACCGGCGGATCCTGTGCTCGGCCGCTGCCATCGAACGCGCCGCCGACGACGAGCGCGCCCACTGGGCCGAATGCTATTCCACCGTGCTGCGCGGCCGTTCCGAAGCCACCCAGGTCTCGGCGCCGGCGGCGCCGCTCTAGCTCTTGACGACCTTCAGCGCCGCGATGACCCCGTTGACGACGCCCGCTGAGGGCGCGTCGCCGATGGGTGTTCCGGCCAGAAAGATGGTGACCGGGTTGGTGGCCACCGCGATGACGACGACGGAGTCGCCCTTGACGTTGCGTGCGGCGTCGCCGATCGTGACGTCGGCGTCCACCCGCGCGGCGTTGACCCCGTCCACCTTTATCGACGACGTCTTCTTCGGACCCAGGGTCGGCGAAGCCTTGTCGTAGCCCGGTCCGGCGGCAACGCAGTCCATCAACTTCGATGCCTGCGCGGCGACGTCCATGCTGGTGACGAAGTTGGTGACGGCGACTTCGGCCCACATCATCCACTGGTTGGCGCCGGGCACCTCGGTGGCCACGCCCGTCCCGCCGATCAGATTCGGGTTCTGGTCGTCGGCGAACGGCTGCCAACCGGGTGCCGCGCTGATCGGGAAGGACAGCTTGCCGGCGCTGACCATGTCGCTGGTGGGCTTGTCGCCCGGGGACGCATTCGGCATGCAGTCGGTTGCGACCTGCTGGGAGGTGTCCGGCTGCGAGGTCGGGGCGGCGCTCGCCGTCGTCGTCGACGTGGCGGTGTTCGACTTGTGGTCGTTGCCGAGGAACACCACCAGAATGACCACCAGCGCGATGATGGCCACCAGCGCGATGCCGGCGCCGATCAGCCAGGGCGTCTTCGAGCCGCCAGGTCCTTTCGGCGGCGGTCCGGGTGGGTAAGGCCCGGTTGACCACCCGGGAGGCACATGCTGGCCGGCCCCTGGGTACTGCTGGGGCGCGTAACCCTGAGTGTCCTGCGGGTATTGAGGGTACTGTCCGCCCTGTTGGTACGGGTCGACCGGAGGATACGCGCCTTGCGGCTGGCCGCCCCAAGTTGGCTGCTGCCCATACGGATTCGTTCCGTAGGGATCCTGACCGTAGGGACCGCCCCCAGGAGTCGTCATTGCCGAATCACCCTCACCTTTCCAAGGCCACCGCCGAGGTGGCCACGCGATCGCGTCCTCGCAATTATGTGCGCAAACCTGACGTCGCGCTTTTCGGGCCTGGTCAGGCCCTGTCTGGTCTAGTCTTGCGCCACCTTGGCCATCGCCAACACGTCGAGACGCTTGTCGAGCTCCTCGATCGACAGCTTGTCGCCGATCAGGCCGCGGTCGATGACGGTCTGGCGGATGGTCTTGCGCTCCTTGAGCGCCTGTTTGGCCACCGCGGCGGCCTCCTCGTAGCCGATGACCGAGTTCAGCGGTGTCACGATGGACGGCGACGACTCGGCCAGCTCGCGCAGATGCTCGACGTTGGCCTTCAGTCCGACGATGCACCGCTGGGCGAACAGCTTCGACACATTGGTCAGCAGCTTGAACGACTCCAGGATGTTGCGGGCCATCATCGGGATGTAGACGTTGAGTTCGAAGGCGCCCGACAAGCCGCCGACGGCGACCGCGGCGTCGTTGCCGATCACCTGCGCGGCCACCTGCGTAACCGCCTCCGGCAGAACGGGGTTCACCTTGCCCGGCATGATCGAGCTACCCGGCTGCAGGTCCGGCAGCTGGATTTCGGCCAGGCCGGTCAGCGGGCCGGATCCCATCCAGCGGACGTCGTTGGCGATCTTGGTCAACGACACCGCGATGGTGCGCAGCGCGCCGGACGCCTCGACCAACCCGTCACGGGTCGCCTGGGCCTCGAAAGAATTTGCCGCCGTGCGTAATTCGGTCAGACCGGTCTCGGCGACCAGCGTCTCGACCACCTTGGTGCCGAAACCCTCGGGAGCGTTGAGGCCGGTACCCACCGCAGTGCCGCCGATCGCCAGTTCACCCAGCCGGGGGAGGCATGCGCGCACCCTTTCGATGCCGGCCTCGATTTGGCGGGCGTACCCGCTGAATTCCTGGCCGAGCGTCACCGGAACCGCGTCCATCAGGTGGGTGCGGCCCGACTTGACCACCGTGTGCCACTCGCGGGCCTTGGCCGCCAGCGCCTCGCGCAGTTCCTCGAGCGCCGGTATGAGATGACGCACCGCGGCTTCGGTGGCCGCGATGTGGGTGGCGGTCGGGAAGGTGTCGTTGGACGACTGCGACATGTTGACGTCGTCATTGGGATGAACCGTGACGCCTGCGGCAGCCGCGATGGACGCGATCACCTCGTTGGTGTTCATGTTCGAGCTGGTGCCCGAGCCGGTTTGGAAGACGTCGATCGGGAACTGGTCGTCGTGTTGGCCGTCGGCGATCTCGGCGGCGGCGGCGATGATCGCGTCGGCCTTTTCCGGTGCCAGCAGCCCGAGTTCCTTGTTCACTTGCGCGCAAGCGCCTTTCAGCAGGCCCAAGGCGCGGATCTGAGCGCGCTCCAAGCCTCGGCCCGAGATCGGGAAATTCTCCACCGCGCGCTGAGTTTGGGCGCGCCACAACGCTTTTGCCGGCACCCGGACCTCGCCCATGGTGTCGTGCTCGATGCGGTATTCGGTGTCCTCGGCCATGAATTGGGATCCTGTTCCTCGGGGTTCGGTCGGCGTTGACTACGGCTTTATCAAGGGAGGGGATAGGCGGCAGTGCTGTCGCCGGTGAAATCGATTGCGGAGTATTCGTTGAGCTTCGAGAGCCGGTGATACGCCTCGATCATCCGGACAGTCCCCGACTTCGAACGCATCACGATCGACTGAGTGGTGCAGCCGCCCGGGTAGTAGCGCACACCCTTGAGCAGGTCGCCTTCGGTGACCCCGGTGGCGCAGAAGAAGACGTTCTCACCCGACACCAGGTCCTCAGTGGTCAGCACCTGGTCCAGGTCGTAGCCCGCATCCAGCGCCTTGCGGCGTTCGGCCTCGTCCTTGGGTGCCAGCTGCGCCTGGATCGCGCCGCCCATGCAGCGGATCGCCGCCGCCGCGATGATGCCTTCCGGGGTGCCGCCGATGCCGGCCAACATGTCGGTGCCCGACTCGGGCCGGCAGGCCGAGATCGCGCCGGCGACGTCGCCGTCGGTGATCAACCGGATCCGGGCCCCGGTGGCGCGCACGTCTTCGATCAGCTGAGCGTGCCGCGGCCGGTCCAGGATGCACACGGTCATGTCGGGCACCGATAGCTCCTTCACCCGCGCGACCGCCCGGATGTTCTCGGCGATCGGCGCGGTGATGTCCAGCACATGGGCGGCGTCGGGCCCGACGGCGATCTTGTTCATGTAGAACACCGCCGACGGGTCGAACATGGCCCCGCGATCGGCCACCGCCAACACCGAGATGGCGTTGGGCATGCCCTTGCTCATCAGGGTGGTGCCGTCGATCGGGTCGACGGCGAAGTCACATTCCGGGCCGTCGCCGTTGCCGACTTCTTCGCCGTTGTAGAGCATCGGCGCTTCGTCTTTCTCGCCCTCGCCGATGACCACTATGCCGCGCATCGAGACCGAGTTCACCAGCTCGCGGATGGCGTCGACCGCAGCGCCGTCGCCGCCCTCCTTGTCGCCGCGCCCCACCCAGCGGCCGGCCGCCATGGCACCGGCTTCGGTAACCCGCACCAGTTCCAGGGCCAGGTTGCGATCTGGGGTTTCACCGCGCGGTGGCCGCGCCTGCGACGGACCGCGTCCCGCCACCTCAGCTGTCATGGTTGCTGATTGTCCCAGAAGCAGATCGGTGGGCTGGAGCTGGGCTCAGGGCGCTCCTCGTGGGCTGGGATACTCGGGGCGTGACCGTGGACCCAACGCCGGACGCCCAGGATGCCGGGGCTGCGAGCGAGCGGGCTGCGGCGCCCGAGCCGGTGCCCGGGCCTGTTGCAAGACCCCCCAAACCACGGCTGCTGCAGGACGGTCGCGACATGTTCTGGTCGCTCGCCCCGCTGGTCATCGGGTGCATCCTGCTGGCGGGCCTGGTCGGGATGTGTTCGTTTCAGCCAGGACGGACCAACGAGGGACCGATCCCGTCCTATGACGCGGCGGCGGCCTTGCACGCAGACGCCGCCACGCTGGGCTTCCCGATTCGGCAGCCCGCGCTACCCGCGGGTTGGCATCCCAACTCCGGCAGCCGCGGCGGTATCGAGAACGGGCGAACCGACCCGTCGAGCGGTCAACGGCTGAGCGCGGCCACGTCGACCGTCGGATACATCAGTCCGACCGGACAGTATTTGAGCCTGACGCAAAGCAACGCCGACGAGGACAAACTGGTCGGCTCCATCCATCGGTCGGCGTTCCCGACCGGTGCGGTCGACGTCGCCGGCACCAACTGGGTCGTCTATCAGGCCAGCGGTCAAGGCGCCGACGCCGAACCGGTCTGGACCACCGCCCTCACCGGCCCCGGCGGCCGCGCCCAGCTGGCGATCACCGGTTCCGGCGGCACCGACCAGTTCCGTACGCTGGCGTCGGCGACGCAATCGCAGCCGCCGCTACCGACTCGATAGCCGGTCCAAGAGAAAGGGACACCGAGTGACTGCGCCCAAGGCAGACCTGTCCGGATGGACGGCGGCACCGTTTACCGGTGGCGGCTACACGCATGACGTGTATCGCAAAGGTGCCGGCCCCGGGGTGGTGCTGATTCCGGAGATACCCGGAATCGATCCGGGCGTACTCGGGCTGGGCAATCATCTGGTGGACAACGGATTCACCGTCGCAATCCCGTCGCTGTTCGGCGAGCCGGGCAAGCCGAAATCGAACGGCTACATCCTCAGCTCCATCACGCGGGCCTGCGTGTCAAGGGAATTCGCGGCGCTCGCGTTGAACAAGCAGCGGCCGGTGTCGCTGTTCCTGCGCGCGCTGGCGCGTGACCTCAACGCGTCGACACCGGGCAAGGGCGTCGGCGTGATCGGCGAGTGCTTCACCGGCGGGTTTGCGCTGGCCGCCGCCGTCGACGACAGCGTGCTGGCCCCGGTGCTGTCTCAGCCGTCCGTTCCGTTTCCGCTGACCGCAGCCCAGCGTCGGGACCCGGGGATGAGCCAAGCCGAGCTGACCAGCGTCGCCGACCGCTGTGCCAGCGAGGGCCTGTGCGCGATCGGTTTGCGGTTCAGCGAAGACAAGATGGCGCCGGGCGAACGCTTCAAGACGCTCAAGGACCGGCTCGGCGACGCGTTCGAGGTGATCGAGATCGACTCGCGCCCGGGCAACAAGGGCGGTTTCGGCCGCATGGCGCACTCGGTGCTCACCGACGAGGTCCGTGAAGTCGACGGCCAGCCGGCCTATGAGGCCCGCAAGCGGGTGGTCGAGTTCCTCACCGAGCGGCTCACCCAAGACGTTTAAGGCGCAGGACCGTCATGACGATCGACAACCGTGTGGTCGACACCAGCTGCGGCCCCGTCCTGGGCATCATCGACGGGCGGGTCAGGGCGTGGAAAGGCATTCGGTACGCCGCCGCGCCGGTGGGCGACCTGCGCTTCCGGGCGCCGCAGCCGCCCGAACCGTGGACCGAGGTGGCCGACGCCACCTCCTTCGGGCCGGCCTGCCCGCAGCCGTCGCTGCCCAACATCCCCATCGACCTGGGGGCGCCGCAGGGCGAAGACTGCCTGCGCCTGAACATCTGGGCACCTTCTGATACCCAACCCGGTGATCGGAAACCGGTGCTGGTGTGGCTGCACGGCGGCGCCTACATCCTGGGATCGGGCAGCCAGTCGCTCTACGACGGTCGCGCATTGGCCGGTGACGGCGGGGTGGTCGTGGTGACGATCAACTATCGGATCGGCGCGCTCGGCTTTGTGGACCTGTCGTCGTTCGACGCACGTTTCGACTCGAACATCGGGCTGCGTGACGTCTTGGCGGCGTTGGGCTGGGTGCGCGACAACATCTCGGCTTTCGGCGGCGACCCGGAGCGGGTCACGCTGTTCGGTGAATCCGCCGGGGCGGGCATCGTCACGACACTGCTCGGCGTCCCGGCGGCCGCGGGTCTGTTCGCCGGGGCAATCGCCCAAAGCTCGCCGGCCACATCGGTATACGACCGTGACAGCGCCCAGCGCGTCGCTACAGCGGTCCTCGAGGAGCTGGAGCTCACCGCGTCCGAGGTCCAGCGGTTGCGTGATGTGCCGGCCGCCGCGATCGTGACCGCGGCCAACGACGTGTTCAACGAGGTTCCGGTGCGCAATCCCGGCAGGCTGGCGTTGGTCCCGATTGTCGACGGCGAGTTGCTGAGCGATTACCCGGTCAAGCTCGCGCAGCAGGGCCGCACCCATCCCGTGCCGTTGATCATCGGCACCAATAAGCATGAGGCGACGCTCTTCCGGTTGATGAAGTCGCCGCTGATGCCGATCACTCCGAGCGCGATCACGTCGATGTTTACCCAGATCGCTGCCGAACAGCCCGATTTGCAGTTACCCACCCAGGAACAGATCGTCTTGGCCTACCCGCGAATGCGGCGCAAGTCACGGGGTATCAGCATTGCCACCGATGTTGGATTTCGGATGCCGTCGGTGTGGCTGGCCGAGGGGCACGGCCTGGTGGCGCCGGTGTATCTGTATCGCTTCGACTACTCGACCCCGTTGCTGAAGCTGTTGCTGGTCCGAGCCGCACATGCGACCGAATTACCTTATGTCTGGGGCAATCTCGGGGCGCCCAAGGATCCCACCTTGAAGCTCGGCGGCGCCAAAACCGCCAAGGCGATCTCGCACCGAGTACGGACCCGGTGGATCAACTTCGCTTCGGCCGGCAAGCCCCAGGGGCCGGCCGGCGAGCCCGAATGGACGCCCTACCAGGAAACCGACCGCGCATGCCTGACCATAAACAAGCGCGACACCATCGTGCACGATCTCGACTCACACATCCGGGCCGCCTGGGGCGCCGAGATGGTCGGCTTCCGGTAGCTGGGCGTCTGGCGCCGGGTCTGATTCGAGGGGCTGACCGCTCTTGGCTTTGCGGCGTGGCAGCCAGCTGCGGCGGCGGGGTTCGTCGTTATGCTCTTCCAGCTCAACGCCTTTGTACACGGCCAGGTAGACGTCGATGGTGGTGACGATCAGGATCATCAGCACCGGGCCGATGACGATGCCCCAGGGGCCGAACATGGCGATGCCTGCGAACACCGAAAGCAGCATGAGCGCCGAATTCAGCCGGGCGTCGCGCGGAACGAGGATTGGGCGCAAGAAGTTGTCGATATTGGTGACCACCACCAGATGGAACAGCACCACGAACACGCCGCCGACGACATTGCCGAAGAACATCATCCCGATGCCGAACGGAATCGTCACGATCCCGCCGCCCAGCGGGATGATCGACAATGCGGTCAGCAGAATCGCGAAGATGAAGAAGCCGTGGTGGAATCCGCCGATGTAGACGGATGCGGCGCCGGCGACGCCCTGGCAGGCCGCTATCACGAATTGG
This sequence comes from Mycobacterium sp., assembly GCF_035499775.1. Lineage (GTDB taxonomy): Bacteria > Actinomycetota > Actinomycetes > Mycobacteriales > Mycobacteriaceae > Mycobacterium. Next base: position 4,221 of record NZ_DATJYB010000041.1, on the reverse strand, counting down.
CCGTTCACAGTGCCCCGCACCATGGAGCCCATCTTCCGCAGGTACAGGTCCGTGACTTCCTCGCCGAGCGGGTTGAGCTGTCCGATCAGGGTCCGTAACTTTTCGCGGTTCACCAACAGCGCGACGAACACATACAGGAAGATGATGGCCGCCGTGACCGCCCCGGGAATGCTTCCGGCCGCGTCCTGCAGGACTTTCAGGAGCCATTTGCCGGCGGTCTGTGTCGCCGAGACCAGCGTTTTGCGGAGCATCTCCGAGGTTACCGTGGTGTGCACGAACGGGATTCGGGCGAGCAGGTCGTTGACGACGTGCAGCGCCCGGTCGCCGAGCTCGCTCAGATTCGTTGACTTGACCCACTCGGCGACGTGGTCGACCGTGCGGGCGATCTGGGCAATCGCCAACAGCATCACGAGTCCGACCGGCACCATGACGACGACCAGCGCCGACAACAGGGTGCAGGTGGCCGACAGCCCGGTACCCATCCGCTTGTTGAACCAATTGAACAGTGGCGTGAACAGATGCGCCCCGACCGCGGCCACCACGATCAGGACGAAGTAGTCGCGCAGGAAGTACGCGCCGAACAACAGCGCGATGATCGTGAAGACCGCCAGCGCGCGCTTCTGGGTGGGCGTGAATTCAGTATTCATATCTGTTGCCCGCGAGCCACTTTCGCGGCTGCAAACGCATCGCTACTCCGGCGGCGGCGCGGCGACGACGGACGCCAGGTGGGGCTTGGACGACGCCTTGACCTGCTCGAAAAGCTCGATGTAATAGGGCAGACATTCGTCCATGGCCTGCTTGGTGGTGAACAACGGACGATAGCCCAGATCGCGCTGCGCCTTGGCGATGGAGAAGTAGTTGTCGAGGTAAAGTCGTTCCACCGCAAGGGGTTCCAGCATGGGCTTGGGGAACCCGAACTTGAAGTGCAACCACTGCCATGCCAACATCGCATCACGTACCAGCCGGCCCGACACCCGTAATTTCGGCCAGGGCTCACCGCATGCCGTGACGACCGGTCGCGCGAACTCGAACATGTTGATCGGCTCACCGTCGTTGATGAAGTAGGCTTGTCCGGGTGCCGTCCCGCCCTCCACCAAGTGCTCGCCGGCCAGGATGAAGCCGTGAATCAGGTTGTGCACGTAGGAGTTGTCCAGTTTGGCGTTCTTGCCGCCGACCAGCACCTTGACGTGGCCGGCCACCACGCTTTCGAATAGCTTGCGGAACATCGTCTGGTCGCCGCGGCCCCAGATGCCGCTGGGCCGGATGGAACAGGTCAGGATGCCGTCGACGCCGTTCTGAGACAGTACGAACTTCTCGGCGACGACCTTGGTTTCGGTGTAGAGGTCGGCGAACCGCTCCGTGTAGGGCAGTGTCTCGTCGCCGCCGGAGATGGCCTTGCCGCCCATCACCACGCTGTTGGATGCGGTGTAGACGAACCGTGTCACGCCGGCCTTTTGACCCGCATGGATCAGGTTCTTGGTGCCGCCCACGTTGACCGAGTAACTGCGGTTGCGGTATTCCTCGGTCACCGACGACCCGCCCATCAGCTCGATGATGGCCGCGGTGTGGATGATCGTGCCGATCCCGTCCACCGCCGCGGTACAGACGGCTTCGTCGGTGATGTCACCTTGCAGCACCTCCAGCTTCGGATGCTGTGGTAGCGGCGACGGCGCGCGGTCGAAGGACCGTACCTGGTGTCCGCGGTCGAGCAGTGTGGTCACCAGGTTGGCGCCGACGAAGCCTGAGCCGCCGGTGACCAGGACGTTGCCAAGTTCGGTTGTCAGCGATGCATCACCCATGCGGCGAAGCATAACTAAAACGTGTTTCAGTATGGCAAGGAACTTCTTTTCCCAATTGGGCTGAGTTCAGTCTTCGTCGGCCTGGCCGGCGGCCAGTGCATCCGTTATTCGTTGGCGAGCGCCCGCCAAGTGCTCTTCGCACCTTTTGGCTAGTTGTTCGCCTCTTTCCCAAAGTTTCAGCGACGCATCGAGGTCAAGTCCGCCCTGCTCGAGAAGACGTACGACTTCGATCAGCTCGTCCCGGCATTCTTCGTAGCCAAGCTGACTAATGGGCGTAATTCGCTGGCCGTCTGCGCGCAAGTCTTCTTCACCGACCATCGGCACGCCCTTCACTGACCGCCGACACTGCGCCGTCGGCGACCCGGACCCGCAGCCTGGTGCCGGCCGGGGCGTCGTCGGCCGACCGCAACACCTGCATCGGTTCCGGACCGGCCGGAACCGTCTGCACGACGGCATAACCCCGGGCCAAGGTGGCCGCGGGCCCCAGCGTGGCCAGCCGCGCGCCCAGATGACTCACGCGATCGCCCTCGGCGGCGATCAACCGGCTGACGTCGCGCCGGATCGCAGACCGGGCTCGGTGGATCTCGTCGGCGCGCGCCGTCAGCGCCGTCAGCGGCGCGGCCAGCACCGGGCGGCTGCGCAATTGGGCCAGCGTGCGTTGCTCACGAGAGACCCAATTGCGTAACGCCTGCGCACTGCGCTGGCGCAGCTCTTCGATCAACTGCAGCTCGGCGACGGTGTCCGGGACCACCCGTTTGGCCGCGTCGGTCGGGGTGGCGGCGCGCAGATCGGCGACCAGATCGCACAGCGGATTGTCGGGTTCGTGGCCGACCGCGCTGATCACCGGGGTGCGGCAGGCAGCGATCGCCCGGCACAGCGTCTCGTCGGAAAACGGCAGCAGGTCCTCCACGCTGCCGCCGCCGCGTGCCACCACGATCACGTCGACGTCGTGGTCTTGATCCAGCTCGCGCAGTGCGTCGACGAGCTGTGGGACGGCGTTGACGCCCTGCACGGCAGCGTGCCGGATAGCGAAGCGCACCGCGGGCCAGCGCTTGGTCGCCACCGTCGTCACGTCGCGTTCGGCGTGGCTGGCCCGGCTGGTGATCAGCCCAATCGTGTTGGGCAGGAACGGGATCGGCCGCTTGAGTCGTGGGTCGAACAGCCCCTCGGCGTCCAGCAGACGGCGCAGCCGATCAATGCGGGCCAGCAACTCGCCCACACCGACAGCGCGAATCTCGCTGAGCCGCAACGAAAATGTGCCGCGTCCGGTGTAGAAGGAGGGCTTGCCGCAGACCACGACCTGAGTGCCTTCGGTCAATTTCACCGGCGCGCGCAGCACCAAGTCGCGCGAGCACGTCACCGTTAGCGACATGTCGGCCGCCGGGTCACGCAGCACCATGAACACCCTGTTGGAGTTCGGCCGAATGTTGACCTGGGCCAACTGCCCTTCAACCCAGACGGTGCCCAGCTTGTCGATCCAGCCCGCGACCCGGATGGCCACCGCGCGAACCGGGAACGGATTCTCGGCGGAATTCGCTTCTGCGGCCGGGGTCACTTCGCAGTCGCGCGGGTGATCCTGTTGGCGAGCAGCGTCTGGAACGGTGCACGGGCCTTGGTGGCCTGCTCGTAGGCCAGCAGGGCTTCGAGTTCGTCGACATGCAGCGGTTGCAGCCTGGCCCGCAATTGAGCCAGCGTCAGCTCCGCATAGTCGAGTTCGGTGGCCACCGTCGGCACCGGAACCGTCTTGCCCGCCGACCGCTTTGACTGCTTGGCGGTCGGCTGGGTCGGGGGATCGGCGGGTGCGTCGGTCACCGAGTACAGCGCGAAGCGTCCCTCGGCCCGGCGATCGGCGTCGGCGCCGTCGGAAAGCGCGAGAGCCCCCTCGCCGTCGGGGAGGTCCTCGTCGAAGGTTGCCCACTCCGGCTGCTCGTCCTTGGGCGGGAACAGCGACTCCAGGGTGTTGTCGCCCTTGATCACCAGGTCAGCCAGGTTCTGCTGAAAACGCATCACCAGATGCGCCGCCTGGCTGACCAATGTCATCGGGTACATCAGGATGGTTTTCGGCAGCTTGATCGTCTCCTCGACGGCGACTGTCGCCGCGCCGACCAATAGCCGAACCCCATACGGTGCAGAAGCCATGGCCCCCAGCCTGCCAAAAGCGGGGGCTAACTCCAAGCCGACAGCGGATTGAAGCCCGAGCGAGGCACGTTTCAGGCCGCTTCTGCGGTGAACCGAACGTACGGGTCGCCTTCAGCTGCTTGGCGGGCATCTACCTGGGCCATCAACGTCTCCTTCGTCGACGGCAGGATCGACTCTGCTGGCGCGGCTAAACGGTTTCGGTGAACTGAGTTCTATAACCTCGCCATTCCGTTGCAGAACGGTTGACCAGGTGGTGGCTTCAGACAGTCTTGATGACAATGCG
>NZ_DATJYB010000040.1:0-24607 GCF_035499775.1 Mycobacterium sp. | reverse complement strand
CGAGCATGACCACGATCACGACGACTTCGAGGACGACGAGGACGACGACTTCGAGGACGAGACCGACGAGACCGACGAGGACGACGACTTCGAGGACGAGACCGACGAGACCGACGAGACCGACGAGACCGACGACGAAGCTGCCGAGGCCGAAGATGACGCGGCCGGTGACGTCAAATCATGAAGCTGTGAGCGAACGCGCCCATTTCACGGGATGCGTGACCCCCACACAGTTGGTTGGGTTGGTTAGTGTCGGTGCATACAGAACTCAAGAAAGCGCGAGAAAGCAGGTGTCCCCACTGTGAGCAAAGCGACTGAGATGCGTTCGGCCTCGCCTGGCCTTTCCCTCACGGACTCGGTCTATGAGCGCTTGCTCGCGGAGCGCATCATCTTCCTGGGTTCGGAGGTCAACGACGACATCGCCAACCGGCTGTGCGCGCAGATTCTGCTGCTCGCCGCCGAGGACAGCGAGAAGGACATCAACCTCTACATCAACTCCCCGGGTGGATCGATCAGCGCGGGCATGGCGATCTACGACACCATGGTCCTGGCGCCGTGCGACATCGCCACCTATGCCATGGGGATGGCCGCCTCGATGGGCGAATTCCTGTTGGCGGCGGGCACCAAGGGCAAGCGTTACGCCCTGCCGCACGCCCGAATCCTGATGCACCAGCCGCTGGGTGGGGTGACCGGCAGCGCGGCCGACATCGCCATCCAGGCCGAGCAGTTCGCCGTCATCAAGAAGGAGATGTTCCGGCTCAACGCCGAGTTCACCGGCCAGCCGATCGAACGCATCGAGGCGGACTCCGACCGCGACCGCTGGTTCACCGCCCCGGAAGCCCTGGAATACGGCTTCGTCGACCACATCATTACCCGCGCCGCCCACATCACCAATGGAGAAGCCCAGTGAATCCCGAAACCCAACCCCAGGCGCGCTACATCCTCCCGTCGTTCATCGAGCACTCGAGCTTCGGCGTCAAGGAGTCCAACCCCTACAACAAGCTGTTCGAGGAACGCATCATCTTCCTCGGCGTGCAGGTCGACGACGCGTCGGCGAACGACATCATGGCGCAGCTACTGGTGCTGGAGTCGCTGGACCCCGACCGCGACATCACCATGTACATCAACTCGCCGGGCGGTGGGTTCACCTCGCTGATGGCGATCTACGACACCATGCAGTACGTGCGTGCCGACATCCAGACCGTGTGTCTGGGCCAGGCCGCGTCGGCCGCCGCCGTGCTGCTGGCCGCCGGGACGCCGGGCAAGCGCATGGCGCTGCCGAACGCGCGTGTGCTGATCCATCAGCCGTCGCTGTCGGGTGTGATACAGGGGCAGTTCTCCGACCTGGAGATCCAGGCCGCCGAGATCGAGCGGATGCGCACCCTGATGGAGACCACGCTGGCCCGCCACACCGGCAAGGACGCCGCGGTGATCCGCAAGGACACCGACCGGGACAAGATCCTGACCGCCGAAGACGCCAAGGAATACGGGATCATCGACACCGTTCTCGAGTACCGCAAGCTCTCCGCGCAGAGCGCCTAGCGGCCCAGCGCGGTCGCCAGCCCGGCGATATCGGCGGGCCCTACCCGGCAGCATCCGCCGACGATGCGCGCCCCGGCGGCAACCCACTGCGATGCCAGTTCCGCGGAAAACCGGGACGGGCCGGTCCAAGCCCTGCCGTCCCAACGCTCACCGCTGTTCGGGTAGACGATCACCGGCTTGCCGACCGCCGAGGCGATCCCGATCGCCGGCAGCACATCGTCGGGTGCGCAGCAGTTGACGCCCACCGCGACGATCTCGGGTACCCCGGCGGCCACCGCGAATGCTTCGGAGAGTGGCTGCCCGGCCCGGGTCCGGGTCCCGTCGATGGTGTAGCTGAGCCAGGCCGGCACCCCGACCGAGCGCACCAAGTCGACCAGCGCCTCGCCCTCGTCGACGTCGGGCACGGTCTCGCACGCCAGCACATCCGCGCCGGCGTCGGCCAGCACTTCCAGCCGCGGGCGATGCCAGCGCGTCAGTGCCACGACGGACAGGCCATAGCGGCCGCGATACTCGGAGCCGTCGGCGAGGGCTGCGCCGTACGGTCCGACGGAGGCGGCCACCCACGCGTCGCTCACGCCGATCTCGTCCCGTGCGGCCTTGGCGAGTTCGACGCTGCTGCGCAGCAACCCCGAAGCATCGTCCGGGCCGACACCGTGGGCCGCGAAGCCGTCGAACGATGCCTGGTAGCTCGCCGTCGTCGCGATCATGGCGCCGGCGCGGAAGTAGGCGGCGTGCACCGCGACGATCTCCCGCGGGGCGTCCGACAGCAACTTCGCCGACCACAGCGGGTCGGACAGATCATTCCCGCGGGCCTCCAGCTCAGTGGCCAGGCCGCCGTCACTGATCAGCACGGATTCGCCGGGGAAGACCCATCCCACACAGTCACTGTAGGGTGATTTTCCGGGGGGTCTGCCCGCCCGGGACGGCCTGACGTACCTCGTTCGGGTAACGACCGCGACACGCCAGAGACACAGATAGCGCGTCTCGGCAAGTGCGGGGTGCCGTTCGGCTATATGTTTCATTGAGACAGGCAAGGCGTGAACACCCACGAAATACCAATCACGCGATTCAGCGCTAACGGTCGCGGTGAGCCTCAGCTAGCGGGTAGCGTCGGGGAATACACGCGGCACGGCTAGACACACGGTGATGTAGGAACGACAAGGAAGTAGGCCCTGAAGCATCATGGCGCGCATTGGAGACGGCGGTGACTTGCTGAAGTGCTCGTTCTGCGGGAAGAGTCAGAAACAGGTCAAGAAACTCATTGCCGGCCCCGGCGTGTACATCTGCGATGAGTGCATCGACCTGTGCAACGAGATCATTGAAGAGGAACTCGCCGACGCCGACGATGTGAAACTCGACGAACTGCCCAAGCCCGTCGAGATCCGCGAATTCCTCGAGGGATACGTCATCGGGCAGGACACCGCCAAGCGGACGCTGGCCGTGGCCGTCTACAACCACTACAAGCGAATCCAGGCCGGCGAGAAGAGCCGTGACTCCCGGCACGAGCCGGTCGAGCTGACCAAGTCCAACATCCTGATGCTCGGGCCCACCGGCTGCGGCAAGACCTACCTGGCCCAGACGCTGGCCAAGATGCTCAATGTCCCGTTCGCCATTGCGGATGCGACGGCACTTACCGAGGCCGGTTACGTCGGCGAGGACGTCGAGAACATCTTGCTCAAACTCATCCAGGCCGCCGACTACGACGTCAAGCGCGCCGAGACCGGCATCATCTACATCGACGAGGTGGACAAGATCGCCCGCAAGAGCGAGAACCCGTCGATCACCCGTGACGTCTCGGGCGAAGGCGTCCAGCAGGCCCTGCTGAAAATCCTGGAGGGCACCCAGGCATCGGTGCCGCCGCAGGGCGGTCGCAAGCACCCGCACCAGGAGTTCATCCAGATCGACACCACCAATGTGTTGTTCATCGTCGCGGGCGCGTTCGCCGGGCTGGAGAAGATCATCTACGAGCGGGTCGGCAAGCGTGGCCTGGGCTTCGGCGCCGAGGTCCACTCCAAGGCCGAGATCGACACCACCGACCACTTCGCCGACGTGATGCCCGAGGACCTGATCAAGTTCGGCTTGATCCCCGAATTCATCGGCCGTCTCCCGGTGGTCGCCTCGGTCACCAACCTCGACAAGGAGTCGTTGGTCAAGATCCTGTCCGAGCCGAAGAACGCTCTGGTCAAGCAGTACATCCGGCTCTTCGAGATGGACGGCGTGGAGTTGGAGTTCACCGACGACGCGCTGGAAGCCATCGCCGACCAGGCGATCCACCGCGGCACCGGCGCCCGCGGCCTGCGCGCCATCATGGAAGAAGTCCTGTTGCCGGTCATGTACGACATTCCGAGCCGCGACGACGTCGCCAAGGTGGTCGTGACCAGGGAGACCGTCAAGGACAACGTGCTGCCGACGATCGTGCCGCGCAAGCCGTCACGCTCCGAGCGCCGCGACAAGAGCGCGTAGGTAGGACCGCCGCACGCCCGGTGTCAGTCAAGACGTCGTTCCGCGGCGTCTGAGCCAGTCGCTTGACCTACTGAACTTTCTGTTAGCCGACGTCCGTGACGGGCTGGGCCCTTACCTGTCGATCTACCTGTTGTTGACCCACCACTGGGACCAGGCGTCGATCGGGTTCGTCATGGCGGTCGGCGGCGTCGGCGCGATCCTGGCGCAAGCTCCGGTCGGCGCGCTGGTCGACCGGACCACGGCCAAGCGAGCGCTGATCGTCGCGGGCGCGTTGACGGTCACCGCCGGATCGCTGGCGATGCCGCTGTTCCCCGGGTTCTATTCGATCTCGGTGTTACAGGCGCTCACCGGCATCGCCGGATCGGTGTTCGCGCCGGCGCTGGCCGCCATCACCCTGGGTGTCGTCGGGCCGCGGTTGTTCTCCAGGCGGATCGGACGCAACGAATCGTTCAACCACGCCGGCAACGCGTCGGCCGCCGCCCTCACCGGCGGGCTGGCTTACTTCTTCGGACCGGTGGTGGTCTTCTGGGTACTCGCCGTCATGGCAGCGAGCAGCGTGGCTGCGACACTGCGGATTCCGCGCGACGCGATCGACCATGACGTCGCCCGCGGCATGGATCACGCACCGGGAGAGCCGCACACCGAACCGTCCCGGATCACCGTGCTGCTGCACAACCGCAGACTGATGATTTTCGGCGCGGCGGTGGTGGCGTTTCACTTCGCCAACGCAGCCATGCTGCCGCTGGTCGGTCAGCTGTTGGCGCTGCACAACAAAGACGTCGGGACCGCGCTGATGGCGGTCTGCATCATCGCCGCACAGGTCGTCATGGTGCCGGTGGCCTACCTCGCCGGAGCCAAGGCCGACTCCTGGGGGCGAAAGCCGATCTTCTTGACCGGATTTGCGGTCCTCGCCGTCCGCGGGTTTCTGTACACGCTGTCGGGCAACTCGTATTGGCTGGTCGGCGTGCAGCTGCTGGACGGCGTCGGGGCCGGAATCTTCGGCGCGCTGTTTCCGCTCGTCGTGCAGGATGTCACGCACGGAACCGGCCGGTTCAACGTCAGTCTGGGGGCGATAACGGCCGCGACTGGCATCGGTGCGGCGGTGTCGAACCTCGTCGCGGGGTCGATTGTGGTAGCCGCCGGCTACAACGCCGCGTTCATGTCTCTGGGCGCGATCGCCGGCGCGGGCCTGGCGCTGTACCTGTTCGCCATGCCGGAGACAGCGGGCCGACACGACCCCGAAACGGGGAAGTGACCAATACCACAGTTTTACCGCAAAGTCGACGCCGCCCCCGCCTGACGTCGGTTTTTGCAGCTTAAGGGCGGTTAGACCGGATTTTGGAATGGCCGTATCGGGCGCCAAGCAGTGCCATAATTGATACCACTAGTGGCGTAATGCGTGGGTGCGTGGGGGCCACTCCCTCGGCGCGTAACCTGAACCTGCAGCGGAGTGCCTGTCCGGGTAAGAAATGGAAGGCGAAGACGTGGATTCGAACGGCAACGAAGCCGGGCCAGAGTCTCATAACGGTGCGGGCGGGTCCACCCGGCAGCGCCTGGAAAATGTCGTAATCCGTTTCGCCGGTGACTCCGGCGACGGTATGCAGCTGACCGGTGACCGATTCACTTCGGAGGCAGCGCTTTTCGGCAACGACCTGGCCACCCAGCCGAACTATCCCGCCGAGATCCGAGCGCCGGCAGGCACCCTGCCCGGAGTTTCGTCCTTCCAGATTCAAATCGCCGATTACGACATCCTGACCGCCGGTGATCGGCCGGACGTCTTGGTCGCGATGAACCCGGCAGCGTTGAAGGCCAATCTCGGCGACTTGCCACGCGGCGGAATGGTGATCGCGAATTCCGACGAGTTCACCAAACGCAATCTGACCAAAGTGGGCTATGTAACCAACCCGCTGGAGACCGACGAACTCGAGGAATACGTCGTCCAAGCCGTGCCGATGACCTCGCTGACCTTGGGGGCCGTCGAGGCGATCGGGGCGACGAAGAAGGACGGCCAGCGCGCCAAGAACATGTTCGCGCTGGGCCTGTTGTCGTGGATGTACGGGCGGCCGATCCAGACCAGCGAGAACTTCATCAGGGAGAAGTTTGCCCGCAAGCCCGACGTCGCAGAGGCCAACGTGCTGGCGCTCAAGGCGGGCTGGAACTACGGCGAGACCACCGAGGCTTTCGGCACCACCTACGAGGTTTCCAAGGCGTCGTTGCCGGCCGGCGAGTACCGGCAGATCTCCGGCAACACCGCGCTGGCCTACGGCATCGTGGCGGCCGGTCAAATGGCCGACAAGCAAGTCATGCTCGGCAGTTACCCGATCACACCGGCGTCGGACATCCTGCACGAGCTGTCCAAGCACAAGAACTTCAATGTCATCACCTTCCAGGCCGAGGACGAGATCGGCGGCATATGCGCCGCCATCGGCGCTTCCTACGGTGGCGCGCTGGGGGTCACCAGCACCTCGGGCCCGGGTATTTCGCTGAAGTCCGAAGCGCTCGGGCTTGCCGTGATGACGGAGTTGCCGCTGATCGTCATCGACGTGCAGCGCGGCGGACCGTCGACCGGTCTGCCCACCAAGACAGAGCAGGCCGACCTGCTGCAGGCGCTGTTCGGCCGCAACGGGGAGTCACCGGTGGCCGTCGTGGCGCCCCGGTCTCCCTCCGACTGCTTTGCCACCGCCCTCGAGGCGGTGCGGATCGCGGTGTCGTATCACACCCCGGTGATCGTGTTGTCCGACGGGGCGATCGCCAACGGCTCCGAGCCCTGGTGCATCCCGGACGTCAGTTCGTTCAAGCCGATCACGCACATATTCGCCAAACCGGGTGAGCCCTTTGAGCCCTACGCCCGCCACCGAGAGACCCTCGCCCGCCAGTTCGCGGTGCCCGGGACCCCAGGGCTCGAGCACCGCATCGGCGGCCTGGAGGCGGCCAACGGGTCCGGCGACATCTCCTATGACCCCACGAACCACGATCTGATGGTTCGGATCCGCAAGGCAAAGATCGATGGCATCAGCGTGCCCGACCTGGAGGTCGACGACCCGACCGGCGACGCCGAGTTGCTGCTGATCGGATGGGGTAGCTCCTACGGACCCATCGGTGAAGCCTGCCGACGGGCGCGGCGCAGGGGCACCAAGGTTGCGCATGCGCACCTGCGTTACCTCAACCCGTTCCCGGCCAACCTGGGCGAGGTGTTGCGGCACTACCCGCGGGTGGTGTGCCCGGAGATGAACATGGGGCAGCTGGCGATGCTGCTGCGCGCCAAGTACTTGGTCGATGTCCACTCGGTCACCAAGGTCAAGGGCGTCTCGTTCCTGGCCGACGAGGTAGGCCGTTACATCAGGGCCGCGCTGGCCGGGCGGTTGGACGAACTCGAGCAAGACAAGGCAATAATCGCCCGATTGTCAGCGGCGGAAGTGGGAGCCAGCGCATGACGATGCAGAGCGAAGCGATGATGCAGAGCGAAGCGATGAGGAGGAGCGGCGCTCGTGACTAACGTGATGAGCAACCTGGTAGGCACGGACCTCGGTGTGACGCCGAAGTTGACCAAGAACGCCGGTGTGCCCACCACCGATCAGCCACAGAAGGGCAAGGACTTCACCAGTGACCAGGAGGTCCGCTGGTGCCCCGGCTGCGGTGACTACGTCATCCTGAACACCATCCGCAATTTCCTGCCCGAGCTCGGGCTGCGCCGCGAGAACATCGTGTTCATCAGCGGCATCGGATGCTCGAGCCGTTTCCCGTACTACCTGGAGACCTACGGGTTCCACTCGATCCACGGTCGCGCGCCGGCGATCGCGACCGGCCTGGCGCTGGCCCGCGAGGATCTGTCGGTATGGGTGGTCACCGGCGACGGTGACGCCCTGTCGATCGGCGGCAACCACCTGATTCACGCGCTGCGCCGCAACGTCAACATCACGATTCTGTTGTTCAACAACCGGATCTACGGGCTGACCAAAGGCCAGTATTCACCGACCTCGGAAGTCGGCAAGGTCACCAAGTCCACTCCGATGGGTTCGCTGGATCACCCGTTCAACCCGGTGTCACTCGCGCTGGGCGCCGAGGCGACGTTCGTGGGCCGCGCACTGGACTCCGACCGCGCCGGCCTGACCGAGGTGCTGCGCGCCGCCGCCCAGCATCGTGGTGCCGCCGTGGTCGAAATCCTGCAGGACTGCCCGATCTTCAACGACGGCTCGTTTGACGCGCTGCGCAAAGAAGGCGCCGAAGATCGAGTGATCAACGTCCGCCACGGTGAGCCGATCGTGTTCGGCGCCAACGGCGAATACTGCGTGGTGCAGTCCGGTTTCAGCCTCGAGGTGGCCAAGACCGCCGACGTGGCCGTCGAAGAGATCGTCGTGCACGACGCACATGCCGACGACTCGGCCTACGCGTTCGCGCTGTCTCGGCTTTCCGACCAGAACCTCGATCACACCGTCCTGGGCATCTTCCGCCACATCAGCCGGCCCACCTACGATGACGCGGCCCGCTCGCAGGTCGAGGCCGCGCAGTCGTCGATCCCGCACGACGCCACCGCGCTGCAATCGCTGCTGCGTGGCCGCGATACCTGGACCGTCGACTGACGTGGCCGCTCCGACGCCCGACGCAGTCTCACTGGCCGGGGTTCTCCTCGCTGGAGGCGAATCCCGGCGCATGGGGCGAGACAAAGCCACGATGCGGATCCCCGGGGGAACCACCACGCTCGTCGAGCACGTTGCCGGCGTGCTCGCGCAGCGCTGCGAGCAGGTTTTCGTGATGGCGGCGCCCGGGCAACCGCTGCCCAAGCTGCAGGTTCCGGTCCTGCGCGACGAGATGCGGGGGCTGGGGCCGTTGCCGGCGACGGGGCGTGGTCTGCGTGCGGCCGCCGAGGCCGGGGCACGGCTGGCATTCGTGTGCGCCGTCGACATGCCTTACCTGACAGTCGAATTGATCGACGAGCTGGCCCGCCTGGCCGCCAAGACGAACGCCGAGGTGGTACTGCCGTGGGACGGTCGCACGCATTACCTGGCCGCGGTGTACCGGACCGATCTCGCCGATCGGGTGGACGCGCTGGTGGCCGCCGGCAAGAGCAAAATGAGCGACTTGATTGACGCCTCGGACTCTCAGCAGATCGTGATGTCGGATTCGCGATCGCTGACCAACCTCAATTCGGGGACCGACCTACGCGCTCTGGCGCAGCCCGGTTCCTGATTCCGCTTTCTTTAAATCGCCATTATTCGGCGATTCCTTTATGACGCGCATTTGCATCGACACGCTGTGATGAATTACTGCGCATACATTCAGCTCTGCCCCCCTCGGCATGCTTCGAATTGTGTTGCAACAGCGGTGCTTTGGGATATCTGCCGATCCACTCCGGTCGGTATTGCAGCAAACTTGCTGGTTTGAAATTGGCGGCCCAGCCGCCGGCGCGGCCTTGCCCGGTTCCCGATGGCGCGGGTCGCCGGCTGCGCAGCTCGCGAGACGAGGGTGTTCCATGCGATGAATACTGAAGTGGCACTGTTCGTTTGGTGGACAGAAGGCGGGCCCTACCCGGCCGGGTTGTCCGGGCTGTTCGGCCTGTACCCTGCTCCGTCGCGGTACCTGAGGGGCGGTAACCGAAGCCGGTTGCCGCGGCTTCGTGGGCAAAAAACCGTGTTCCAGCTCACAAAATGTGGGTGATTCGGCTCACGATAACGACGCGGCGGCCATCGATTGATACGGGTCGCAAACACACTGTTGACCTGCAATAACCATTCCTCGGCCGCGTCGTGATCGCTTCGTTATAGAAGCGGTATATCCGCGCACCCGAGATGACGAATGCATTCCAGTCTCGTACCGTCTTTCCATAGCCCGTCGCCGGGCACACCAGAAAATTGAATCCACGGACCCGCGTGTGAGCGGGGTTGCGGTCGGCTAGAGCTTGCAGGAGTCGCCGCGGCCGGCGGTTAGGACCGCCGGGCAGATCTAATGCCCCGCTGCCGTGCCTGAACGAGACGGCACGTCCCAGAGCAAGCAGTTTTCGCATAGATACAGCACCCCAACCCACAGCGTGGGCTGGCTCTGGCGCGCGCAACCGCGAAAGGAACACTGTTGAAGAACGTCCGTAAGACGCTCATCGTCGCAGCGCTCACAGGGACGCTCGTGACTCTGCCGTCGGCCGCTACCGCGAATGCGGACCCGACGGGCTTTGATCCCAACAACGTGGCGCCAGCCGGCCCGCCCGCGCCGGACGCCGCGCCTCCGGCTCCCGCCGGCTTTGACCCGAACGTCCCGCCGCCGCCCCCGGTCCCGGAGGCTCTGGCGCCGGTCGACGCGCCGCCCGCGGCGCCGGCCGGTTTCGACCCGAACCTCCCGCCGCCTCCGGCCCCGCCGGCGCCCGACGCGCCGCCGCCGCCGGCGCCGCTCGGCTTCGACCCCAACGTTCCGCCGCCCGCGCAGGCGCCGCCGATTGAGACGCCGCCCGCTCCCCGGGCGTACAGCGTCAACTGGGACGCCATCGCGCAGTGTGAGTCCGGTGGAAACTGGGCCATCAGCACCGGCAACGGGTTCTCTGGCGGCTTACAGTTCACCCCCAGCACCTGGCACGCCAACGGTGGCTCGGGTTCCCCGAACGGCGCGAGCCGTGAGGAGCAGATCCGGGTGGCCGAGAACGTCTTGCACTCGCAGGGCATCGGGGCCTGGCCGGTCTGCGGCCGACGCGGCTAGTCAACCAGCGGTACGAGGGGTAAATGCCGGGCGCTTTGCGCCCGGCATTTCTCGTCGCCGACGCCTGGCCGGCTCAGGACTCGTGGCGACTACCGCGACGGAGGCCGGCCTTCGGGATATTTCAGCTCGTGGGCTCTGGCTGTCATCTTTACTCCGTCTTCGCTGTCGAGAGTGCCAAAGAACGCCAAGGCCGCGAACGGGACGATGGTGCACGACAGCAGCATTCCGGTAACTGCAAACCCCACGCCCCATGTCCTGGTCACGGTCAATACGAACGATAAGACTATTGCTGCAATGCAGGCGACAAACCACAGTCGCCAGCGCCAAAGTCTCACCTTTGTTGTCCGCACATCTGCGAGGTCGACCTCAATCGGTTCTCCGCAGGATTCGCACGCTATTGAATGCTTCGCCCAACCTTCAGAGGGCCTTTGTAGTCGAATCATCGTGTAACCGTATCCGCGGTTGAAATTTTCCCGCGCGGGCACCATGTGCGAGATCGCGATCGTCGGCTGATTGCCGACTTCGTAATGGAATAATTTGCTGAAACTCATGCCATCACGCTTCTCAAGCCTGAGATTGTTGCTTTTGCTTTTGCTTCTGAGGATATTTCAACGCATGATCTGAAGAGCTTTTGAGCCGGACGCCGTCCTCGACCTCCACCTTGTGCATAGGGTAGATAAGCCAGAAGCACGACACCATGATGATCAAACCTGCAGCGCTGCCGCCCTTCATGGTCAGCACGACGATGACGCACAGCGCGATCGTCGCGACCACGACGAGCCGCCAAATCCACAAATGAAACTTTGCAACTGACGGCGCCGCGACCTTGAGGTCGAATATCTGGTTGCAAACGCCGCACTGGGTTTCGACATTCTGCCAGCCGGACGCGGGGCGCCGGTCAATTGGCGTAAGGCGGTATGTCGTGGTGCTGCCGCCACTGTAGCTGGAATAGGCTACTTTGTGCGCTAACATGATTCGCGGTTCCGCGGCCACTTGGTAATAGAACATCTTAGTGAAGGTGTTGGGCATCAGTTATTCGTCTTTCTTGGGTTCTTGAGTTTCTTGGGTTCGATCAGATGGGTCACCGCCGTGCCCGAAGGGCGGTGGTGGCGCTGGGTTTACGGCACACAAATTTCCGGCGACAGCACGCGCAATAGAAAGAACTGACAACCGCGCCTCACCCCCCGGTACTGACTGCGTGTCACGCGGCCCTGCCGACCACGCTCGCCCAGCGACGCTGACGCGGTACCCTACCGGGCGCTCAGCGAAGATATGGACTGTGCACGTCGAAGTCATGCCAAGTTCAAATATTTGCCCGATCGCGGTCAAACGTGCCTGGTCATTGTGCTTTCTGCGGCGACGACACGAGTGATCGGCAGACGGACTCAGCTACCTCCGTCGGCCCAGGGCGGCAACTCGAACGCCGACCCTGATGCCACCGAAGCCAGATGGCGGATGAACAGCGTCTCGGGCACCAGCCCACTGGCGCGCAAGGCTGCCGCACTCAGGAACGCCGGACGCAGGTTGATCATCCGGCCGAGCAGTGCCGACTCACGCACCAGCGACGTGATCCGCGGTCGGCGGAAGGCGGCGAACTGGGCGAAGGCCGTCGACAGTTCGGTGGTCCGGTCGACGAAGGCCCCCAGAATCGCGGCGTCCTCTATTCCCTGGCAGCCGCCCTGGCCCAGGTGCGGACGCATCGGATGGGCGGCATCACCGACCAGCAGTACCGGCCCTCGCGCCCAGCAGCGTGCCGGACTGCGGTCATAGAGGTCATTGCGCACCACGTCGTCGGGCGCGGTCGCAGCCAGAATCCCCGGGATGGGTTCGGGCGATCCCGCCAGCTTGGCCCGCAAGTACGGCAACTCACCCTCCGCGGCAAGCTGCCCCTCGGGAGCGCGTTCGGTGGTGTACCAATAGGTGCGGTCCGGTCCCATCGGGACGTGGCCGGTTTCCGTCCCGGGCGCAAGCGTCGCGCCGGCGAGTTCGGGGTCCAGGGCGTAGGTAGCGATCCCGCGCCATGCCGTATAGCCGGCGTAGCGGTTGTTCAGTCGACCGTTGAGGTGGCGGGCCACCATCGAGCCGGTGCCGTCGGCGCCGACCACCGCATCCGCATGGCGGACCGTGTCGTCCGACAACTTGATCTCTATGCCGTCGGCGGTGGCCAGAAGTCCGTCGGCGGCCTGCCCGTGCTCGATACCGCTGTGGCGCACTGCCGCGGTAAGGATGTCGCGCAGCGTCGAGCGTCGGATCACGACCAACGGCTCGCCAAGCGCCGAAATGACGATCTCGCTCGCCGGGTGACGCAGCCACGAGCCGTCGCGCCAGCGGAGCGCACCGCCTGCCACGCGCCCGCCGGCCTCCCGGACGGCATCACCCAGGCCGAGCCGGTCGAGCGCCGCCAGCGCGTTGGGCCAGATACTGATAGCCGCGCCGGTGGAGGTGTCGGTGCGCCGTTCGATGACGGTGACGTCGTGGTCACGCCGCTGCAGCGCCACCGCGGCTGCCAGGCCGGCGATACCCGCGCCGATGACCACGATCCGCGCCATCAGGTGAACATAGTCCCGGAGTAGCGTCGGGCCGGTGACCGCTACGCCGCGCGAATTCGACATCGTGTTGTACGGGGCGACCGGCTTCGTGGGGAAGCTGACCGCCGAATACCTGGCCCGGGCGGGCGGCGACGCGCGCATCGCGCTGGCCGGCCGGTCAACCGAACGGGTGCTCGAGATCCGCGACAGCCTCGGGGAGGCCGCGCAATCCTGGGGGGTACTGACCGCCGACGCCGCATCGCCGTCGACGATGGCCGCGATGGCCGCCCGGACGCAGGTGGTCGTCACCACGGTCGGCCCTTATATGCGCTACGGCTTGCCACTGGTGGCCGCGTGCGCCGAGGCGGGTACGGATTACGCCGATCTAACCGGCGAGCCGCCGTTCGTCCGCGAAAGCATCGATTTCTACCACAAGCAGGCCGTCGACACGGGCGCCCGCATCGTGCACGCCTGCGGGTTCGATTCAATCCCGTCGGATCTCAGCGTGTACGCGCTGTACCTTGCGGCACGCGAGGACGATGCCGGCGAGCTCACCGACACCGACTTCGTGGTGCGTTCCTTTGCCGGCGGGTTCTCCGGCGGGACCGTCGCGTCGATGCTGGAACTCCTGCGGGCGGTCTCGGGCGACGCCGACCTGCGTCGCCAGTTCGCCGACCCGTACACGCTGAGCACGGACCGCGGCGCCGAGCCCGAACTCGGCCGGCAGCCCGATCTGCCGTGGCGCCGTGGCGGTCAGATTGCGCCGGAACTGAAAGGACTGTGGACCGCCGGATTCCTGATGGCGCCCACCAACACGCGAATCGTGCGCCGCAGCAACGCATTACTGGACTGGGCATACGGTAAGCGGTTCCGGTACAGCGAAAACATGAGCCTGGGGTCCTCGCCGGTGGCGCCGGTGGCGTCGGCGGTAATCAGCGGGGTCGGCAACGCGATGAACGCAGTGGGCAGCCGCTACTTCCGGCTCCTGCCGCGCGGGCTGGTGGAGCGCGTCGCCCCCAAGCCCGGCACCGGTCCGAGCGAGGCGACCCGGGACAAGGGCTACTACCGGACCGAGACCTACACAACGACGACCAGCGGCGCCCGCTATGTGGTGCGCATGGCCCAGCAGGGCGACCCCGGCTACAAGGCCACCGCGGTGCTGTTGGGGGAGTGCGGTCTTGCCCTGGCAACCGACCGCGGCAAGCTCTCTGACCTGCGTGGCGTACTGACACCCGCGTCCGCGATGGGGGATGCGTTGTTGACCCGGTTCCCGGCTGCCGGAGTATCGCTGGAGACCGAGCGGCTGGACTGATCCAGCTACTTGAAATCGGCTTGCTCCTAGGGGTGCCGATCCACATCGCGTGCGTCTAGTGTCGTATTTCGTACATGGCTTTTGCTCTGCATTTCAGTGACGAAGGTGGTTGCAACGATGGCCGGTCTTGACGATCTTTACGCTCAAATCCCCACTTCTGATATCGCAAACAAGCTCGGAGCCGACGAAGGCGAGGTCGCCAGCGCGATTCACACGCTGGTGCCGGTGCTGCTCGGAGGACTACAGCACAACTCGGAGGACCCCGAGCACGCGAGCAAGATCGAGTCGGCGGCCAGCAGTCACGCCGCCAGCGGGTTGCTCGACGCCGGCGGGGGTGTCGACAAGGTCGACGAGAGCGACGGGCACCAGGCGGTCGCCTCGCTCTTCGGCGGCAACGACACCGACCAGGTCGCGGCGGCGCTGGCCCAGGGCGGTGTCGGCAACAGCCAACTGATCAAGCAGTTGCTGCCGGTCGTGCTCCCGATTGTGTTGGCCTACATCGGAAAACAGCTCACCTCGGGTGGTGGCGCGGCTACCCCGCAGAAGCAAGAGGCCTCCGGCGGCGGCCTGGGCGACGTGCTGGGCAGCATCCTCGGTGGCGGCGGCGACAAATCCCTTGGCGGCATCCTCGGCAGCGTGCTGGGCAGCAAGGGCGGCGGCCTCGGCGATATCCTCGGCGGCCTGCTCGGCGGCAAGAAGTAGCTCGACAGCGCACTCCACTTCGGAGTGTTCATCTTTCGTTTTCGGGGTGGTTTCGATTTGCGTCGAGAAGGTGATGCCCAGGCCCAATCAAGATCAGACGTCCGGCGCTCAGACCGGCCTCATGGATAACGACAACGGATTGGAGAAGAAATAGCCATGTCAGACACGCTTACCGAAGGCCAGAAGCTGGTCAGGGGCGAATCGCTGGTCTCGGCCAACGGGGCCTACAGCCTCACCCTGCAAGAGGACGGCAACCTGGTGCTCGCCTCGCGCGGCACCGCGATCTGGTCGAGCTCGACGAACGGCCAGGACGTGGTGCGCGCCGAAGTGCAGCCCGACGGCAATTTCGTCCTCTACACGGCGGACAAGCCGGTGTGGCACACCGACACCAAGGGCAAGAAGGACGTCAGGCTCGTGCTGCAGGACGACCGCAACCTGGTGCTCTACTCGGGCAACGGAGCGGCTTGGTCGACCAAGACCGAGACCGACCAGCCGCCGCCACCCGAGCCCGAGGCCGCCTCGGAGTCGGCCACTGACACCGGACCGGAAGACACCGCGGAAGCGGCCGCCGCGCCGGTCGAGGAAGCCGCCGGCGAGCCCGTTCCGGAACCCGCCGCGCGGACCTACACCGTGGTCTCCGGCGACACCCTGTGGGCCATCGCCGAGCAGTTCTACGGCGACGGCAGCAAGTACCAGGTCATCGCCGATGCCAGCGGCATCAGCAATCCTGACCTGATCCAGCCGGGGCAGGTGCTGACGATTCCCTGATCGCGGCCCTGATCGCGGCGACAGCGGCGTAGCGCACCTGCTACGCCGCTGTCGCCGTTTCCTAGACTTGACCGGTGACCGCCAGCCAACGCCCTGCCGCCGACTCGTTACCCAAATCGTGGGACCCGGCTGCGCTGGAGGGCCCGATCTACCAGAAGTGGCTGGAAGCGGGTTACTTCACCGCGGACCCGGCCAGCGCCAAACCGGCGTATTCGATCGTGCTGCCGCCCCCGAACGTGACCGGCACCCTGCATATGGGCCACGCGCTGGAACACACCATGATGGACGCCCTGACCCGCCGCAAGCGCATGCAGGGGTACGAGGTGCTGTGGCAGCCCGGCATGGACCACGCCGGTATCGCCACCCAGAGCGTGGTGGAAAAGCAGCTTGCGGTCGACGGCAAGACCAAACAGGACTTCGGCCGTGAGCTGTTCGTCGACAAGGTGTGGGACTGGAAGCGCGAGTCCGGCGGTGCCATCGCCGGCCAGATGCGTCGCCTCGGCGACGGCGTGGACTGGAGCCGCGACCGGTTCACCATGGACGAGGGCCTGTCGCGGGCGGTGCGCACGATCTTCAAGCGGCTCTACGACGCCGGGCTGATCTATCAAGCCGAGCGGCTGGTCAACTGGTCGCCGGTGCTCGAGACGGCGATCTCGAACCTCGAGGTCGACTACCTCGACGTCGAGGGCGAACTGGTGTCGTTCCGCTACGGTTCGCTCGACGACTCGCAACCGCACATCGTGGTCGCCACCACTCGGGTCGAGACGATGCTGGGCGACACCGCGATCGCGGTGCATCCCGACGACGAGCGCTACCGCCACCTGGTCGGCACCACGCTGCCGCACCCGTTTGTGGATCGGTCGATGATCATCGTCGCCGACGAGCACGTCGACCCCGGATTCGGCACCGGCGCAGTCAAAGTCACGCCCGCCCACGACCCGAACGACTTCGAGATAGGGCTGCGGCACCAGTTGCCGATGCCCTCGATCATGGACACCAAGGGCCGGATCGTCGACACCGGAACGCAATTCGACGGCATGGACCGCTTCGAGGCCCGGGTTGCGGTGCGCGAGGCCCTCGCCGCGCAGGGCCGGGTCGTCGAGGAGAAGCGGCCCTACGTGCACAGCGTCGGGCACTCCGAGCGCAGCGGCGAGCCGATCGAGCCGCGGCTGTCGCTGCAATGGTGGGTCAAGGTGGAATCGCTGGCCAAGGCCGCCGGCGACGCGGTGCGCAACGGGGACACCGTGATTCACCCCGCCAGCATGGAGCCGCGCTGGTTCGGCTGGGTCGACGACCTGCACGACTGGACTATTTCGCGACAGCTGTGGTGGGGCCACCGCATCCCGCTCTGGTACGGGCCCAACGGCGAGCAGGTCTGCGTCGGCCCGGACGAAACGCCGCCGGCGGGCTGGGAGCAGGACCTCGACGTGCTGGACACCTGGTTCTCGGCGGGGCTGTGGCCGTTCTCCACGTTGGGGTGGCCGGACAAGACGCCGGAGCTGGAAAAGTTCTATCCGACAAGCCTTCTGGTCACCGGCTACGACATCCTGTTCTTCTGGGTCGCGCGGATGATGATGTTCGGCACCTTCGTCGGCGATGACGACGCCATCACCCTCGACGGCCGGCGCGGCCCGCAGGTGCCGTTCACCGACGTGTTTTTGCACGGCCTGATCCGTGACGAGTTCGGCCGCAAGATGAGTAAGTCCAAGGGCAATGTGATCGACCCGCTGGACTGGCTGGAGAAGTTCGGGGCCGACGCGCTGCGCTTCACGCTGGCCCGCGGCGCAACGCCGGGCGGTGACCTGGCCGTCAGCGAGGACGCCGTGCGGGCCTCACGCAACTTCGGCACCAAGTTGTTCAACGCCACCCGATACGCCCTGATGAACGGCGCTGCGCTGACGCCGCTCCCGGCACCGGACGCATTGACCGACGCCGACCGGTGGATTCTGGGACGGCTGGAAGAGGTTCGCGCCGAGGTTGATTCGGCGTTCGACGGCTACGAGTTCAGTCGCGCCAGTGAGGCGCTCTACCACTTCGCCTGGGACGAATTCTGCGACTGGTACCTCGAATTGGCCAAAGCGCAGTTGGCCGACGGCATGGCGCACACCACCGCCGTGCTGGCCGCCGTACTGGACACGCTGCTGCGGTTGCTGCACCCGGTGATCCCGTTTCTCACCGAGGCGCTGTGGCAGGCGCTCACCGGCCGGGAATCACTGGTCATCGCCGACTGGCCGACGTCGTCCGGGATCAACTTGGATCCGATTGCCGCGCAGCGGATTAACGACATGCAGAAGCTGGTGACCGAGATCCGCCGATTCCGCAGCGATCAGGGCCTGGCGGACCGGCAGAAGGTCCCGTCCCGTCTCGGTGGAGTGGACGAAGCCGACCTGAGCACCCAGGTGGCCGCCGTGAGATCGTTGGCCTGGCTCACTGCGCCGGGCCCGGATTTCGGTGCGACGGCCTC
Source organism: Mycobacterium sp. (assembly GCF_035499775.1). GTDB lineage: Bacteria > Actinomycetota > Actinomycetes > Mycobacteriales > Mycobacteriaceae > Mycobacterium. The sequence continues at coordinate 6,147 of NZ_DATJYB010000040.1, read as the reverse complement.
GGTCGAGGTTCGGGTCGGCTCCGATATGAGAAGCACCGTCGTCGTCGAGCTCGACACGTCGGGCACCATCGACGTGGAAGCCGAGCGCCGTCGCCTCGAAAAGGATTTGGCCGCAGCGCAAAAGGAGCTGTCGTCGACCACCGCCAAATTGGCCAACGAAGACTTTCTGGCCAAAGCCCCAGAAGCCGTCGTCGGCAAGATCCGGGACCGGCAGCGGCTGGCGACCGACGAGGCCGAGCGGATCAGAGCCAGGTTGGCTGCGCTGCAGTGACTGACGCCGTTCCCACACCGGACGAAATCGCGTCCCTGCTGCAGGTCGAGCATCTACTGGACCAGCGCTGGCCGGAAACCAAGATCGAGCCCAGCCTGACCCGGATCAGCGCGGTGATGGACCTGTTGGGCTCGCCGCAACTCGGCTACCCGTCGATCCACATCGCGGGCACCAACGGCAAGACCTCGGTGGCGCGAATGGTCGACGCGCTGCTCACCGCGCTGCAGCGGCGCACCGGCCGGACCACCAGCCCGCACCTGCAGTCGGCGGTCGAACGCATCGCGATCGACTCGCGACCGATCAGCCCGGCCCAGTACGTGGCGACCTATCGGGAGATCGAGCCGTTCGTGCAGATGATCGACCGGCAGTCGCAGGACGCGGGCGGGCCCGCGATGAGCAAGTTCGAAGTGCTGACCGCGATGGCGTTCGCCGCGTTCGCGGACGCGCCCGTCGAGGTCGCGGTGGTCGAGGTGGGTATGGGCGGGCGCTGGGACGCCACCAACGTGATCAACGCCCCCGTGGCCGTCATCACCCCGATCAGCATCGACCACGTCGAGTACCTCGGAAACGACATCGCCGGAATCGCCGCCGAGAAGGCGGGAATCATCACCCGGGCGCCCGAGGGTGCCCCAGACACCGTCGCGGTCATCGGGCGTCAGGTGCCCGAGGCGATGGAGGTGCTGCTGGCCGCGTCGGTGCGCGCGGATGCCGCGGTGGCGCGGGAGGATTCCGAGTTCGCCGTGCTGGGCCGGCAGATCGCGATCGGCGGACAGGTGCTGCAACTGCAAGGTCTCGGCGGGGTGTACTCCGACATCTTCCTGCCGCTGCACGGTGAACACCAGGCGCACAACGCGGTGCTGGCACTCGCGGCGGTCGAGGCGTTCTTCGGCGCGGGCGCGCAGCGTCAGCTCGACGTCGAGGCCGTCCGGGCCGGTTTCGCCACCGTCACCAGCCCCGGACGGCTGGAACGCGTCCGCAGCGCGCCCACGGTGTTCGTCGACGCCGCGCACAACCCGGCCGGAGCGGCCGCGCTGGCCGAAGCGCTGGCCGCCGAGTTCGACTTCCGCATGCTGGTCGGGGTGCTCAGTGTGCTGGCCGACAAGGACGCGGACGGCATCCTCGCCGCGCTGGAGCCGGTGTTCGATTCCGTCGTCGTGACCCACAACGGTTCACCGCGCGCCATGGACGTCGAGTCGCTGGCGCTGGCGGCGCAGCAGCGCTTCGGACCAGACCGGGTGCTGACCGCGGAGAATCTGCGCGACGCCATCGACACCGCGACCGCGCTGGTCGACGAGGCGGCTTCAGAAGGAGATTCCTTTTCCGGTACCGGGATCGTTATCACCGGCTCGGTTGTCACCGCCGGCGCCGCTCGCAGCCTGTTCGGTCGTGATCCCGAATGAGCGACCAGACCCCGGCTGATCCGTGGAAGAGCTTCGCCGGGGTGATGTCCGCGACGCTGTTTCTCGAAGCGATCGTGGTGTTGCTGGCGATTCCGGTGGTGGGCGCCGTCGGCGGCGGGCTGACGGGTGCGTCGCTGGGCTATTTGATCGGCATGGCCGTGCTGTTGGTCCTGCTTGCCGCGCTGCAGCGCAGACCATGGGCGATCTGGGTGAACCTGGGCGTACAGGCGCTGTTGCTCGCGGGATTCGCCGTGTATCCGGGGGTGGGCTTCATCGGCGTGCTGTTCGGCGGCGTGTGGGCGCTGATCGTGTACTTGCGGGCCGAGGTCCGCCGCCGTCAGGAACAGGGGCCGTCTGCGCCGGACTGACCCGGGACTGAAAGGGAGCCCGCCCGTCCGTTGGGTACGCTGTGCGCCGTGACCGAACGGACTCTCGTACTGATCAAGCCGGACGGCGTCGAAAGGCAGCTGATCGGCGAGATCATCAGCCGGATCGAGCGCAAAGGCCTTACCATCGCGGCGCTGGAGCTCAGACACGTCAGCGAGGACCTGGCGAGCCACCACTACGCCGAACACGAAGGCAAGCCCTTTTTCGGCTCGTTGCTCGAGTTCATCACCTCGGGACCGGTGGTGGCGGCGATTGTCGAGGGCACCCGAGCGATCGCGGCGTTTCGGCAGCTCGCCGGCGGTACCGACCCGGTGGACAAGGCCACGCCGGGCACCATCCGCGGTGATTTCGGGCTGGAGACGCAGTTCAATCTGGTGCACGGATCGGATTCGGCCGAGTCCGCGCAGCGCGAGATCGCGCTCTGGTTTCCCGACGCCTGACCCGGTCGGACGGGGGGTTGCTGGGGCACCCCACTCACAAACGGATGACCTCGTCGAGTGATGTGGGATACTGACTGCGGGTGAACGTCGCCGGACCGGCTTCAGACACCCGAATGAAGACTTAGACAAGCGCGACCATCGCGATCGAGCGATGCGGCGCGGCATGCCGAGCCATCATTCAGCACGGCGCCGAGTGGGTTCTTTGAGCTGCTCGGCGCGAGACCATTACAAAGCCCGGGAGAAGTAACCCGGGCACATAGCGAAGCCCTCGCGTGGCCGCGTCGCAACGACGCGCCCGGGGGCTTGAGGAGAATACGTGGTAGACGGTGCCCCATCTTCAGAAACAGCAAATGAGCCCACACCGGACCAGGAACTGCCGGAGCGTCTGAGAGTCCATTCACTGGCACGAACGCTGGGAACCACCAGCAAGCGGGTGCTGGATGCGTTGAGCGCACTCGACGGGCGCATCCGCAGCGCACATTCCAGCGTGGACCGCGACGATGCCGCCCGGGTGCGCGAAATGTTGGCCGCCCAACCTCCGGAAAGCCCTGAAGGCCCTGCGACCGAGGTGCCCGTTGCGACCGAGCCGTCCGAGGAACCCGAGTCGCGGCTGATGCTGGAGACCGCGATCGAGCGGCCCCACTACATGCCGCTATTCGTTGCCCCGCAGCCGATAGAGGTCAATGAATTCCGCGGCAGCAGCGGCAGCGGTGATGGCGGGGACGACGACGATGACAGCGCGGACTCGGTGGACTCCGTGGATGACGCCGACGGCGACGACGAGGAAGAGCAGGCCGATCGGCCGGCCAACAAGCGACGCCGTCGCGGTCGTCGGGGCCGCGGCCGTGGCCGGGGCGAGCAGGGCGGATCCGACGGCCAGGGTGACGCTGACAGCGAAGAGACCGACTCCGGCGAATCCGAGGACGCCGAGGATTCCGACGACGCCGACAACGGTGACGAGGAGAACGGTTCGGCGGAGGCGGGCAACCGTCGCCGGCGGCGGCGCCGGCGTCGTAAGTCGGGGTCCGGCGACGACAACGACGACAGTCCGTCGCCTGACGACCCGCCGAACACCGTGGTGCACGAGCGGGCACCGCGCGCGGGCGGCGACAACGGCGGCAATGGTTCCGGAGCCTCTGGTGGCTCGGGGAGCAGCGAGATCAAGGGCATCGACGGCTCGACTCGGCTAGAGGCGAAACGGCAGCGCCGTCGCGACGGGAGGGACGCCGGACGGCGCCGCCCGCCGGTGCTGACCGAGGCCGAATTTCTGGCCCGGCGCGAAGCCGTCGACCGGATCATGGTGGTCCGCGACCGGGTTCGCAGCGAGCCGCCGCACCCCGGCGCGCGCTACACCCAGATCGCGGTGCTCGAAGACGGCATCATCGTCGAGCACTTTGTGACTTCTGCTGCCTCTGCGTCTCTGGTGGGCAACATCTACCTAGGCATCGTGCAGAACGTGCTGCCGTCGATGGAGGCGGCCTTCGTCGACATCGGTCGCGGGCGCAACGGCGTGCTCTACGCCGGTGAAGTCAATTGGGAGGCCGCAGGCCTGGGCGGGGCTGATCGCAAGATCGAACAGGCACTCAAGCCCGGCGACTACGTCGTGGTGCAGGTCAGCAAGGACCCGGTCGGACACAAGGGCGCCCGGTTGACCACACAGGTGTCACTGGCCGGCCGCTATCTGGTTTATGTGCCCGGCGCGTCGTCGACCGGGATCAGCCGGAAGCTGCCCGACACCGAGCGTCAGCGGCTCAAGGAGATCCTGCGCGAGGTGGTTCCGTCCGATGCCGGGGTGATCATCCGCACGGCTTCCGAGGGCGTCAAAGAGGACGACATCCGCGCCGACGTCACCCGGTTGCAGGAGCGCTGGCAGCAGATCGAGGCCACGGCGACCGAGACCAAGGAGAAGGCTGCCGGGGCGGCGGTCGCGCTGTACGAAGAGCCGGACGTGCTGGTCAAAGTGATCCGCGACTTGTTCAACGAGGACTTCGCCGGGCTCGTCGTGTCCGGCGACGAGGCGTGGACCACGATCAACGAGTACGTGAATTCCGTTGCCCCCGACCTGGTTTCGAAGCTGACTAAATACGAGCCGGCTGAGCTTTCTGAGGGCGTGCCGGGTCCGGATGTGTTCGCGGTGCACCGGATCGACGAGCAACTGGCCAAGGCGATGGACCGCAAGGTGTGGTTGCCGTCGGGTGGCACCCTGGTGATCGATCGGACCGAGGCGATGACGGTCATCGACGTCAACACCGGCAAGTTCACCGGATCCGGGGGCAACCTCGAGCAGACGGTGACCAAGAACAATCTCGAGGCGGCCGAGGAGATCGTGCGCCAGCTGCGGCTGCGTGACATCGGCGGCATTGTGGTCATCGACTTCATCGACATGGTGCTGGAGTCCAACCGCGACCTGGTGTTGCGCCGGCTTACCGAGGCGCTGGCCCGCGACCGCACTCGCCACCAGGTGTCGGAGGTGACGTCGCTGGGCCTGGTCCAACTGACCCGCAAGCGGTTGGGAACGGGGCTGATCGAGGCGTTCTCGACGTCCTGCCCCAACTGCAGCGGGCGCGGGATCCTGCTGCACGGCGACCCGGTCGATGCGGCCCCGCCGGCCAGCCGGAAGTCGGACTCCGGCGGTCGGCGAGGCAGGCGATCCAAGAAGGGTCGCGCCGACGAGCCAGCGGTGGCCAAGGTTCCCGCGCATGCGCCGGGCGAGCACCCGATGTTCAAGGCGATGGCCGCGGGCTCGTCCGGGGCCTCGGAGGTTGCTGACGGCCAGGACGGGGAATCCGGCGAGACCGATGAGGAATTCACTCGTCAGCCCGACGAGCAGGGTCCGACCGACGTGGAAGACACCGACCAGGACTTCGAAGACACCGACGAAGACTCCGAAGACGAAGACTCCGACGACGAGGACTCCGAAGACGAAGACGATGACGAAGACCTCGATGACGACGATGAGCTTGACGACGTTGATGAGGACCTCGATGACGACGATGAGCTTGACGACGTCGATGAGGATCTCGACGTCGAGGAGTCCGAGTCCGAGTCCGATTCCGACGACGAAGACTCCGACTCCGACGACCTCACCGCAGTGGTGACTGTTGAGGCACCGGAACGCCCGCGTCGCCGCCGCGCGGCCGGCCGACCCGCCGGCCCGCCCATCCACGTGGACTAATCGCAAGCTGGGTCGTTTGTCAGGTCGTTTGTCGGCCTGTTATTTCCCAGGACATCGGTGACAGTTCTGCTCCGACGCTCGTGGGGTGGCTGTTAATGAACCCATCGATCCTCGTGTTCGCCTTGCGATCTCGCAGTGGCCCGATGACGCGCCCCGCGGGGCGGTCACGACGTTCTGCGCCGAGCACGGCCTTTCCCGCAAGTCGTTGTACGAGTTGCGCAAGCGCGCGAAGACCGACGGGCCTTACCGTCACCGAAGTCCTGACACAGAACTGTCACCCATGTCCCGAGACATCACACGTCGTTTGTCGGCCGACCATGGCATAATCGAACCTATGTTCGAAGAAACATCTGAGCCGGAGCCGGACCCGCAGGCGGGGGGTGGTGATGGGTTCGAGTGGCTGGAGCAGCTGTGTACGCAGCGGACCCCGACCGCGGAGTCGGTGGGTTGGCTGGCGCAGATCAGCGCGGCGGT
>NZ_DATJYB010000039.1:0-7580 GCF_035499775.1 Mycobacterium sp. | reverse complement strand
GATCCGCTATCGGGGCCCGGCGGGAACCCGCCCGCTTGCGTGACACGCGGCGACAAGTCAGAATATTGACCTATGGCCGAAGTTGTGCCCTTCTCTGAAGCGAAAGCCCACCTGTCCGAACTGGCCGAACGCGTCGAACTTGAGCATGCGCGTGTCCTCGTCACGCGCAACGGACGGCCGTCATTCGTACTGGTGAGCCCCGACGACCTCGACGCACTCGAAGAGACACTCGACATCCTGCGGGATCGCGACCTCGTCGACTCGCTGAAGCGGTCCCAAGAAGAGGCCGCTCAGGGCAGATCACGGCCCTTGCCGTCTGCGTGAGTTCGGCGCCTACGGACCCATACGAGCTCCGCATCACTCCTGAGGGACTCCGTCACCTGAACCGTCTCCCCGCGAAGATCCGCGACGCAGCGCTGGCGGCGCTACATGGCCCCATCCGTGAAAACCCGCACCGGCTCGGCAAGGCGCTGGTCGGGGAACTCGCCGGGCTTTTCTCGGCGCGACGAGGCGACTACCGGATCATCTACAGCATCGACGACACGGCCAAGATCGTCATCGTGCACAGGATTCAGCATCGAGCGTCGGCGTACCGGCGACGATGACTCATATCCGCGCGCGGACTGCAGCGATAGCGGATCCCCTTGTGGGTGATCGAAAACAATCAGTTTCGTTCGGTTTTCTTACGGCGACCCCCACCACTGTGGTGGTGCGTGGTCAGATGTGGCGGGCCGCTTCTTGGACCAGCTGCACGCGCGAGGTCAGCCCGAGTTTGGTGTAGACGTGGGTGAGGTGGGTTTGCACGGTGCGCGGTGAGACGAAAAGGCGGGTGGCGATGTCCTTGTTGGCCAGACCCTCGCTGACCAGGCGGACGACGTCGCGCTCGGTGGGGGTGAGCGATGCCCAGCCGCTGGTCGGTCGTTTGCGTTCGCCGCGGCCGCGCTGGGCGTAGGCGATCGCCTCCTCGGTGGACAGGGTGGCACCTTCCGCCCAGGCGGACTCAAAATCCGTCTTGTCCATTGCATCTCGCAGCGCCGCCACCGACGCTTCGTAGCCGGAGTCCCAGACCTTGAACCGGACCGCGCCCGTGCGCTGCCGGATGCCATCTGCCGCGCCGAAAAGCCGGGCAGCTTCACGATGACTGCCGGCGTCACCGGCCAGAGCGGCGAGGCATTCAAGGGTGTCGGAAATACCCAGGTATGTCTGCATGCTGGCGGCGACCGCGAGCGCGTCGTGGGCGTCGCGTTCGGCCTGCTCCGGCTCACCCTGCGCGGTCGCCACGCGGGCGCGAGTGGTCAGCGCCCACATCAGCCACCAGCCGGTCGTGGTCGCGACCGCTTCATCCGACCAGCGACGGGCCCCGAGCAGATCCCCGCCCGCCAGTGCGGCTTGCGCACTGTGGGCGCGCCCCATCGCCGTAGGCGCGGTCAACCCACTCAGGTGCTGGCGGGCCGCCTCGGTCGCGTCAAGCGCCGTCGCAGCATCGCCGGCGGCCAGGGCCGCGGCAGCCAGCGCTGAGTAGGCGAGGCCCAAGCTAAGCCCGGCCAGCTCGGACGCGGCTTCCATGGCCGTGTCGATGGCGGCCCGGGCAGCAGCCGTCTCACCCTGAAATGCGAGTCCGATGCCCTGGTACGCAATGCTGTGCACCCTCCGGATCTCGTCGTGAGCTGCCTCGGCCTCTGCGGCCACCGCGTCGAATTGTGCGACGGCCCCGGCCAGATCACACTGATATGCCTGTGCCACTCCGAGGCAGAAGCGGCACAAACGCGAGGACCACCCGTCGCCGATCGCGTCGGCGAGGTCGCGTCCTTCTTCGGCGGCCGCGCGCGCCACGATCGGAATACCCGCCACGACCGCCGCTCCGACCGCCTGCCAGCCGAGGAGCTGGCTGAGTCTCCACCGGTCATCCAACTCCCGGGCCAGGCCGATCGCCTCGGCGAAGTACGACCTGGCCACCTCGGGACTGTCCCAGACGGCGATAAAACAGCAGGCGGTCAGCGCCCGGGCCAGCAGGGCCGGGTCGTCGATACCACGCGCAATCGCTAGCGCCTGTTGGGCCTGATCGAGGCTGGCGGCGGCGTTGACCCAGGTGTCGAGCAGGGCCTGGTCGGCGAGCGCCCGGGCCCGTACCTTGGCCTCAAGGTCGCGTGTGTTCTCCTCGGTGAGGACGGCGTCGAACAGGGCCAGCCCTTCTCGGATGCGCCCCCGCGCCTGCCACAGCGGCTGCAACGACGACGCCAGCGCCAACGCCAACTCGACATGGGAGTGTTCGCGGCTCCACCCGAACGCGGCGCGCAGATTATCGATCTCGATCTCGGCCTGCTCGAGCCGCCGCTCATGATCGGTGCCTACCGGCGCGTCGAGCAGCGCCGCCAACGCCGCGTAGTAATCGCATTGACGCGCCCGCACGGCATCGGCCTCGCCGGACTCCGCCAGTTTCTCCAGTGCGTATTGACGCACCGTCTCCAACAGCCGGTATCGCGTTGCGCCGCCTGCATGTTCAGCCACGACAAGTGACTTGTCGACCAGCAGCGTCAACTGATCGAGTACCTGGTAACGCTCAACATCACCTCCGCCGGCGACCGCTTGGGCGGCCTCGAGGTCGAAACCGCCCAGAAACACCGCCAGCCGCCGAAACAACACCCGCTCAGGCCCGGTTAACAGCGCATGTGACCAATCCACCGAGGCCCGCAGTGTCTGCTGGCGGCGCACCGCGGTGCGCGCCCCGCCGGTCAACAGCCGGAACCGGTCATGCAGACTGTCGAGGATCTCGGCCAGCGACAACGCCCGCACCCGCGCTGCGGCCAGCTCGATCGCCAGCGGCAACCCGTCGAGGCGCCGGCAGATCTCGGTCACCGCCACGGCGGCAGTGTCGTCGCTGACCGCGAAACCGGGCCGTACCCGGCGCGCGCGGTCGGTAAACAGCTCGATGGCTTCATCGGCCAGCGACAGTGACGGCACCCGCCAACTCACCTCACCGGACACGCTGATGGGTTCACGACTGGTCGCCAACCCGGTCAGCCCGGGCGCCCCGCCTAAGAGTGCGGCGGCCAGATCGGCGCACGCGTCGAGCAAATGCTCGCAGTTATCCAGCACCAGCAGCATCTGCCGGTCGGCGACATGCCGCAGCAAGGTGTCCATGGTGGAACGGCCCGGTTGATCGGGTAGCCCCAGCGCTCGGGCCACCGTCACCGACGCCAGCTCCGGGTCGGTGATCGGCGCCAAATCCACATACCACACGCCATCGCCGAACTCGCCGGACATCTTGGCAGCGACCTGGATCGCCAGCCGGGTCTTGCCCACCCCGCCCGCACCGGTCAACGTCACCAATCGGTTCTCGGCCAGCAACTCCCGCACCTCGTTCATCTGTGCTTCGCGGCCCACAAAACTAGTTAGCTGCACCGGAAGACTAATTGCTGCAACGGCTTTCGGCGTGCGCAGTGGCGGGAACTCGTTTACCAGGTCCGGATGGCACAGCTGCACCACCCGTTCCAGGCGCGGTAGGTCCCGCAACGGATGGGTGCCCAGGTCGGTCATCCAGGCTCCCTCGGGGAGTCGATCGGCCACCAGCGCTTCGGTCACGCCCGACAAGACGGTCTGGCCGCCGTGGCCCAGATCGCGCAGCCGCGCGGTCCGGTTGATGGTCGGGCCGGCGTAATTGCTTTCGTCGCGCAGCTGCACCTCTCCGGTATGCACGCCGATGCGCAGCCGGATCGGCGCCAGCGGCGCCCGCTGCAACTCCAGCGCACATGCCACCGCATCACTGGCCCGCGCGAACGCCGCCACGAAGCTGTCGCCCTCACCCTGCTCCACCGGGCGCAACCCGTGATGAGCAGCGATCATCGCGGACACGACCTGGTTCAGCCGCGCGATCGCAGCGGTCATCTCCCCGGGCCGGGTCTCCCACAGCCGCGTCGAGCCCTCGACGTCGGCCAACAGCAGCGTCACCGTGCCCGTCGGCAGCTCGCTCACGCCCAACTCGCTCCAGTCCACCAGCGGCGCATCTCCGCGGCGATCGATCTCGCTCATGCTAGCCAGCATGCGGGCACCACGTGCGGCAAAACATCAGCGCAACAGCGCACATTGGCGCCGATCGCCCGCGTATCTACGACCCCCCAGCGCGCAGATCTACGCGCTGCGGCGGATGATCTGGGCCGGAGGCCGTCGGATAGTCGACTCGAAACCGACCCACTGGAGGCCCACCATGACCACCGACACCGCCCACACGAGGTCAACGCCGACCACGGCTCACGACCGCTGCCGACGTGGTGAGCATGCCGTTGTCCTCGGGGCAAGCATGGGCGGCCTATTTGCTGCCAGAGTGCTCGCCGATTTCTATCGAACCGTCACGGTCGTCGAGCGCGATGTGCTGCCGACCGGTAGTGCGCAGCGACGCGGCGTGCCCCACGGCCGCCACGCTCACGCACTGCGGCCCCGCGGGTCGCAGATCCTAGATGAGTTGTTCCCCGGTTTGCTGACCGAACTCCTCGCCGACGGGTGCCCGGTATGGGACGACGGTGACTTGTCTAAGTGCTACTTGTCCTTTGGTGGACACCCATTCGTCCGAACGGGAACCTTTCGTGATATTCAACCGCGCGGCGCAGCGTATTTCCCCAGCCGGCCATTTCTCGAGGATCACGTCCGTCAACGCGTCCGCGCAATTCGAAACGTCACGCTGATGGACGGCTACGACGTGGTCGAGTTGACGTCGAATGCTGATCGAAGCCGCATCACCGGAGTCACCATCACCTCGCGCGACGGTGACGAGAAGCAGAGCCTCACCGCGGATCTGGTGGTCGACGCTATGGGCCGCGGTTCCCGGACACCCGCCTTTCTCGAACACCTCGGCTATGATCGGCCCGCAGAAGACGAGGTCGTGATGCGACTCGCGTACGCCAGCCAGTTGCTGCGGATTGCGCCCGGCATGGTCAACGAGCTGCTGGTGATCATCGGCCCCATCCCCGGACGACCAACCGGGATGGCGTTAGTCGCTCAGGAGAACGACACGTGGTTGCTCACCGTCTCCGGGATGGTGGGACGCGAGCCGCCGGCCGACCTGGTAGGCATGCTGGACTTCGTCGAGGATTGCACGCCGCCCCAGCTTCTGTCGGCGCTGCGCTGCGCCGAGCCGCTCGGGGACGTGGCACGATATCGCACACCATCGAGCCGGTGGCGCCGCTACGACAAGATGCGACGGTTTCCGGCCGGTCTGCTGGTATTCGGTGACGCGATATGCAGTTTCAACCCGATCTACGGTCAAGGGATGACGGTCGCTGCGCTGCAAGCCTTGGCGCTCAACCATTGTTTGCGCGCCGGTGCCCAGCGCTTGGCGACCCGGTACTTCGCCGCGGCCGCCAAACCTATCGGTCTGGCTTGGCAACTCGCGGTGGGCGGCGACCTGAACCTGCCCGAAGTTCAGGGGCCCCGGCCGCTGTCGAGGAGGCTGATCAACAGTTACATCGATCGAGTGCAGGCGGCCGCCGAGACCGACACCGTGATCGCCGAGCGTTTCACGAAAGTCGGCGGGTTTTCCAAACCGCCCGCCAGTCTCATGGCCCCGTCGGTCATGCTGCGAGTCGCTGCGACAAACTGGCGACAGAGGCGACACTCAGGCCCGATGCAACATCGACAGGTGTCAGTGGCCCGATAATTCGACTCCCTAGAAAAGGCTTGGCCACCACGGGCGTTCAGACGTGGCGGGCTGCTTCTTGGACGAGTTGCACGCGGATGCGCTCAGACACAGAGCATTTGCACGGTGACAGCCGATACCACCGCCGGCCAATAATCGGGCACGTAGTCCACTATCCGATTGCCCGGTGACCGATGCCAACCGAAGACGGGGAGAGCGACACTGTTGGTATGGAAGCAGAATTTGTGCGCAGTGAGCGACTGTTTACAGGCGCGCCGTATGCCTACGCGGCGATCGCGCGACAAGGCTGCCTCGTCGTCACCGCCGGCGCATGCCCGCTCGATGATCACGGGTGCGTGGTTGCCACCGGTGATATCGCCGCGCAGACGCGAAAGGCGCTCGAAAACCTGCGTATCACGTTGCAGGAGTGTGGCGCTGCGATGGGTGATGTGCTCAAGACGACGATTTTCGTGTCCAGCAGCAGTCGCGCTGATCTGCAGCTGGCTTGGCGCGAGGTGGCCACCGCCTTCGGTCACGCCGAACCACCGAGCACGCTGCTCGGGGTGGCGGTCCTTGGTTATCCCGATCAGCTCGTGGAGATCGAGGCGATTGCCCTGGCGCCGGCGCGCTAACGGCCCGCTCTATGCAGAACTTCGCTTACTGCGTGAGACCGAGCGAGATCTCGGTGGGGTTGGCTTACTTGGGGATCCCCCTACGAGCAGCCGATCGACACCATGCCTCCTGTCCCGAGGGGTACCCAGCTAGGCGGGGTCGTCAATACTTCCACGTTTCCGCAGGTCGGTAGGTGGCTAACGTTTAGTCTCGCGTCATGGATCGTATCTGGCAGTGGGCGTGGGATCGGTGCGGGGCGAGCTATTCATGGGTGATGTGGGTAGGCACGTTCGTCATCCAACTGCCGGGCGACCTCGTCTGGTCGTTCTCGGTCGTGGCTTTCGAGAAGTCGGGTCGCTACGTCGAGGCGACTGTTGTGACGGTGATCGCGGCGGTGGTGTTGTCGTTCGTGGTGGTTCTTCCCGGTAGCCGACGGTTCCGCCTTGTACAAGGGTGGGCGGCTGGCCGTGAGGTCGATCGTGCACGGGCGCTGCAAGACACTTACACCTGGACTCGCGCAGCCGGTGTTCGATTGACGGGATTTAGGACTGTGGGCGTCGCAGTGCTTTTGATGGTTGTCGGTGTGATCGCGGGAGCGAGTGGGACGCGGCTAGTCCAGTACGGAATTTTGGGCGCCGCGTTCGGAGCTGGCTCGGCATTGTTCGGTATGCACAGCTTCCTGGACCCCGCGCTGCGGCCGGCCAGGGTCGCCCTGGCTGGTGACACTGAGATCGGTGACTCGCTTCTCCGCTCGCGCCCGACTTTCGCCGCGTGGGCGAACTTGTCGGTGCTCGCGGCCGCGTTCGGGTTCGCCCTCACGGGCGCGATGCTGGCCGCTGTGTTCGGTCGCGTCCGTGACGTGCCTGTGCTCTGCGTAGTGTTCGCATCCGCGCAGGTGCTTTTCTACGCGGTGCCGTTCACCGTCGGCATGGGCTTCGCGTCGTCTTTGCGCCCAATTCGCGACCTCGCTGACGGGACTGAACGGGTTGGGGCCGGCGACTACGGCCGACGCCTGCCGGTGGTGCAGGACGATGACCTCGGGGCGCTGGCAGCGTCGTTTAACCGCATGCAGGCGGGATTGGCTGAGCGGCAACGCCTTCAGGCGGCGTTCGGGACATACGTCGATCCGGCCCTGGCGGCGCGGCTGCTGGAGCAGGGGGACGATGTCTTCAGCGGCGAGCGCCGCGAGGTGACGGTGATGTTTGTCGACGTTCGGGATTTCACCCCGTTCGCGGAGGCGAACACCGCCGAGGATACGGTCGCCCGTCTCAACGCCTTGTTCGAGATCGTGGTTCCCGCTGTTGTCGACGCCGGTGGGCATGTCAACAAGTTCCTCGGC
>NZ_DATJYB010000038.1:0-2011 GCF_035499775.1 Mycobacterium sp. | reverse complement strand
AGACGCTCGTGCTGATCTCGTGGATCGCACGCTCAGCACCCCGTACCGCGGGTCGACTCGCGCACCAACCGGGCACCAGTCTTTAGCCGCAGAACCGGACGATCGAGTAGACCCCCGGGGGCGTGCGGCGCCGCCGGACCTGCACCGCACGACATTCGAGCGAGCCCGGCGGGACCGTGCCGGATTAAGCATGTGGGGCGCGCGTACTACGGCAAGGTCAGCCCATTCGGCGCCGATTGTCGTGCCGTGCAGGTTCGGACTTAGCCCGGATCCACCGCGTCGGTAGTTCGGTTCCGTCCGGTCGGGGAAGAAGAATGACCTCCTGTGCAGGGCTTTAACGGCTGATTGGCGCAGCCGGGGCCTGCGGACAGGAGGTCACCTTCGTGGTGCATGATGACGAGCCGGTCGGATTGGACGGTCTGCGAGTCGAATTCGACGACGAGCGGGCTGTTTCTGACGCCGGGGTGACGTTGGTCGCGACGCTCGCCAACCGGCTTGGGATCGAGGCGCTGGCAGGACGGGCGGTGCGGCTGCGGCGTGACCGGCCGGGTGCCGCGAACGCGGGGCGCAAGGTGATGGCGATCTTGTTCGCGATGGTGCTGGGCGCGGACAGCATCGACGACTGCGAAGTCCTGCGGGCCGGGCGAACGCGGCGGCTGCTGGGCGGCTGGATGCCGGCGCCCTCGACGCTGGGGACGTTCTTGCGCGCGTTCACGTTCGGGCACGTGCGCCAGCTCGATGCGCTGCTCGGGGAGACACTGGTGCGCGCGTGGCGGGCTGGTGCCGGTCCCGGTGACGGACGGCTGGTGGTCGATGTGGACAGTTTCGTCGGGGAGGTGTGTGGCCGGTTGAAAGAGGGCGCTGCTTACGGGTACACCAAACTGCTGGGGTATCACCCGATCCTCGCCACCCGCGCGGATACCCGCGAGGTGTTGCACATCCGCCTGCGCAAAGGGTCAGTGAACACGCAGAAAGGGATGCTGCGATTCACTGACGAGCTGATCGCTCGCGTCTCTCGCGCTGGCGCCACTGGCGTCAAGCTGCTGCGCGCGGACTCGGGGTTCTGGAACAACAAGGTGTTCAAGCGGCTCGAGACAGCCGGCTGGGAGTACTCGATCGGCGTGCGCATGCAGAAGGGGCTTCGCGAAGCGGTCGAGGCGATTGACGAGAGCGCCTGGCAGAGCATCGAGGACTACCCAAAGGAAGGCGAGGCGCAGATCGCCGAGACCGTCTACGGCGACCGGCGACTGATCGTCCGCCGCACCCGGCTGATCGGGCCGCAAGCCGAGCTGTGGCCCGACTGGCGTCACTTCGCGTTTCTCACCAACCGCACCGAAGAGATCGCCGTCGTGGAGGCCGAACATCGTGACCATGCCGTCGTTGAGCAGGTGATCGTCGACCTCAAAGAACAGGCGCTGGCGCACTTCCCCTCCGGCGAGTTCAACGCCAACGGTGCCTGGACCGTGCTCGGCGCCCTCGCGCACAACCTGCTCAGATGGACCCAGCTGATCGGCCTGCCCGACAGCACCGTCCGCGCCGCCCGCACCCTACGCCGCCGGCTGCTCCAGATCGCCGGCCGACTGACCCGCCACGGCCGCTCCTGGACCTTGCATCTCCCCGCCCGCTGGCCCTGGCACGGCGACTACCTCGCGGCGCTGGCCAGAATTCGCGCGCTCCCCGCCGCCTGACCGCGCCCAGCGCGCTCTCCAACGACGAGCAGGCCCTCTCGCCGACACCGGCGCGCTGACTCCCGAGACGAAACAGACCCAAAACGGCTCGGCGGAACCGCTCACGCCCGCGGTGATCCATCCCACCCGCCACCCGCAGCCCGACACACCGGCCAGAACGCCACCAACGGCAACTCAACGCAGTCGCGCGGTGGATCCAGGCTTAGGGACTTAAATGTTTAGGCCAGGTACCTCAGACCCCGGCCAGGTACCTCAGACCCCGGCCCGGTACCTCAGACGTCGGCTGAGGCCTGCATCAACCCGCGCCGGTGCGCGACCCCCGC
>NZ_DATJYB010000037.1:0-19230 GCF_035499775.1 Mycobacterium sp. | reverse complement strand
AAGGCAGCCTGCGCTGCCGGTGCGGCACCGATTCGTCGGGGCCAGCCGGGTTACCGGCCAGAACTTGACCGTGACGGCGACGGCATTGCCTGCCAAGTGTGCCCCTGAAGTAGGTCAGCCTTCCGGCGTCAATCGCCGACTCGTGTATATGTGTCGTCGAAATCTGTATTCACTTTGCAGGTCCCGATCCCGACCCCGGACTGTTCAAGGTGACCGTGCCCGGTGAGCTGCGTAATGGGATCTTTTGCCGGCTGAGGCAGCGGATATTGCGCGCTCACTACTATGTGGACCGTGCCGCCGCAGCCCTGTTGGTTGCGGTCGCCCTCCAAGGTCCAGTTCCCGCCGCCGAATACCAGCGGCAGCTCGGCTCTGCCTGAGTGGAAGTAGCTTATGCACCGATCGCCGGTGCGCAGACAGTCGGTCACCACAGCCATGCTGTCCTGCAGTGGTGGGGTTTTCCCGTCCTTGAAGGTTCGCTTCCATTGGTAGCGGCCGTGTAGCGCCTCGGCCGGCGACGCCACTCGCGGCGGTAGCTTGGCCGGGTCGGGGAGGCTGTTGACATCGACGTCTGCCGTGCGGGTGAAGGTCACGGGACGTTTTCCAGCGCAGAGATGGGCGTCGGCCCCGCGGTATTCGCCGACGAAAGTGCCGTCGGGACGCGGTTCCAACGTGAACACTTCCCAGACTTCGCCGGCAACGTCGTTGCACGTACTTGAATCGAGGGTTACGGCCACCCAGCGTTCGCCGACCTTATCGAACACCGCATTCGACGCGACTCGCATATCGCCGCTCAGGCGCGTCGCGGTCGCCACGCACCCGGTGCTTCCGCACACCGAGCGGAAAGCGTACGTGTCCGTCAACGGCTTCGCTTCCGGAGCCGGGACACCGTTGACACTGGCGCCCTGGCCGAAGAGGGCCGAATAGACGCCGGTGAAGGGACCCGCGTTGGGCGCCGGCTGGGCGGCGGTGGGCGCGCCGGAAGTTCCGGGCCGGGCGGCCGTCGGATTGGGATGCCGGTTGAGTGCGACGACGGCGAAGACCCCGCCGGCGACCAGCAGTGGCACGCCCACCAACGCGCCGATCAGGATGGGACGGCGGTTCCGCTTGCCTTGGGGTGGTGCGCCCGGTGGTGGTACCGGCGCCCGCGATGTCCCGTCCAGCGCGGGCTGGGTGTCCGGGTAGGGAACCGCAGCAACAGCCGAGGCACCTGAACTCAGGTATTGGCTCAGTTGGTCGGTGAACTCCCGACAACTGCCAAACCGGCCCGAAGGCTCTTTGGCCATCGCCGTGGCGAAAACCGGATCCAGGCCCGCCAACTCGGGACGACCCGGACCGATAGACGGCGGCGGTGCGCTGACATGCTGCGTAATCACCACTGCGGGATTGGAATTGCCGTATGGCGGCTTGCCGGTGAGCAAGTGAAATGCTGTGCACGCCAACGCATACTGATCGGCGCGCCCGTCGACGTGCTCACCTTTCAACTGCTCGGGCGCCGCATACGCCACCGTGCCCAACGTCATGTTTGTCGCCGTCAAGCCGGCCGCATCATCCATGCGCCGCGCGATGCCGAAGTCAGCCAGATAGACTCGCCGCTCCTGCCCTTCGGGATCGCTCAGCAAAATGTTCGCGGGCTTGACATCACGATGCAACAACCCCCGATTGTGGGCGTAATCCAGAGCCGAGCCGACCGCGGTAATGATCGAAACCACCTCGGCCGGCGCCATCCCGCCCGGGTACTGCTCACGCAGCAGCCGCGCCGCATCGGTGCCGGCGACGTAGTCCATGGAAATCCAGAACTGGCCGTCCTCTTCGCCGCGGTCATGAATCCGCACGATGTGCGGATGAGAAAGGCCGGACGCCAACTCCGCCTCACGCTCGAAGCGCGCCCGAAACCCTGGATCGGTGGTCAAGTCCGCCGGCAGTACTTTCAGCGCATCCTCACGCGGCAACCGCGGATGCGACGCCAGATAGACCGCCCCCATCCCGCCGGCGCCCAGCACCCGCATGATCGTGTATCCGGCGAACACCTGACCAACTTCAAGCGCCATGGCCAAATCGTAGTTCCTGCCACTCCGGCGGCACCCACAATTCACCCCAGCATTACCGACAGCGGTACTACGCGATCAGGGTGGTGTTAATCAGCCAACCCGCGTGAATGTTTCATCGAAGTCCCCGGCCATCGCACAGGGCGCGCTCTGTTCGTGGTGACCGTGTCCTTTGAGCTCGGTAATTGGATTCTGCAGTGGCTGAGGTAGGGGAAACTCCGCATTGACTTTTAGATGCGTGGAGCCCCCAGACTTGCACTCAACATCGGCTTCGACGTTCCACACCCATTTCCCGTCGCCGAATACGAGCGGTATGTCTTCCGACGGCTCATGGAGGTAGCTGATACACCGATCGCCGGTGCGCAGACACTCCGTGGCGACCGCATAGTCCGCCTGCCGCCCTTGGTGGTCTCCGGTCGTAAAGTTCTGCGCGGACTTGTAGTGCCCGTACAGCGCTTGGGCAGGCGATGCCACGCGAGGCGGTTGACTGGCTGGATCGGGAACCTTGCTGTCGTCCACATCGCCAGTGCGGGTGAAGGTAACGGTTCGACTATTGGCGCAGACGTTGTTGGAAGTCGTGGTGTATACCCCGGTGAGGGTGCCGTCGGGCCGTGGTTGCAGCGCGAACGTCTGCCAGAATTGGACGGTTGCGCCCTGGCAATCATCTGAGCCGAGGACTACCCCCACCCAGCTCCCGCCGATCTGGTCTAACACCGCGTTCGCTGCTGCTATAGGTACGCCACCGACGCGTGCTGCCGTCGCCACGCACCCAGTGGAGCGACACACCGACCGCAGGCCGTACGTGCTGCTCATCAGGGTCGAAGGTGTCGTACTTGGATCGGCAGCCGTCTGGTCGAGCGTCATGAGCGGGCCGAAGTCCGCCCGGTAGGTGCCGGTGAGTGGACCCACCGGGGTACCCGGGTCGTGATGCTGGGTGAAGTTCATGACGGCGAAGACGCCGCCGGCGATCAACAACGCGACTCCCACCAAGGCACCGATCAGAACACCCCGGCGGCGTCGCGGGCCCGCGACGACTGCTGGTGGTGGTTGAGTGGGCGCAGTTATGGCATACGGTTCGGTTCGCGGGAACGCGACGTCACGGCGACCGGATGTAGAGCCTGGAACAAGAGACTCACGCAGTTGCTCGGCGAACTCCGCGCAGCTGCCAAAACGGCCCGCGGGCTTCCTGGCCATCGCCACGGCAAATACCCAGTCCAGCGGCGCCAATTCGGGGCGCCGCTCACTGATCGGAGCCGGGTGCCCGATGACATGCTGGGTGATCACCACCGCGGGGTTGGAATGCACGTATGGAGGCGCGCCGGTCAGTAGGTGAAAGGCGGTGCAGGCCAACGCATATTGATCGGCACGCCCGTCGACGGCCTCACCCTTCAATTGCTCAGGCGGCGCGTAGGCCACGGTGCCCACCGTCATGTTGGTCGCGGTCAGGCCCGCCGCGTCATCGATGCGTCGCGCGATGCCGAAATCGGCGAGAAAAATCCGCCGCTCCTGGCCGTCCGGGTCGGTCAACAAGATGTTGGCCGGCTTGACGTCGCGATGCAGCAGCCCGCGATGATGCGCATGATCCAGGGCCAGGGCGACCGCGGTGATGATCGGTAACGCCTCGTCGACAGGCATTCCGTCGGGGTAGTGCTCGTTCATCAACTCGCCCGCATCGGTGCCGGCCACGTAGTCCATCGAGATCCAGAAATGGCCGTCGTGTTCGCCGCGGTCATGGATCGCCACGATGTGCGGATGAGACAGTCCGGCTGCCAATTCGGCCTCACGCATGAATCGCGCCCGAAACTCGGGGTCCGCGGTCAGATCCATCGGCAGGACCTTTACCGCGTCCTGACGCGGCAACCGCGGGTGTGAGGCCAAGTACACCTTGCCCATTCCGCCGGCGCCCAGCACCCGCACGATCGTGTAACCGGCGAACACCTCACCAACGTCAAGGGGCATGGCCAAATCGTAAGTGCGTCACGTCAGTCGACGCACGGATTAGCCGCGAATTCAATCGCCGACGGATGCTACGGATGACAGATGTCCCGCCCAATCCCGTTCTAATCGCCGGTGCGAGTGAACGTTTCGTCGAAATCTCCGCTCATCGCGCACGGCGCGGACTGTACGTGTCTGCCGTGACCGGTGAGCAGCGTGATGGGATTCTGCGGTGGTTGGGGCAACGGATACTTCCCGGTCTTTTTTATGTTCATGGTTTGGCCGTTGCGCGAACACGCGGTGTCCTGGGAGGTGTCCAAAACCCAGTTCCCGCCATCGAATACGAGCGGCTCCACCTCACCCGACGCAGCGTAGAAGAAGCTCATGCAGCGCTCGCCGGTCCGTAGGCACTCGGTGGTGACCGCAAAGTCCACCTGGTGTGGCTGGGCGGGGACATTGAAGGTCCGCCGCTCGCGGTAGTGCCCGTGTAGCGCTTCGGCCGGCGGCACCACCCGCGGCGGTAGCGCGGCCGGGTCGGGCAGGGTGTTGACGTCCACATCTGAAGCGCGGGTGAAGGTCACGGTACGTTTGAGCTCGCATAAATTGCTGGTCATCATCGTGTAGTCGCCGGTGAAGGTGCCCGCGGGACCGGGTCGCAGGGTGAACACTTCCCATCCCTCAGCCGTGGAACCGCCTCCGGCTCCGCATGGAGTCGTGACGAGGTTTACCGCCACCCAGCGGTCGGCGAGCTGGTCGAACACCGGGTTCGGCGCGAACGCGGTCCCGCCATTGAGCCGGGACGCGGTCGCCGCGCACCCGGTGGGCCGGCACACCGAGCGGATGCCGTACGTCTCGGTTGTCGGCGGCAAACCCGAACCCGGGACGTCGTTGATGTTGGCGCCCGGACCGAATTGAACCCGATAGACGCCGGTAAGCGGACCGGTGTTGGGTGCCGCGGCCTTGGCGGAGGGCGTGGAGTTGGGTGCTCCGGCCGCGGCGACCGGATGAGGGTGCCGGGTGAGCGTGACGACGGCAAAGACACCGCCGGCGAGCAGCAGCACCGCGGCGACCAGTGCGCCAACCAGCACGCCGGGGCGCCGCGCCAACCGCCGCGGTTGCGCCTGCGGCTGCACAGTGGGTGCGGTGAGGCCCAACCTGGCGTTGGTTTCAGCGACGGTGACTGGTTCAGCGGCGGTAACTTCGCCGCCGTATGCGGAAACCGGACTCACGTACTGGCTCAATTGATCGGCGAACTCGCGACAACTGCCGAACCGGCCGGATCGCTCTTTGGCCATCGCCCGGGCAAACACCGAATCCAACCCGGCCAGCTCGGGACTGCGCGCGCCGATCGGCGGCGGCGGCGCGCTGACATGCTTGGTGATCACCACCGCGGGATTGGAATCGGCATACGGCGGCGCGCCGGTCAGCATGTGAAATGCGGTGCACGCCAACGCATACTGGTCGGCACGCCCGTCGATCGACTCGCCCCTGAGCTGCTCGGGCGCGGAGTAGAACACCGTGCCCACGGTCATATTGGTCGCCGTCAGACCCGCCGCATCTTCCATCGGACGCGCTATACCGAAATCGGCCAGATAAACCCGTCGACCCTGCCCATCGGGGTCGCTGAGCAAGATGTTGGCCGGCTTGACGTCACGGTGCAACAAACCCCGGCGATGGGCATAGTCCAGCGCCGAGGCCACCGCGGTAATGATCGGCACCGCCTCGTTCGCCGGCATTCCGCCGGGGTACTGCTCAGCCAGTAGCCGGGCCGCATCGGTGCCGGCGACGTAGTCCATCGAAATCCAGAACTGGCCGTCGGTTTCGCCGCGGTCATGAATTCCCACGATGTGCGGATGAGACAGGCCGGCCACCATCTCGGCTTCACGCTCAAACCGTCCCCGGAACTCCGGATCGATGGTCAGTTCCGTCGGCAGCACCTTGAGCGCTTCTTCGCGCGGTAACCGCGGATGGGAGGCCAGATAAACCGCGCCCATTCCTCCCGCGCCTAGGACCCGCGAAATTGTGTAGCCGGCGAAAACCTGACCAACCTCGAGCGCCATGGGCAAATCGTAAATCTCATTGGCGTCGTCGCACCCAAACTCATGTCTCTCGCTGCGAAACGATCAGTCGGTCTTTTGGAACACCGCCGCGAACGATCCGCCTAGCCAACCCAGGACACCCAGCGCGAAGGCGCTGACCATGTCTGTCGCGACATCGGATTTCGCCAACCAGACGAGCAACACGAAGACCCCCACGAGTGCGTAGGTGAGGATTCCGATGGTCAGCATCAGGGATGCCTTCGTCGCTTGTCCGATTTGGACCGCAATGGATTGTCCCTCTTGACCGGACACTTTCTGCACTTCGATGCCCAGAACGGAGGCGGTGCCGGCTCCGACCGCCGAAGCAAGGAAGCCGGCTACCGTTACTTGCGCGTCGGTGAAGCTGACCTTTTGACCCGGAATTGTCGGGTGGAATTGCAGGACCCGGATCCCGACCCATATCCAGACCCCGGCGAACAGCAATAGCACCAGCAACGCCAGCAACTGCAATATCCGGTTCAACGAATCCCCCTATGCAACAGAGCTATCGAGGGTCACAGGCTACCCGCCGGGGGCGACACAGTTTGCCAGATTGCCTTCGGCGTTTCGGCAGCCGTCTCGTCAGCCTGCCAATGCTTGAGCCAACATGCGGGCGAAGACCGCTGTGATCGGGCGATGGTCTCCCACGAAGTCCGGCGGGCGGCCCATCGACGACTGACCGGCGCGGGCGTAGGCGTTGCCCTCGGGCCGCGGTTTGACCGCAACGAACGCTGGAAGCGAATAGCGTAGTGCGATGAAATTCGCCCACACCCGCGCCGTGCGCCCGTTGCCGTTGGCGAAGGGGTGCAGACGAATCCACTCGCCGTGCACACGGGCGCTCAGCAGGACGACCGCCTCGACGGTCGCGGTCGTCACCGGCCGCACGCCCGGTTTGAGCGCCGAATCCAACTGCGTGATCCCGGCCTGGATCTGCGTTATCAGCCTCGGTATCTCCTGCGCGAGATCCTTGGAGAAGACGCCGAGCTTCTCCGGCAGCCCGTCGGCTCGACGCCGTCCGATGCCGATCTCGTATCCGAGGAGGTCGGGCACCGCCGGATCACCACGGAAGTGGCCCACATAGCCGGCAACCGGCACCCGGCAACCCGCATACAGCCGTGCATGCCATTCCCGGGCCCGGTCAGCGTCCGGCAGCGTCGTCCAGTCCTGCGCGTCGGCCGCGATAGACGTGATCAGCGCAGCGGCATTGGCCTTGATCCGGGCCAGATCGGCCCGCGCATCCTCGTTCCACGGCCGGCTCGGCACTGCGTCGTCAGGCGCGCGCTGAATCGAACGCCGCGATGACCCCGAGACTGTCGGCTTCGGGGACCTCGGTCGCGAGTTGATCCATGTCCAGCGCGTAGGCCTGCAACGGCTCGGGCTGGCCCTCGCCTTCGGCAAAGTCGGTCAGGCTGTCGTCGACGATCCTGGCGTACTCGGCGTCGGTCAGCTCGGCGATTCGTGCGGCAGCCCGCTCGAGATCGGCGACCAGCGTGGCCCCCCTGAGCAGAACCTCGTGCGCGACGGCCTGCTCGATCAGCTCGTTCTGGCTGATGTCTTCGTGGTTGGCCACCTCGCGGACCAGTTCGCGCAGGCCCGGCTCGCGCAGCCGCAGGGAGAAGACGCTCATGCTGGTAGTCCGCCCGTCCGAAAGTGATGTCAAAGTAGCTTTATGATATCACGGACCCCATTGGGCGAGCAGGCGGATCCGACGCTGCTCGCGCTACAAGATCGCGCCCTGCTCCTTGTACTGCTCGATCTTGTCCCATTCGACACCGGCCTCGAGCAGCACCTCCTCGGTGTGCTGACCGTGTTCGGGCGCTCCCGTCGGCTTCACCTGCGCCTCGTCGAACTGCACCGGGTTGGTGGGCAGAATGTATGGCGCGCCGTTCATCGCGTTGACGTCAGGAATGTAACCGTTGGCCACCACCATCGGATCGTGCCGCAACTCGCTCGGCTTCTGCAGCACGCTCCATGCTCCGGAGAGCGGCGCCAGGATCTCGCGCCACTCGTCGACGGTATGGGCGGCGAACTCCGCGTCGAGGATGTCGATGAACTCGCCGCGGTTCTCGTAGCGCGAGTGAGGATCGGCAAATCGCTTGTCCTCCAACAGATCCGACCGTCCGATCACCGAGAGAACCTCGGGCAGGAACTTCTCGCCCTGCAGCATCATCAGTGTGATGTAGCGGCCGTCCCGGGTCTTGTACGTGCCCACCAGCGGGTTGGGCATGTCGCGGTGGGTGAAGTTCGGCATCGGGTCGCCGCCGTAGAGCATGGCCGCGGTGACCTGCGGGCTCATGGACCACGACGCGAGCCCGAGCAGTGACACGTCGACCACCGACGTCTCCCCCGTTGCCTTGCGCTTGTAGAGGGCCGCCGCGACGCCGCCGGCGATCGTCAATCCGCCCAGCAGATCGCCGAAAGCCGGGGTCTGCATGACCGGTTCGGGGAAATCACGGGTGAACGCATTACTGATCCCGCCGCGGGAGAAGAACGAGACCCCGTCGTAGCCGGCCTTGTCCGCGTCCGGCCCCTTCGGGCCGTAGCCGGATCCGCGCACATAGATGATGTCGGGGTTGACGGCGCGAATGTCGTCGATATCGATCGCGAACCGTTTGCGCCTGCTCGGCAGGTAACTGGTCAGGAACACATCGCAGGTCTTGGCGAGGTCGTGCACCACCTCCTGCCCGCCGGGCGTGGTCATGTCGACTCCGATCGACTTCTTGCCGCGGTTGGGCATCTCGATCATGTAGTTGACCCCGTCCGGACCGCCGGGGACCAGGCCCATGGTGACCAGACCACGCTGGGGATCGCCGCCCACCCGCGGCTCGATCTTGATCACCTCGGCGCCCCATTCGGCCAGCACCGCTCCGGCCGCAGGCACAAACGTCCACACCGCGGCCTCCAGGACACGGATGCCTTCGAGTGGTTTCGCGTTTGCCATTGCATACCCTCCGTCGTTGTTCGGAACGCGCCTGTTTCCCTAGTCGAGTATTACCTGACGCAATTCGACCGCTTGCGCGACCGCCGCCATGCGCCGCGCGCGCATCAGAGCACCGGTGAAAGCCGTAGTGCCGCTGATCAATTCACAGCGGAGTGACAGCCGGTGCGCAAACCACGAAGATTAGCCAACCGACAACAGCAAACACCCCGAGGCCGCATGTCCACTACATTCACCAAACCAGCCATCAGCGCCCGGATGCCGAACCGGGGTGGCGGGCTCGCATGCATCGCTGTGGCCGCGATCATGGGCGTAGCGGCATGCGGCACATCAAGCACCCCCGCCCAAAGCACTGCCTCGTCGGCCGGTCAGCCAACCACGACTGCCGTCGCGCAGTCGGCCTGCACCAGCCTCGGCGGCACGCTCGACACCAAGCAGATCTGCCACGTACGCGCTGCCACTCCCACGTCAAACCTCGACTTCCGCTTTCCGGTCGACTACCCGGACCAGCAGGCGGTCACGGACTTCCTGGTCCAGCGTCGCGATCAATTCAACGATTGGGTCGCCCATCAGCCGCCACGCGGTAGCTCGGTCAGCTATCGACTGGACATCGGCGGCCACGCATACCGATCCGGCACCCCGACCCTAGGCACCCAAAGCCTGCTGCTCGACATCGGAAACGACACCGGCATCAACCCGGTCACCACCTTCAAGGCGTTCAACTACGACCTGGCCAAGCACACCGCCATCACGTTCGACACGCTGTTCAAAGCCGGCACCAAACCGCTGGAGGTACTCAACCCAATTGTCCAGCGCGAGTTGGACAAACACGATGCGCCAGGCCTGCTGACGCTCAACGAACTCGGTGCGGCCGCGTATCAGAGTTTTGCAATCACCGACGACGCGGTGATCTTCTTCTTCAACCAATACGGGTTGCTACCGCACGTGGACGGGCCACTGAAAGTTGCGGTGCCGCGCGCCGAACTCGCGCCGATGTTGGCCTAGCCGCATCGACGCGCTCGGCCGCACGTTTCGACGTCAACCGACTACTGGCCGACCAGCTTCGTGAGCCAGCCCGGATCCTTGTAGTTCACCGACTTGCCGCCGTCCCACACGAAAGGCGTTGAATCGGCATTGAGTGACCGGAGCGACGCGAAGGCGGCGCCGGCCTTCGCTGCGGCAGTTGCGACGTCGGCGCCGGACTTGATGCAGCTGACGACCGAGGCGTCGGCGCCCACCGACTTGGCCAGTTGGGCCAGTTCGCCATCGGTGCGGTCTTCAGGTCCGTTTTCGGGCGGCTGAAAGTTACTGGTGAACAGGCCGGAGTAGAAGTCGCTGTAGATCTTCGGGTCGTTCTGCGCCGCAACACAATACGTAGCCGCAACCGCCCGGGTCGAGTAATTCTTGCTGCGCGACGAGGTGTCCAGGAAATTGAGCAGGTGGTAGCGCACCGCGAGCTTCTTGTTGTTCACCGCGGTGTCGATATCGCTGGCGTTCGACCGGATGAAGCTGCCACATGGCGGGCAGAGCGGCTCGTTGAAAATGTCAATCGTCACCGCCGCCGCCGAACTGCCGAGAAACACACCGTCGTCGAGCACCTTGAGCGCCACCGCATCTGGCGCCGCTGCAGCCGGCGACGGCGACGACGCCGGCGTGGGCGACGACTCCCAGGGTTTGGCCACAACGAGGAGCGCGCCGCCCACCAGGGTCATCACGACCGCAGCGGCAACGCCAACCCACAGCCAGGGCGTGCGTGAGGCTTGGGACGGCTGAACCGGCGGTTGACCCCATGGCGGTGCCCCGGCCCAAGGCATCGGCCCGCTGGGCATCGGGCCGCTCGGCATCGGCCTGCTGCGCATGGGTCCGCCGGGAGTCACTGTCGAGCCGGGACCCGACGGCGCCGGCCGCCACCCGGTCCCCTGCGGCTGAACGTGGGTCACCGGTGCGGGCGCACCTGGTGGAGCAGGCGTGAAACCGCCGGGCGGCGTGCCGGCAAACCCGACCGGCATGCTCGCCGCCTGGCTGCGCTGCAGGATGTTGGTGGCGCGGTCCTGATCTGGTGTGGCCAGCGCCGTATAGGCTGCCGCTGACAGATCACCGCAGGTCGGGTAGCGGTCGGCTGGATCCTTGGCCATGCCGCGGGCGATCACGGTGTCGAAGGCCGCCGGAATGCCCGGCCGCACGACGCTGGGCCGCGGAATCGACTGGTGCAGGTGCGCGCTCATCACGCTGACCTGGTCCCCCCGGTACGGCGGGGACCCGACCAAACACTCGTACAGCACGCAGGCCAATGCGTAGATGTCGGCTCGATAGGTCACTTCGGAGTCGCGGAATCGCTCCGGTGCCATGTATTTGAAGGTGCCCACCGTGCTGCCGAGCTGCGTCAGCTTCTCGTCGGACGTGGCGCTGGCGATCCCGAAATCGACGAGATAGGCGAAGTCATCGGCGCTGACCAGGATGTTCTCCGGTTTTACGTCGCGATGCGTCACCCCGGCAGCGTGCGCGGCGTCGAGCGCGGAGCCGATCTGACGCACGATCGCCACCGCCCGCGCCGGGGGCAACGGCCCATAACGGGTCAACATGGTGGCCACATCGATGCCGTCGATCAGGCGCATGTCCACGTAAAGCTGTCCGTTGATCTCGCCGTAGTCGTGAATCGGCACGACATGCGGTTCCTGCAGCCGGCCCGCGGTGCGGGCCTCGCGCTGCATGCGGGCGCGGAAGACCGGGTCGCGGGAGAGCGTCTCGGACATCAGCTTCAGCGCGACGATGCGCTCCCGCACCGTGTCCTCGGCCTCATAGACGTCGCCCATGCCGCCACGCCCCACCAGCCGCCGCAGCCGGTATTGCCCGAACTGCGAACCCTCCCGCGAATCGGGCGTGTCACCCATCGCCGACTCCTAACCCGCCAAAGCGCGCCGCAAACCGACTGGGAGCACGTTCGCGCGCTCGGCCATCGTCTGCGCCGGGCGCGAGTACGCGGAGGCGTGCAGGGATAAGGCTAATGGTTTCGGCAAGTGCGGTGCATATATCGACGCGACCTGGGTATTCGAGGAAAGGCCGACGAGACCGGGGCGTTCGCGTGACCGGCCAATTCACAGGCGTTGGTGCCAGATATCCGCGCAAAAGGTGCACAGGGGCTTAGCACAGCGCATTCATAGACAAGCTATTTAGCCTCTGGGTATCGGGCAAATGTTCGATGTTTTACGACGTAACAGGTGGGGACCATGAAACTAAAGCAACTGATCGCAGGAGGAGCCGTCGCGGGTGCTCTGGGCGCGGCGGCGTTGGGCGTGGGCGCCGGTATGGCATATGCCGATCCGTCGCAGCCACCGCCGAACCCCGGCGGCCACGGCGCACCACCCCAGGGCCCTCCGGGCGGCGGTAACCAGGGCGCGCCGCCGGCACACGGCCCAGGTGGACCTGGCGGGCCTCAGGACCACGGCCCCGGCGGAGGCGGACCCGGCGGTCCTCCGAACCACGGCCCCGGCGGACCCGGCGGGCCTGGCGGTCCCGGCGGTCCTCCGAACCACGGACCTGGTGGACCCGGCGGGCCTCAGGACCGCGGCCCGGGTGGTCCTCCTCCCGGTGCTCCGGGCGGATGGCACGGGGATGACCACCGCGGCTACTTCCACGGGCAACCTTGGGGCAACGGACCCGCACCCTGGGGCTGGGGTGAGCCGCCCCGCCCGGACTGGGGCCGACCGCTCCCGCCGCCCGGATCGCCATGGATCGGTGGCCCGATCAACTACTGGGGTTACCAGGAAACACCCGTGTGGGATCCCGGGTTCAACCAGTGGGGCTTCTGGTTCTTCGGGGTCTGGATCCCGCTGTAAGGAGCCCGCAGTAAGTAGGCCAGTTGACACGGCGGCCGCTTTGCCTGGTGGCGAAGCGGCCGCCGTTCCGCGTGCTGTGGCGATGGCGGCAGGCAGTTTCTAGGTGTGGCCTTGCCGAGGACATAAGCCGTCGATATCGCTGGCAACGCTTATGACGCCGGTCATCCGTGACGATTCGAGCTGTCGGTCCGCACGGTTCGGCTGGGCCGCCGGTTCGGCGCCGGTCGCCGGCTCGACGGGGCGGTGAAGCCTTGGGTGTCGTCGAAGAACGCCCACTGCCCCGCGTCGTCGACCTCCATCCGCCAACCCAGCTCGGAACTGCCGGCGATGGAATCGACAAACCACGGGTACGCGGCTTCCGCGCTGTCGAACGTCTTCGTCGCGACAACCGCGCCACGCGGGTCGATAACCCGAAACCTCACCATGCTGATGTGACTATCCCATTCCGGCGGTATTCAACCGCCCGCCGCGCACCGACCCATCTTTCCCGCCAGATCGTTTCATAGCGGAAACGCTGTGTATACGGTTCGGCCGTGTTCTTCACCGGTTAATAAACCGTGCGCAAGCTGCGTCATCAAGAATCTATTGAGGCTGCTACCGGATGCTGGGTTAAGCGAAGATGAAGATCGACACCTGTGAAGGAGATCCGATCGTGCCCAGGCACCGAACAATGCCGAGACGCCAACCACGCGCAGTTACGCAGGTGGTCTGCTTACTCGTGCTGGCGTGCTGCCTAGTACTCGCCGGTTGCAGCAATGTCGTCGCCGGCACCCCTAAGGCCGGGAAGCGCGGTGGGGGGTCCAATGGACCCATTTTTCCGTCCCAGCTAGTCGAACTGCTGACGCCATCCGAGGAACTGTCGGCGGTACCGGGTAGTCCGTTGTTCGAACAGGACATGCAGAACGCGCTGTTCACGTCGGCCGACCCGGCCGAATGCCACGGTGTCGCGGGTTACGGCGGCCACCACCTGTTCCCGAACGACTACACCGGCCGCGAGGCGCGCACCCAGGCCGACGCCCTGAAGAACCAGCATCAGCTACTGGAAGTGTCGGCCACCTATCCAAGCGGGTTCAACGCCGCCGCCTTTCTCGATTCGATTCGCAAGCTCGTATCGGGCTGCCAGCACCCCATCACCGCCTGGAGCGACGACCAACGCAAATCCACCGTGGACCCGACGCCACTGCAGGCGGGTTCGCCCGAGGTGGTCCAGTGGTCGACGAAACTTGAAGGTGAGCAATGGTTTTGCGATTTCGCGATGATCGCGAAGGCCAATGTGGTGGCACAGATCGTCACCTGCTCCCCTGACCATTCCGTCGATATCAAGACGCTGATAGCCAAGCGGCTCAAGAAGATCGAGGAACTGATCAATTCCACCGCGTAAGAGGTTGGGTGGTCGTGGCGAGGTTGTCCACTACCTCGGCTAGGCGGGCGAAGCCCGGTGCTGCGGCCATATCGGCCGCGATGCGCCGGCTCGCGTCGCGGTAGCGGGGCTGATTGAGCACCGCGACGATCGCTCGTCGCAACGCTCTGGGCGAAGGATGCTCCGTCCGCAATCGGCGCCCGACGCCGGACCACTTCACCCGCGCGCCAACCTCGGGCTTGTCCTCTTTGCCGCCGGTGGCGACGACCGGCACGCCGTAACGCAGCGCGTACTGAACGCCGCCGTAGCCGCCGTTGGTGACATAGACGGCAATGCGTGGCAGCAGCTCGTCGTACGGGAGAAATGTTGCCGCACGGGCATTTTCCGGCAACGGGGGCAGTGTGTCGAGCGGTCGGCCGCCCGTGGCGACGACGACCAGGACTTCCTCGTCGGCCAATGCCTCCAGCGTCGGGGCGATGGCTTGCCCGTAGTCCACGTTGGCAAAGGTTCCCTGGCTGACGTGGACGACGGGCCGGGTGCCGTCCAGGTCGGACCACCAGACCGGCAGCGCGGCTTCCGAGCCCGCCGCGCCGATCGGCCCGACGAAGTGCAGCGCCGCAGGCGCATCGGAGCGCGGGTATTCGAATGCGGGAACGGTAAGCTGCACAAAGGCATCGACGTGTCGGTACCAGTCGATGAGCGACGACGGCAACGGTCTGCCGTGCACCTGGCGATAACGCTCATCCAAAATACGGTTGGGCCGCGCCAGTATTCGGCGGTGCAAGGCGGTAAGCACAGTGTTGCGTTGTCGGTTGCCCCACCGAATCGGTGGCAGTCCAAAGCCGAACGGGGCGGTGTCCGCACTCGAGATCGGAAGCGGCGCAACACCACACACGACGACCGGAGGGCGCTTCGGGCGCGGGTGGCCGAGCAGGAGTACTGCGCCGTAGAAAAGCGGTTCGATCAAAACGACATCCGCCGGCGCCGCGGCATGGGCAGCCATCAGGGTCTCGTACTGCGCGGTCGCGGGACGAACGAGCACGTTCTCCATATCGAACGCAATCGCCCTGACTCCCTTCAACTTTGCGCGGGCAGGGAAGCTGGCGACAAGGTCGCGATCGTCGAAATCAGCATCGGGCGGCAACGGAATGTGCGACGCACCCGTCGCGGCGACCCGGTCGGCGAAGCGGGCGCCGGTGATGAACCGGACCTGATCACCGCGTTCGACAAAGGCGCGGGCGATGGCCAGCATCGGCGTCACGTGACCATGGGCAGGGATGCTTGCAATGACGATCGATGCCATGCCGCCGCCCCTAGATGACGTTGATTACGTGATGGTAGTATTCATTACTATGCTACCGCAGTCAATATCGGAAAAGGTCTCCCGGCCTGCGCGGGCGTATCGATCAGAACTGCGCCAGCAGCAGGCGGAGCAAACGCGGTCACGAGTGGTCGCCGCGGCGGCTGAGCTTTTCGCCGAGCATGGTTACGCGCGGACCACCCTGGCGAAAATCGCCGACGCGGCGGGCGTGTCCCCCGAAACGGTGCAGGGACAAGGCGCCAAAGCGGCGCTGCTGATCGCGGCCGTCGAGTTCGCCGGGCTGGGCGTGAGCGACGAAGAGAACCTTTTCAATCTCGAGGTTGGTCGCCGCTTCCTGGCCATCCAGGACCGCGACGAAGCGGTCGACTATATCGTCGGCACCCAGATCGGGGTGCACCAGCGGACTGCAAAGTTGGCACCGGCCCTGTTTGGTGGCGCCGCCGCAGATCCCGAACTCGATCGGTACGTCAAGGAATTTATGGCCGGCGTCAGGCAACAGTTTTGGCGAGTGCTCGATGTCGCGCGCGACCGGGGATGGCTCCGAGAGGACGTCCCCTTCGACGAGCTCGTCGAAACCGCCGTGGTGATCGGCGGCGTCGACACCTACCTCCAGATGATCCACCGCGATGGGTGGCCGGTGCAGCGCTACCGAGCGTGGTCCCAGCGCATGTTGGCCGAGACGGTCTTCCGGTAACCGTGGGCGTCAGCCGGCGACCAACTCGAAGACCGGGATGACCCGGTCGGTGCGTTGCTCGTACTCGCCGAACCCGGGGGCGCGCTCGACGACGGTCCGGTAGATGGAATCCCGCTCGTCGCGGGGCAATTCGCGCGCGGTCACCGGCTTCGGAGCGTCCGAGCCGATCTCGACGCTCACTTGGGGGTGGGCACGAATGTTGTGCACCCACGCGGGATTGTTGTCCCGGCCGGCCGCCGAGCCGATGATGTAGATCTTGCCGTCGATACCGAAGTAGCCGATGAGGTTCAGCCGCTGGGCACCACTCTTCGCTCCGGTCGACGTCAGCAGCAGCAGCGGAAATCCCTCGAACTGCCCGCCCACTTTGCCGCCGTTGCGGCGGAACTCCTCGATGTTGCGCTCGTTGAATTCGCGCTCGCCGCGCATCTCGTCGTCAGCCATTCCCCCATCCTGACACGCGGGGTCCGCCTCAGGCTTTGGTGCCCGCCGTGATCAGGTCGGAGATCATCCGGGTCCAGAGCGGCCGCGGGATCCGGTGCTGGTCGCTGATGGCAAATCCGGCACCTTCGAACAAATCCCGCATCTCGGCCGGCGAGGCGTTGTGCTGGGGTTTCCACCTGTTGGACGAGGGCGCCTGCAGCAGCGCCTGGCGCGCGCTCAGGGCCGACACGACCACCAGCCCGCCAGACGCCAGCACGCGACGGAACTCGCGCAATGCCGCCGGCTGGTCGAAGAAGTGAAACGCCGAGGTCGTCACCACGGCGTCGAGCGCCCCGTCGTCAAAGGGCAGCTGCTCGGCCGGGCCCCGCAGCCACTGCACTCGGTTGGATCTGGCGCGCGCCTGCTCCAGCATGCCGTCGGACATGTCTACGCCGTAGATCTCGCCGGGGTGCAGTTCACGCTCGATCCGATCGCTGAGAATTCCTGTGCCGCAAGCAATATCAGCGATCTTGCCGGACCTGTGATCGCGCAGCTGCGCGATCACCTCGTCATGCGGGGGGCGATAGACAAAGCGCTGCAAAAACGGCAGGTCGTAGGCCGGGGCCAGGAAACTCCACATTCGCGTAACCGCGTCGTTGAGCCCCCGGCGTTGCGGTTGCGTCATCTGCCCGACCCGCCCACGGCCCGTGCCGAAGCGCAGGTGTCGTCTTGAGTGTCTGGCATGGCCCTCCTCGGAACGGAGCATTACTTAGCTACTATAACGACCGATGGCGGCGGGGGCGCGGCCAACGTTCGCACCCGTTGCAAAACGACAACCGACTCCCCCAAGAAACTGGTGTGGCAGACGTGACAGAACCAGCCGCCACTTACCTCAAAGAGCCGTGCCTATTCCTCTGAGAGCCTTCGATTTTCGTCGGTTGCCGGCGCACCAGGTGTGGCGCTGGATGCTCGCCGAGAAGACCGGCGGCGCACGAAGACGACGGCCAGCGCCACCAGGGCCAGCACCGGTATCCACGGGATGAGGAACCCAACCGCCATCGCGACGCCGTGAACGGCGGAGGTCAGCGACTGCCACCCGTGTTCGAATGCGCCAGGGAAACCATGGCTGGTCACCGTCGGAACGGCCGAGAGGTTGACATTGATTGTCGCGTAGGAAATCTCGTCGCGAAGGGTATCGCGACGCGCCTTGAGCGAGTCCAGCTCGGCCTGCCGCTGGGTCAAGGACGACTCCGCGGCGAGCAAATCCGCGGTGTTGCCCGCCCGGCGCATCAGATCCAGCAGCCGATTGATCGAAGTCTGTAAGGCCTCGATGCGGGCATCCAGGTCGACGCGCTGCGAAGTGACGTCGGTGTGGCCGATCGACATCGACTCGACGGTGCCGAGTTTCCTGGCGTCGGCCAGGAACCCGTCGAGTTTGTCCGCAGGAATGCGCAACACGAGAGCAACCGTCGCCGACCCGGACTCAGAAGACGACCTGGATTGCTCCGAGCGCGAGTCCACTCGCCCGCCGACATCGGTGACCGCGGAGGCGAGCCGGTCGGCCGCCTGTGCGGGCTCAGCGACGACCATCCGCACCGATCCCGTGGTGATGATGTCGCGTTTGTAGGTGTTGTCCGGCGGCGCCGCCGGCGGGGCAAATGGTGGCGCTTTGGGCGCCTCGACCGTGTTCTCGGGAACCCCGCCCCTCGTCGTGGGAAGGCCGCCAGCCACGGTTGCGGACGGATTGGCCGCTACTACGCCGTCGCGCGTCGCGGTGGAGGAACCGTCCCGGCTGAGCGACCCGAACCAACCGATGCCGACCAGCAACATGACGGCCACCGCCACCGCAACGACGTTGCGCAGCTTGACAGTTCGCGCCCCTGACTCCGCATCTTCCGGTCGCCGGGCGGGAGACGCCTTCAGACCCGACGCCGTCGGGGTTCCGGCCGGCAGCTCGACGGGTTGCATGACGCGGTGCCGCAATTCACCCTCGGCAACCACCCGGTCGTCCATCGCGACGTATGCCGTGAACCTGCACAACACACCGAACCGCAGCGACGTGTCGACGATCCGCTTCGCCAGATCCTGCGTGGAACTGCTGCCGTTACCTCCCGACGCGGAGGCGAAGCGGTCCTCGAGGTCGCGCAGGTGGGCGCGCGCCCATTGAGCGGTCACTGCCGAGGCATCGCCGCGCTGGCCGGCGACGGTGGCCGACCAGTCACTGCCGTCGCCGGACGTGCCGCGCAGGGTGAGCGATCCGGACGCGGCTCCCCGATATCGCCCGGTCACCAACAGCGGCACGCCCGGCAGCAGGTCGGGCAACCGAGCCGGGCTCCGGCCTCGTCGTCGGTCCTCGACGTGGTGCGGACGGTCATGATGGGCTCCGTTCGTCGAGGGGTAGCAAGCCTGTCAGCAATCCACGTTCAGCCAGCAGTTCCAGCAGCGGCCGGGCGGCCGCACGGATCGCGTGGATGTCGTCTTCGTCGGGTCGGGCGGGCAGCAGCAACAGCGCGCCACCCGGCAGGTTCACCGCGGACAGCGTCGTGACACTGTCAGCGCCGTCACCGTTGGCCACCGGTTCGACGGGCGGATCGGCCCAGAAG
>NZ_DATJYB010000036.1:0-17167 GCF_035499775.1 Mycobacterium sp. | reverse complement strand
CGCACGCACGGCGTGGTCCTCCAACGCCACCGGGGCACCGAACAGCGCCATCACCCCGTCGCCGGTGAACTTGTCGACAATGCCGCCGTGCCGGCGCACCACTTCGTTTGAACGGCTTAGCAACTCGGACATGATGTCGCGCAGCCGCTCCGGGTCCACCGCGGCCGCGATGTCCATCGAGCGCACGACATCGGCGAACAGGACCGTCACCTGCTTGTACTCGGCCGCCTCGTCGGCCGGCGTGGTCGGCATGGTCGGCGTGCCGCACTCATCGCAGAACTTCGCCGTCGGGCGCAATTCGGTGTTGCCGCACGACCCGCACTTCATCGGCAGCACCCCCGGCCGTCGCGGGCAAACTCTTGACGCATCGTAGGCATCCCTGTCGAAGTAAGCCGAGACCAAGCATAGGACCCCGCCGCCTTTCCCGGGCCAGCTCGGCCGATCACGAGGTCACCGGGGTCGTCGGCGCGCCCACGATAGCGTCGAGAGATGGGCGAAATAGATCTGGAATCCCTTTCGACAACCGAACACGGTTACACGGTGGACGACGACGACGAGGACGACCCGGTTTTGCTCGACCGGGACGGCAAACCTATCGACACGTGGCGCGAACGTTATCCCTACGATCACCGGATGCCGCGCGACGAGTACGAGCGGTTGAAGCGGCGGCTGCAGATCGAGCTGCTGAAGCTGCAGAAGGACAGCAAGCGCACCGGCGCCCGGCACGTGATCTTGTTCGAAGGTCGCGACGCTGCCGGCAAGGGGGGCACCATCCAGCGGTTCATGGAGCACCTCAATCCACGCAGCGCCCGGGTCGTAGCGCTGGAAAAGCCCAGCGAGCGGGAAAAGACGCAGTGGTATTTCCAGCGCTACATCACCCATCTGCCGGCCGGTGGTGAGATCGTGCTGTTCGACCGCTCGTGGTACAACCGCGCGGGCGTGGAGAAAGTGATGGGATTCTGCACACCCCATGAATACTGCGAATTCATCGAGCAGGCACCGTCTTTCGAGCAGATGCTGGTCGACAACGGGATAATCCTGACCAAGCTGTGGTTCTCCATTTCCCCCGCCGAACAGCGCACTCGGTTCGCCATCCGATTGGTCGACCCGGTACGGCAGTGGAAGTTCTCGCCGATGGATATGGAGTCGGTGAACAAGTGGGACGACTACACCGCGGCGAAGGAGGCCATGTTCGAAGCGACCGACACCGAGATCGCGCCGTGGACCGTGGTCAAAAGCAACGACAAGAAGCGAGCCCGCATCAACGCGCTGCGCTACGTTCTCGCCAGATGCGACTACGCCGACAAGGACGACGAGGTGGTGGGCGAACCGGATCCGCAGATCGTCGGCCGCGCATTGGCTGACTGAGCGGTGCGCCGCTGGCTTACAACAGATCTCACTGACTCGTAAGATGCTGAGGCGAGTCAACGCATCGATTTCAAAGGAGACTTCTTCATGTCCGACGCGACGTCTACCTGGCTGATCACCGGATGCTCGACCGGACTGGGTCGCGCGCTGGCCGAAGCCGTGATCGGCGCCGGCCACCATGCAGTGGTCACCGCACGCGACGTCGCACGAGTCTCCGACCTGGCCGACGCCGCACCCGAACGTGTGCTCGCCGTCGCCCTGGACGTCACCAACCCGGAGCAGGTCAGCGTCGCCGTTCAGCAGGCCCAAGAAAAGTTCGGCAGCGTCGACGTCCTAGTGAACAACGCGGGATACGGCTACCGCGGCGCGATCGAAGAAGGCGACGACGCGCAGGTCCGCCTGTTGTTCGAGACGCACTTCTTCGGCACCGTCGCGATGATCAAGGCTGTCCTGCCCGGCATGCGCGCTCGCCGGAAGGGCGCCATCGTGAACATCTCCTCGATTGGCGCGCAGCTGACCCCGGTGGGATCCGGTTACTACGCGGCGGCGAAGGCCGCCGTCGAAGGCCTCAGTGGAGCCCTGCACGGCGAGCTGCAACCGCTGGGCATCTCGGTGACAATCGTTGAGCCTGGCGCATTCCGGACCGACTTCGCCGGACGCTCCCTCGTCGAGTCGCCGACCAGGATCGACGACTACGCGGCCACCGCCGGGCAGCGTCGCAAGGAGAACGACACCATGCACGGCAACCAGGCCGGCGACCCCGCCAAGGCCGCCGCCGCAATCATCGCGGCCGTCGAATCAAGTGAGCCGCCGTCCTTCCTGCTGCTGGGGCCCGACGCGCTGGCCGCCTACCGCTACATCGCGCAGAGCCGCGCGACCCATATCGAAGCCTGGGAATACCTCACCAGCAGTACCAATCTGGACTCGTGACCGGGCGCGAGGCGACGCACTACGATCGGTCACGATGATCCCCGATGACCTAGAGACACTGGCACTCGACCGACCCCACGACGGTGTCGTCGTTGTGCGGCTGAATCGACCCCAACGGCTCAACGCCATCGACGAAGTCATGCAGACTGAATTGCGAAGAGCCCTCAGCGATTTAGCCTCTGACCGCGACACCCGTGCCATCGTCCTGACCGGCGCGGGTCGCGGCTTCTGCGCCGGGATCGACATGCGCGACTTCGGCCCCAGCGTGCCGGAGGCCACTGCACCCGCGCTGGACCGAATGCTCTTTCAGGAGAAGATGGCGGCACTCGCCGAAGCCGTCCGTCAACTACCGCAGCCTGTCATCGCAGCCGTCAATGGCCCCTGCGTCGGCGCGGGATTCGCCCTGTGCCTGGCATCCGACATCCGGATCTGCTCGACGACAGCCTCTTTCGGCAACGGGGCCATCCTGCTCGGGCTGTCGGGCGCCGAGATGGGCATGAGCTACCACCTGCCGCGGATCGTCGGCACCAGCGTGGCCGCCGACTGGATGCTCACCGGCCGAACCGTATCGGCCGAAGAGGCCGATCGGCGCGGTCTGGTCAGCGAGATCGTCGAACCCGATCGACTGATCGCCCGGGCGGTGGAGTTGGCCTCGCTGATCGCGGGTCTCGCTCCGCTGGGCGCTCAGCTGACCAAACGTGCCCTGCAGGTCAACACCGACGCGGCGAGCCTGTCGTCCGCGCTGGAGCTGGAGAACCGTAATCAGGTCATCTCGCACGCGACCGACGACGCGGCGGCACGCCGCACAAAGTGGTCTTCATGACCGGTCCCCTGAAAGGTATCCGCATCGTCATGATGGGTGGCCTGGGACCGGCCCCGTTTTGCGGAATGCTGTTGGGAGACTTGGACGCAGACGTCGTCCGCGTCGATCCCGTCGGGGGTGTGGACGGTGGGTTGCCCATCGACTACGCGGTGCGGCGCAGCCAACGGTCGCTGGCCGCCGACGTGAAGGATCCGCGCGGCCGGGACCTCGTGCACCGGTTGGCGGCGCAGGCCGATGCGTTCGTCGACGTGTACCGCCCCGGCGTGGCCGAGCGGCTGGGCATCGGCCCCGACGCGCTACGCGAGCGCAATCCGTGTCTGGTCTACGCCCGCATGACCGGTTACGGGCAGGACGGACCACTGGCCGGGCACGCCGGTCATGACATCAACTACCTGGCCCTGGCGGGTGCGTTGCACGGTATCGGCACGGCCGAATCTCCGGTGCCGCCGCTCAATCTGGTCGGTGACTACGGCGGCGGCGGCATGCTGCTGGCGGTAGGACTGCTCAGCGCGATCATCGAGGCGCGGGAGTCGGGCGAGGGTCAGGTAGTCGACGTCGCGATGGTCGACGGCGTGGCCACGCTGCTGGCGCCCTACTTCGGGATGCTGGCCGCCCGCACCTGGCGGGATCGCCGCGAGGACAATCTGCTCGACGGCGCCGCGCATTTCTATGGCGTGTACGCCACCGCCGATGGGCGCCACGTCGCGGTGGGCGCGATGGAGTCGAAGTTCTACGCCGAACTGTGCGAGCGCCTCGGTGTGAGCGTGCCGCAGGACGCCGACCGGCCGGCCGCGTGGGCGTCGCATCGCCTGGCACTGGCTGCGCGTTTCGCCGAGAAGTCGCGCGACGAGTGGGCGGCGGTCCTTGATTCGCCGGGATGCTGTGTGACACCGGTGCTTTCGCTGTCCGAAGCGCCGCGGCATCCGCATCTGACGGCACGCCAAACGTTCATCGACGTGGACGGCGTTACCCAGCCCGCGCCTGCCCCGCGCTTCTCGCGCACCGCGCCCGAGGCGCCATCCTCCCCGTCGCTGCCGGGCGATCACACGCACGCACTGCTCGGCGAACTGGGATTCGACGCGGACACCATCACCGCGCTGGAGAGCGCGGGCGTGGTGGCGCAAAGCAAGTCCTAAGACGAGAAAGGACCGCAGATGTCGTGGGATTTCTCCACCGACCCGCAGTGGGCGCAACAACTCCAGTGGGTCGAAGACTTCGTGCGCGCCGAATGCGAGCCGATCGACCTGATCGTGAAGGAGTCCCACGACCTCAACGATCCGGTACGCCAAGCGCTGATCCCGCCACTGCAGGAGATCGTCAAACAACGCAGCTTGTGGGCCACCCATCTCGGGCCGCATCTGGGCGGGCCGGGCTACGGACAGGTGAAACTGGCGCTGCTCAACGAGATTCTGGGCCGCTCGGAGTGCGCGCCCATCGTGTTCGGCTCGCAGGCACCGGATTCCGGCAATAGCGAAATCCTGGCGCACTACGGCACACCGGAGCTCAAGGCCCGCTACCTCGAGCCGTTGCTGGACAACCGCATCGTGTCGTGTTTCTCGATGACCGAACCGCAGGGCGGCGCCGATCCGAAGGTGTTCCGCACCACCGCCGTGCCCGATGGCGACCACTGGATCATCAACGGGGAGAAGTGGTTCTCGTCGTTCGCCTCGATGGCGTCGTTCATCATCGTGATGGCCATGACCGACCCCGACGCACCGCCCTATCAGCGCTACTCCATGTTCGTCGTTCCGGGCGACACCCCGGGGATCAACGTGATGCGCGATGTCGGGCTGGGATATCAACCGGTGGGCGGTGGGCGCGAGGGCTATGTGCGCTACGAGAACGTCCGGGTGCCCGACGATCACATGCTCGGCCCGCGCGGTGGGGCCTTCGTCGTCGCCCAAACCCGGTTGGGCGGCGGGCGGATTCACCACGCCATGCGCACGGTCGGGTTGGTCCGGCGCATCTTCGACATGATCTGTGAGCGGGCGGTGTCGCGCTACACCCAGGACGAGGTGCTGGCCAACAAGCAACTCGTCCAAGAGATGGTGGCCGACTCATGGATGGAGATCGAGGCCTTCCGGCTGCTGACTCTTCAAACAGCTTGGAAGATAGACCAATTCAACGACTATAAGGCGGTGCGGGCAGACATCTCGGCGGTGAAGGCGATGATGCAGAAGGTGCTGCACGACGTGTCGTCGCGGGCACTGCAGCTGCACGGATCGTTGGGTACCACGCACGAGATGCCCTTCGTGCAGTACCTGGTGGAGTCGTTCGTGCTGGGCCTGGCCGACGGTCCGACCGAAGTGCACAAGGTGACGCTGGCCCGCCTGTTGCTCAAGGACCGCCCCGCTGCGCCCGATCTGTTTCCCTCCGAACATCTTTTGCGGCTGCGCGAGGCCGCGGAGGCGAAGTTCGCCGACCAGCTGGCCGGCATCCCGCGCGGCTAGCGCCCGCGCTGCCACCAAGGATCTTCTAAGAAATCATCCAGTCCGCATCCGCACGCTAGGTCCTTCAACAACAGCGCAACTGAAAGGACCGCCATTGCCCCTCATTGGTTCCCTCGTCAAAGCGGTGACAAGCTGGGAGTTTGTCACCGTTGTCATTCTGTGGGTCGTCTTCTTGTCCGTCGAAGCACTCGTTCCGCGAATTCGCTACGACCGGACTAAAGAACACTTGGCGCTCCGGGTACGCCGGAACATCACCGTCGGGTGCATATACCGCCTGGCGGCCCTCCCATTGCTGATCGCACCCGTCATGCTGGCCGCATCGCATATCTCCCTCTGGCACCGTCCGGCGTGGATGAGCGGCCCCGCATTCCTGATCGTCGATTTCATCATTTTCGACTTCGGCCAGTACGCAATGCACTGGGTGTTCCACAGGTCGAAGTACCTGTGGAGATATCACATGGTCCACCACCTGGATCAGCACCTGGACGTGACAACAGGCGGCCGCGCGCATTTCGTCGAACACGTGATCCTGGCCTGGGTGAGCGCCGCGGCAGTGCTGATATTCGCGATACCGTTGCACTCAGTGCTCATTTGGCAGACGTTGACGTTCTTCTTCGTCCTGTATTTACACATCAATGTGCGGGTCGGGCAGCGGCTGCAGCGCTTCGGCGGCCTCGTGTTCGCCACTCCGGCGTTCCACGACATCCACCACGGACGCAAGATCGAATACACCGACTCCAACTACGGGTTTGTACTGTCGATCTGGGACTACCTCTTCGGGACGTACTCGACGATGACGCGACCCGAGGGCTTCTCCAACGGCCTCGACGACCACGGCGACTACTCGGCGGCTGCGCTGACGCTGAACCCGATGTTTCGGCGCGGCAGGCCCTTCCGGGAGGAGGAAAGCGTAGCGCGGGCAGTCCGTCACACGGCTTTGGTGGTGCCGACGTAGGACAGCACCACGTCGGACTGGTCCGTCTTCCGGGTGAGCGTGGCATAGGAGCGGATGAACGATTGCCCCACGCATCCGTCGATCTTGACGTGGAAGTTGCTGATCATCACCCAGGGATTCGAGCTTCTGAACTCCTTCTCGACCACCGGCACGACGATTACGAGCCCGGGCTTGAGACCCACGCTGAGCACGCCGTTGACCGGGACGGAAATCAGCGGCAGCAGACCCGTTGTCGCACCGGGAAGCAACGCCGTCGTGCCGAGAGACGGGGTGATGCCGCTGGCACCCGACATCGTGACGCCGTTGGACGTGCTCATGTCGATTCCACACCCGATCTCGTAGCCCACCTCGAACTCTCCCTGGCCCGGCTGCGGTCCGGCCAGCGAAGCAACGTATATCCCGCTGGAGAGGTATTCACGAGACGAGATCGCCGTGGTCAGCGGCGGCACGGGAACTTGCTTCTCGTCCTTGGCGCCCAGCGCCAGGGTCCAGCCATCAGGCGTGGTGAGGGTTGCTGGCGGATTCGAGGGCACAAATCCCTCGGGTGGCGGGGCGGCATCAGGCGGCGGTGGCGGGTTGGGGTCACCGCCTGCGATGGGCGCCGCCGTCACCGATATGACGAGGCAAACTGCGAGATGCGCAGCGCGGCGCACCAGCACGGCTATGGGCCTCACGGGCGTCACCGTACGCAGGTCGGATGCGCGGTACTGCATTTGCCAGCGGGGCCAGCAAAGTTGTTGTCTGTTCGTGACTGGTACGCGACCTGCGCGCGCAACGCTTTGTTAGCCGGCTCCCGACTGGTGGGTGTGGCCAGAAATTATGCTCCTGTCGGCTCGCCGGGGGGTTAGACTGGTGGCTTACCGGCCAGCCTTGGGGATTCTGAGGCCAGACGACAGAGAGGGCGGCGATGAAACGTCATGCGTTCGCTCACGCGGTGCTGGTCGGCGCGATTG
This sequence comes from Mycobacterium sp., assembly GCF_035499775.1. Classification (GTDB taxonomy): domain Bacteria; phylum Actinomycetota; class Actinomycetes; order Mycobacteriales; family Mycobacteriaceae; genus Mycobacterium. The sequence continues at coordinate 9,688 of NZ_DATJYB010000036.1, read as the reverse complement.
GCATTATGGCTCTCGTGTTCGGCGCGCCCGTAGCCCAGGCTGACCCAGAGCCGTTTTTGCCGCAGCCGCCCGGGATCACGAATGAGATACTTCAGCAAATTCCGGCGTTTTATACAGACCCGCGCGATCGCGACGGCCCACGACGCAGCCTTGGTGGCAAAGGTATGCAGTGCCAAAATCTGTGGGCCCGTTGCCGGTAACCGGCGCCTAATTCAGCATCGACCGGGCGCGCGCCAGCAACCTCGGCAGCACGTCGGCCATCGCCTCCAATTCGGCTCGCGGTGACCGCCTTCGCCGGTTGTGCTTGACGATCAACGCCCAGGTGGCCGCCGACTTGAAACACGCCAGCGCGACAAACCAGGACAAGTCGCCGATTTCACCGAGTTCATCGATTTCTGGGCCCAGCCCCGCCCGATAGATCCGGGCTATTTCGGCCGTCGGCGGTGCGACGCCGGCGGCAGCGGGAACACGCCGGTAGGTGGCCGGGTCGCAGTTGATCAGAAACCAGCCCGCATCGATACGCGGGTCACCGATCGACCAGATCTCCCAATCGATTACCGCGTCGATCCGGTCTCCGACCGCCAGCAGGTTGCCTAGCCGGAAGTCACCGTGCACGACACTGGGGCCAATCGCCGTTGGCGCGCAACGCAGCAGCGCATCGCGCACACCCCGCCAGTCGGGTACCAGCGCGGCGTCGACGGTCTGCAACGTGGCACACCACCGATGGACTTCTGCGACGGGATCGATCACCGGTTCCTCGCCCAGGCCGAGGCCGGCCGGCGACAAACTGTGCAGGGTGGCCATCACCCGGCACGCGTTGCGGTAGCGGTCGGGCAGCGTGACCACAGCGGCGCAACCGTCGAATAGTGGCTCCACGCAGTCCCCTTCGACACGGGACATCACGAACAGGGGCGGAACATCGGGAGGTTGCCCCGAGTCCTGCCACAGTACCTGGGGAACCGGAACCCCAGTCCCGGCAAGCGCTTTCATAACGCGGGCCTGACGCAGCACGTCGCGGTGCGCGACCGGTTCGACGCCGGGCGGGGCAACCTTGATCACCACTTCCCGACCGTCCCGCACGCCGCGAAAGGTGAGGCTGGAAGCACCACCTGCCAGTGCGGTCACATCGGCGACCCCGGCGCCGCCGAGCCGCTCTCGCAGCACGTCGACGTCGATCTCAATCATGCTCGACCAGTCAGCGGGCCGGCGCGGACCAGCCGACCTCGGCCAGGAAAGGCTGCGTGTGCGCGATGCGCCCGGTCATCGTCTCCGGATCGCCCGTGCACAGCCGCAACGCGGTCTCGGTGATCAGCTCGATGTCCTCGGTGTCGGTCTTGGCCAGGTCCAGGGTCCCGGCCCCGGGGGTCGCCACCGGGTTGGACGGCGCGGCGGCATTAACGACGATGCCATCGTCGTAGAGTTCGGCGGCAAGGCTTTTCGTCAGCCGATTGAGCGCGGCCTTGGCCGTTCCGTAAATGCCGAAGCCCGCGGTCCGGTCGAAGTCGGAGAACGGCGGTCCGGGCGGCAGGTCGCCGCCCACCGAGGTCACGTTCAGAATCCAGCCCCGACCGCGTTCGCGCATCGCCGGAATTGCCAACTGGCTCAAATGCAGCGGCCCGAAGACATGCATCTCCATCATGAGCCGGACCCGGCGGTCCGGGAATCCGTCAAGGGCCCGCAGGAATGTCACCGCGGCGTTGTTGACCAAGATGTCAGGGGCGCCGACCGAACTCGCCACCTCAGCGTAAAGCCGTTCGCGCTCATCGGCTTTGGATAGATCCGCCTGGATCGCGACGGCCCGGCCGCCGGCGGCGGTGATCTCGTCGAGAGTTTGACGCAACGATCCCTGGTACTTGGGGTCAGGGTCCATCGTGCGAGCGGTCAGCGCCACCGTGGCCCCCTGTGCGGCCAGCCGCGCCGCGATCGCCTTGCCCAACCCCCGGCTGCTTCCGGTGACCAGAGCCACCTTCCCGGCACAGCGTTGGTCTGCGCTCATCTGTCGACCTCCTGCGGTCCGCGGACTAAATACGGCGGCCCGGCGAGCCTCTTCGGGCACGCGCCCCTTCGACCGAGTAGCTCCCGGCGCCCATGAAGACCAGCAGGAAGAACCCGAAGCAGAAGAGTATCGCCGGTAACCCACCATTTCCCCCGGGTGGCTCACCGACCGGCCACAGTGCCTTTGGTTGATGAATCCAGAAGTAGGCGACCGCCATTTCTCCCGACGCAATGAACGCCGCAGGCCGGGTGAACAACCCGGCCGCGATCAGCAGCCCCGTGACCAACTCGATCAGCCCGGCGTACCACCCGGGCCAGTCTCCGACCTGGACGGCATGTGAAAGCGGTACGGGCCAGCCGAACAACGTGTTCGAGCCCTCCATGGCGAACAGTAGGCCGAAGACGAACCGGAACAGGCTCAGCACGGCCGGCGCATAGCGGGCAAGGCGTGGGTTGAGGTTCTTCATCACCACACCACGTTACGGGTCACGATATTTCCAAATTCGCCGCGGGCATTGGCTGCGTCTTCGTAAACTCTCCCTGACTTTATTGCGCGTAGACCGCAAGGCTCTGGCCAGGCGGCTCGGGGGACACAGCATGATCAGCACCGGCATCGGGACCGCGGCGCGGACCGCCCGTCTCGCGGTGCTGGCCGGTGCGATCGCGCTCGGCCCGGCGATCGGCACCGCCCAGGCCAATCCCTACCGGCCCGACCCGCCGAGCAGCACGGGCACGCTATACGGCGATCCCGCGGCGGCCGGCCGGTTCTGGCGTCACCAGGAGCTTGACGACGACTGCGTACTGATGGCGGTCGCCGACGTGGTCGGTGAACTGACGGGTGACCAGCCGACCGAAGAGGCCATCGTTGCGGTGGCCGCATCGACTCCCAGCACTGTCCACAAGGGACCGATCTACACCAAGCCGGAGAAACACAAAGCGGATGAGGGCACCTCTTTTGCCGATGAACCGGTGTTGCTCGCGCACTACGGTATCCACGCCGTGAGCTCCTACCAGAACGACGGCCCAAAGGGCGGTGCCCTCACGGCTATGGACGTGCTCGAGCAAGATTTGGCCAAGGGCCGCAAGGTGATCGTCGGGCTCAACGCCGAACTCATCTGGGGCAGGTCGGTCAAGGGCAAAGGCTCAAGCGGCAGGCCGGACGCCAACCACGCCGTGGTGGTGACCGGCATCGACACGTCGGCCGGCCTCGTGCACCTCAACGACAGCGGTAGCGACGGAGGCCGAGACGAGCAGGTAGCCATCGACGTCTTCGCCCGGTCGTGGGCGACCAGCGGCAATCAAATGACCGCCACCGACTAGCGTTGCCTCCCCCACCTTCGACGCGCCCATAGTCATGGCTCAAATCGTGGGATGTGTGTCGTTTTCGCCACTGCCAGTTCCGGGTCGCCGGCTCCTACCGTGGTGGCATGAAGCTGATTCCAGACCTCCCAGAGACCGCGGTCGCGCGCGCCGCGATCGCGTTGTCCCAGTCCACCGAGTCGCCGTCGGTGTTCAACCACAGCGTGCGGAGCTACTTGTTCGGCGAGTTACTCGCCAGACACGAAGGCATCCGGCCCGGCGCTGACTACGACAGCGAGGCTTTGTTTTTGGGCTGCGTGCTCCACGATCTCGGCGCTGGCACCGCGGCGCCCGGCAAACAGCGTTTCGAAGTCGAGGGCGCTGACCTGGCGGCGTCGCTGCTTACCCAGCACGGCTGCGAACGCGCGGTGGTGGACGCGGTGTGGGAGGCCATCGCCCTGCACACCTCCTTCGGCATCGTCGGACGGCGCGGCCCGCTGTGCTATCTGGTCAACGGAGGTGTCGGCCTGGATTTCGGGCGTAACGCCGACTTCGTCGACGAGCAGACCGCCGCGGCGATCCACGCGCGCTACCCGCGACTGTCCATGGCGCGCGCGCTGATGGACGCGATCGTGACGCACGCACAGCGCAGCCCGGAAGCGGCGCCCCCTTACTCGATGCCAGGCGACATCCTGCGCGAACGCGAGGCCAACGGCATCACCATGTTGGAACTCGCTGCTTCCCACAGCCGCTGGGGCGAATAGTTCCGTCCCCCATGGGTTTCCGTCGCTAACACTGGTCGCCCACGACGGTCGCCGTCCAGGCGAGCAGGCGCCGCCACAGCTGGTGCCGGCTCGACGACATGTTGTGGCAGTGCGCGCTGCCGGCCAGCACGACCGTGGTGACATCGGGGCTGCTGGGATACAGGCGGGCTTCGGCGCGCGGCTCGGGTGAAACGTCCACGGCGCCGTAGCCGATCAGCACCGGAACGTCGATGTGTGCGGCGTGCTCGGCGACCACACCGGGAATCATGGCGGTACCGAACACCCGCGGCACCACCGATTTCGTTGTGCCCAAGTCAGTTTCGACGACATCGGCGGGGACATCGGGAAGGTGAAACCAGCTCTGCAGGTGCTCGCGTGGGCCCTCGAAATAGGACTGTGGCAGCGCGGCCAGGATTTCGGCGGCGAGCGCGGCACGGCCCTGCGATGTCGCGGCACGGGCGATGAACGCCGGATCCAGGTTCAGCGGTGCGACGTGTTGATTGGTACAGCCCAGGATCGCCAGCGCGGTGTAGCTGGAAAACAGCGCTTGCTGGGTGATCGCCAGATACCCGCCCAACGAATGCGCGACGGCCACCGCAGGCAGCCGGTCGCCGGTCACGCTCGGCAGCGTGGCGACCGCCTGCGCGAGGGTGAGCGCGATGTCGGTGAAGTCGAAGTCGCGCACCGGTTTGGCGCTCTCGCCAGTGCCCAGCGGGTCGATCGTCAGGACGGCATAGCCGTGCTCTGCGGCGAACTCGGCGAAGCTGTACCCGTGCCGCCCGGCAACGACGAGATCGAAGTAGTCGCGGCTATAGGTGCCCCCGGGCAGGCAGACCAGCACGGCGGCCGCGCTCCGCGCCGGGTAATACGTCGCCGCGAGCCAAGCGTCCTCTCCGACCACCTCGCTGACGTCAAAGCGCATCGGTGACCGCTCGTGTGCCGAAGAAGTCATGGGGCGAGAATAGGTTTCGTGGCTCCGAAAAGGTCGATAACCCCGCGGATCGTCGTCAACGACGTGCCAGGCTGTGCGTCGTTCTTGAAGTCGACCTTCGGCGCCGAGGGCGAGGTGCTGGTCGACCGGCCGACCGAGCTGGTCATCGGAGACTCCAGCCTGATGATCTCCTCGCTGGGCGAACGCGAACATTTCCCGGCGTTCCTCTACATCTACGTCGACGACGCCGACGCCACCTATCAGCGCGCCCTTGCCGCCGGCGCCGAAGTCATCGAGACGCCGAGCGACCAGTTCTACGGCGACCGCAGGGCGATGGTGAAAGACGCGTACGGCAACGTGTACCAAATAGCCACGCCCATCCGCCCGGGCTAGCCGACCGAGGCTTTGGCATTCGCCAGCCGCAAGACCGTTCGCATTGTCTCGACGTCGTCGGGCTCGCCGGCAAAGTGCAACCGGCGCAGCGCGGTAAGACGTTGTGTCGCTGTGCTGCCCAGCCGCGCGGTCACCAAGTCGGATGCCGACGCGGTCAAGGTCGCGTCGGGTTCGTGCCGCGCCGCGCCGAGCCGCCCGCCGGTGACGGCGAAATCGAAACTGCGGCCGTCGATCTGGGCGCGATAGGTTGCCTCTACGCCTTCGGCGCCGACGGAGTGGAAGCCCAGCAGCACGCCGACAAGGAAGCCGTTGAGTGGCGATCGGGATGCGCGCCTCAAGCTCGCCGCGCCGTTGGGCGGAGCCGACAACCTGGATGTCTTCGCTTACCGCGATCGAGACCTGGTGGCTGGTCCTTCCCGTCGCCGAACGGCTTGGCCTGGTCACCGAGGACCTCGCCGACCCCGACGCGTTGCTGTCCCTATGGCGGGAGGAAGCCGCCGCGGCAGGCGCGGTGGTCATGATGCCGCAGATGATCACCGCCTGGTCTCGCATGCCCGGCGCGGCGTAACGATCGGTGGCGGGGCCTATCGTGGCCTAATGGCTGATAGCCAGCCCGTCAGCCCCTACACCGACCTGCTGACGGCGATCAGCGCCGACCCACCCGGCCTGCTCGTGCTACGCCACGAACGCGCCGGCGACGAGTTGTGGGCAACGGTCCGCCGGGCTGATCCGCATGTCGAATTCACCCACACCCTGCTGGTCAACGTGCTCGCCGGATGGGAGCTGTACCCCGAACTGCGCCTGCAGGCTCCGGACGACGAAACGTCGAGCGAACTCCATCGGCATGACGGGTCCGTGCCGTGCTCGGACGAGCGCTGCTTTTACGGCTGGCTGCTGCATGTCGACGCACGCGACCGTCACGTCGTCTACCAGATCGGCAACTACCACCCGGCGGGCGACTCGTGGCACGCCGGGTGGCCCGACTGATTTCGCGGTGGTTGCGGCGCCGATCGTCAATCGGCCCGGCGCCTGACCGCAGGGCAAATCGACCAGCGCCGCCTCTGCGGGGCGGTGGCGTTAGCCGCGCCGGGTCGCGCCGGGTCCCGGAGGCGGGACAGCGGCGGGGCCGGCCGACAATCGATACAGAGTCTAACTTCTTTGCCTCCCAGGCGAATCCGCGACTAACGACAATCCTCTTCGGACCGTTCCGGCGCCGGGCACCGCGGCGGTCGCCGGGCCGCCTGGACGCTAACTACGGAGAGCGGGCAGCGCGGCTCCGCTACGTTCGGGCACTGCCGAGTTATTCCGATGTTTTGGTTTGCTCTGTAACGTCAAACCCTGCGATGACAAATCCGCTCGTCAGCGGCTCTCACCGCAGGAAGAGGAGTTCACAATGAACAACCCAGTCGCACATCTTGCCCTCGGCGCGGGCCGGCTACCGGCTCTGCTGGCAGCGGCTGCGATAGTCGCGGCCGCCGCGCCGCTGGCCCTGTCACCCATGGCCGCGGCCGACCCCACTCACAGCGTCACCTTCCAGATCACCGGCCACGGCGACGCGTTTTCCATCATCCCCGACCCCGGTACTCCGGTGTACCCGGCGAACACCAACACCTGGGTTCCGCTGCCGTGGTCGCAAACAGTCCAGGTGACCGGAAGCCCATACCTGGCGTTGAACTGGACCGACCACAGCGGCACCCACGACTGCAAAATCCTGGTCGACGGCAAGCCCGTTCCGCTCACCGAGCACTCGCCAGGTCGGTGCGCCTACCAGATCCCGGGGTAAAGCGCGACGCGCTGGCGGCGATAGGCCGGCTTCGTCTTCGTAATCGATGGTGATGCGCAGCGGGTATTCGTGGTTCGTGGGTGCGCCACGACGGTGTCATCGCCAATCGGTGACGAAGTGACGGTCTACCGGCAACGTGATGTTGGTGTCGCCGTTCAGTCCGATGCCGATGTCGTGGTTGCCGATGTTGCCAAGGCCAAAGTGCAGACGCGGCAACGCCTGCGGCGCCGATGCCCCGATGTGATAGCCGGCCATATCTGCAGCGGCATATCTGCTAATAGTGGGCCGCGCAGTCGGGCTGCCTGGTTCAGGTCAGCCCACCGACGAGTCGGTGCCCGAGAGCGTCAGTTTGGGGCCCTGACCCGGCAGAGGCATGTTCGACATTTTGTAGTCGAGCGAGAACTGCTTGCCCGCAGCGTCATTGAGCACCACGGTGGCGTTCCCGGTGAAGCTATCAGCGCCCCTGGTGGGCATGGCGTTGATGCTGCAGTCGAACTTCGTGCCAGCCTTCGGTTCGACCCTGGCACCGGCCGGACACATAACCCGAGTTTGACCTTGAAGCAGCTTCCCCTGGTGGTCCGCCTCGATCTGATGCGCTGCGGCAGTCTGGATGTGGCCCAGGTCGAAGGCCGCCGCCGATGTCGGCGGTGCCGACGCACCTGACCCGGACGACGTGCCCGACCCCGAATGGCTTCCCCCGCCGCAACCGGCCAAAATGATGGCGGCGACCGCTGCCACTGACCCAATCCGTGCGTACTTCAGATCGCGTTCAGCAGAAATGCGCGAATAGCCCATGTCCTCCCCTTTGCCTGGTGCCGATGACCGGGGATTGCCGATCGCAATCTTCTTCAAACACCAAAAGTATCTACTTCGTGCTTCAGACTGCGATACACCTTCCAGTTGAAATCATATTTTATTCCTATGAATCTCAATTCTGACCCATAAACTTGCACTGGAATCCCAGCAACCAAGTGCGGGTAACTATGGGAAGTCTCCCTTTCCTCTCACCGTCTAGTTGCCATCGCCGGTGGCGTCGCCGGAGCACGCCGCGACACCGCTGGACGGTTTCCATGTTTCGGTTTGCTATGTGACGTCAAACCGAACCACCGCGATGACAAACCGGTCGGCCGTCCCTTAAGCCGAACGAGAAGCAGTTGACAATGACCTAACCAATCACGAATGTCGGCCCGCGACCCAAGGCACTTTCCGGTTTGCTGGCCGCGGCGGCATTAGCTGCGCCGATCGCGCCTCAGGTTGTATTACCCACGGTCGTCGCCGACCCGGCGAACACCAGCACCTGGGTTCCGCTGCCGTGGTCACAAACAGTCCAGGTGACCGGAAGCCCATACCTGGCGTTGAACTGGACCGACCACAGCGGCACCCACGACTGCAAAATCCTGGTTGACGGCAAGCCCGTTCCGCTCACCGAGCACTCGCCAGGTCGGTGCGCGTACCAGATCCCGGGCTAGAGTTATCCGGCTTCCAGGCCCAGCCGCCGCGGTTGCCTGCTGTCGATGCGCCGCCATTGATAGCCGGCTTCGTCTTCGTAATCGACGGTGACGCGCAGCGTGTAATCGGGGCTCGTGGTTGTGTACGCCATGACGCTGTGTTGACTCGGCGGCAGGGTGCCTCGCCAATCGGTGACGAAGTGACCGACCAGGGCGTCCCGCAACGCTTGTTCGACCGACTGCGGTAGCCTGCGATTCCGCAGCGATCCCGATAGCGCCGCCAGGACGGACCGATCGAAAGCCTGATCAACCGGCAACGTGTTGTTGGCTTGCGTGCAGCCGCCGGGCACTTCAATTCCATTGGCATCTACGGCTGCAACGTCGACGTTGAGGATCCTGGCGACCGCGTTGCTCAAATTGTCGATCCTGACCGTCCACCACGAGTCACCAAACATCGGCGTTCGCACCGAGGAGGGAACCACCTTGCGTGCCTGAGCCGCAATGCGTTCCCGCGCGGCGCGCTCGAGTGCCTCCAGCCGAGCCTTGTGGTTTCTGCGTTCCGCGGCCGCCTTCCTGGGCTCCCGGATAACGGCGACATACAGCGCGATGAGCACGCCAACAGTGGTGGCGATCGCTGACGTCGCTTGAATTTCCTGAAACCACACCGACACTTGATTCACGCCGCCTGGCGTGCCCTGCGCAGTAGTCACGGCAGCACTCCAACTGTCAAGCCGTGACCGGCTGGGCCGGTTGCGGGTAGTCGTCGTAGAAGCCGGCACCGGTCTTGGCTCCCAGTCGGCCTTGCTGGACGTAGTCGCGCAGTAGGCGGCGGGGTCCTTCGGGGTATTCGGGGTGTTCGGCGCAGTAGTGTTCTTCGATGTCGAGCACGACGTCGAGGCCGACTTGGTCCATCATCCGGAAGGGGCCGGCCGCGGAGCCGGTGTTGATTTGGAACATCCGGTCGACTTCTTGGGGTGTGGACACGCCTTCGGCGACGACTTCGAGGGATTCGCGTTTGACCGCGGCCCAGACCCGGTTGAAGATGAATCCGGTGCTTTGCTTGCGTGCTTCGAAC
>NZ_DATJYB010000035.1:0-11040 GCF_035499775.1 Mycobacterium sp. | reverse complement strand
GGCATCTCGTTCGACACCGTGTTCGGCGCCGACGTCTTCCGTCAATACAAACCCGACCCGAAAACCTATCTGGGTGCGGTCGCTCTGCTCGGATGTACACCGGCCGAGGTGATCTTTGTGGCGTCTCACCCCTCGGATCTCGAGTCGGCCGCAGGATGCGGACTGCGTACCTGTTTTGTCTCCCGGCCACACGAGTATGGCGTCGGTCTTGTGGTGGAGCCGTCGCCCGCCGAAGGAGCCTTCGATTTCATGGTTGCCGATCTCCTGGAGCTGGCGGCACTCATGGGATGTGAAGCCCCGCAATATCACTGAACGCCGATGACTCCAGGGATATCTACCACCACGAAATGGAAGTGACTACATCATGACTGAAACCGTCATTCAATATGTCTTGCGACGCCTCAACGAAATTGGTGTCGACGACGTCTTCGGAGTTGCCGGGGATTACGCGTTTCCGGTAAACGATGCGATCGTCGAGCACCCGGCGGTCAATTGGATCGGATGCTGCAACGAGCTCAACGCGGGCTACGCCGCTGACGGGTACGCCCGGATGCGCGGCGTGGGCGCGGTATGCACCACCTTCGGCGTGGGTGAGCTGGCCGCGATGAGTGCTATCGCGGGCTCTTACGCTGAGCGTCTCCCGGTTTTCCACTTGGTCGGTACACCCAACTTGGCGACGCAGGAGGGCCGGGCGCTGGTGCACCACACGCTGGGCAACGGGGTATTCGACGTGTTCGCCAGGATGGCGGAGCCGATCGTGTGCGCGAGCGCGATCATGACCCCGCAGAACGCGGTATCGGAGACCGAGCGGCTGATCGCAGAGGCGCTCTACCATCGCCGGCCCGTCTACATGGCGTTTCCCAGCGACGTCGCCGATACGCCCGTGCTTGGTGGCGCGGCGTCGGTGAGCGCGCCGAGCAGTGATCCCGAGTCACTCGCGGCGGCGACCGATGCGGTGGCGGCCGCGCTCAACAACGCCGAAAATGCATGTGCGCTACCAGGAATCCTGCTGAGGCGGCTGGGCCTGCAGGGTGCGGCGGCATCGTTGATCGACGCCTCGGGTCTGCCGTTTGCGACGATGTTCGCAGACAAGTCGGTGCTGGGCGAGGACCACCCCAACTACATCGGCATGTACGCCGGCCGGCTGATGGGTGAACCGGTGCGCGCCTTCGTCGAATCGTGCGACGCGGTGCTGGTGATCGGCGCGATGATGACCGACGGCAACACCGCAGGCCACACCGTGCGACTGGACCCGGCCCAGACGATCACCATCGACCATCACCACACCACTGTCGGCGCCACGACGTACCGCAACGTGGAGATGGCCGAACTGCTGGCGCAACTGTCGGGGCGTATCACCAAACGTGCGCAGCGGCCGACTCTCGCGCCCGAGACGCTGGGGCCGATCGTGGGCGGTGGCGAGGACCCGATCACCGCCGACACGCTCTACCCGCGTTGGGCGGATTTCTTCCAGCCCGGTGACGTGATCATCACCGACACCGGAACCTCTTCGGTGGGTTTGGCTTTCGCGCAGCTGCCCGCGGGTGCGGAATTTCACAACCAAACCCTGTGGGCGTCCATCGGATGGGCGACTCCGGCGGCTTTCGGCGCCGCGATCGGTGCGCCGGATCGTCGTGTCATCCTGGTCACCGGCGAAGGGTCCCATCAGATGACCGCGCAGGAGATCAGTCAGTTCGGTCGCCACGGGCTGCGTCCGATTGTCTTCGTGCTCAACAACTCTGGCTATCTCAGCGAGCGAATGCTGTGCAAGGACATGACCCTGGCCTACAACGACATCGCGGCCTGGAACTACGCCGAACTTCCGCACGCCGTGGGCTGCCAGGGGTGGTTCAGTGCAAGGGTCAGCAGCTGCGGCGTGCTCGACGACGCGCTGAAGACCGCCGAGCAAGCCGATAGCGCCGCCTACATCGAGGTGATCACCGACGCCTCCGAGGCGCCACCGATGTACAAGAAGCTGCACGAGAACGTCAAGTCGTTCTACAACATCCACTGAGGCCCACCCACCAACCGGCGGGCCGACGCTGGCTCAGCATCAGCCGCAGTGCACGCGGCCGTTGAAGTACAAGAGCGCCCGTCTGCGCCGAGGGTGATTGCCCTGTCTCCGAAGCCCGGTTCCGGCAGGCGATCTGTTTGGGTGCCCGTACCGCCCCTGTGGACGGCACGGGACTTCCTTAACCACGACCAGTCGCTGACTGCAGCCTCAGTTCAGGCGGCGGCCCTGGACATAAACCTCGGCGATTGAGGACTCACGGATACCCATCAGCAGGGCGAACAGCGTCTGTTCGCGTGCGCGTACCGGGTCCCACGAGCGCACCCCGTATTTCAGCACGGATGCCAGCGCGGGCGTTCCGCTTGGATCGACGACGACAAAATCGGCTTCCTTGCCGACGTCGAAGTTGCCGAAGCGCTCCTCCTGGTCGAGTGCCCTTGCGCCACCAAGGGTCCCGAGGAACAGCATCTCGGCGGGATGCATCGACACCCCGGCGTCACCCGGTTCGGTGATGTGCACCTTGAAGGCGTCGCCGAGTACCCGCGGAATCAGGAATTCGTCTCCGCCGCCGACATCGGTTCCCGCGGAGAGGTTTACCCCGGAGGCCACGGTCCGCTTCCACGGCATGGTGCCCGAACCCAGGAACAGCTGGGAGATCGGGCAGTGCGCGATTGAGGTGCCCGTCTCGGCCATCCGCTCGAGCTCGACGTCCTGGCAGTGCACCGAGTGCGCCATGATGGTGCGTTTGCCCAGCAGGCTCTCCCCGCCGACCTTCGAGCCGGGCAGGAACTTCCCGTCATAGGTGTCCAGATAGGTGTTTACCTGGAATTGCTCCTTGGTTGAGGCCACCTCGCCGGTGCCCGGCTTATTGTTCTCGTTGAGGTGGCTGTGAAAGTACACGCCCCGGTCACGCACCGAATTGTAAAGTTTCCCAAGAGCTTTGAATGTCTCGACGGTGATCGACAGAGAGAACCGCGGGATGATGGCCACCTGTAGCAGTGCGGTCTTCGGGTCGCCGGTGTCGGCGGCATGCCACTTCTCGATCTCCTCGACGGTGAGCCGGATGGCGTCCTCCTCGGAGGTGACCAGTGGCGGGGCGCTGCCGAAGTTGACGGTCTGGATTGCCCTGCCCGAGGCCAGCCGCAACCCGCGCCGCTGAGTCTCACTGAACAAGGCGTCCTGGGCGTGCGGGAACGGCGAACCGAAGGCCATCGCCGCGGTGGTACCCGCCGCGATCCGGCGGTCGCAAAACGCGACGGCAGCACGCTGGGCGAACTCCGGGTCGCTGAAAAGCGCCTCCGAGGGATAGATGCAGGAGTCCAGCCAATCCAGCAGTTGGCCCCCGCCGTAGGAGTCGAACGCGAACACCTGCGGGAAGTGGATGTGGGTGTCCACGAAGCCGGGCAACAGGAACGCCGACCCGTGGTCGACGACCTTGGCTTGCTGCGCGGTCGCCGGAAGTGCGCCCTTATCACCGCAGTACGTGATCAGGCCGTTCTCGACGACCAACGCTCCCTGCGGAATTTCGACGAGAGCGGAGCCCGCTTCGGTGATCTGGGGGGTTCCCGCGACGTGGTAGATGTGGCCCAAGTGGATCTCGGTGGCCATGGTGTTCTCCTTTGTTTGATGGTTTACGGGTGGATTGATTGAGGTTTTGAGACTTCAGCCGCAGTGCCAGCGGCCGTTGAAGTAGAAGAGCTTGGCCCTGCAACCGGGGTCGATTGGTTGGAGCCAGGAGCCTGCAGGTGGCGCCGGTGCATAGCTTGGTGACTGGATGTTGGGGGCCGGTGCGCTGGGGTCGGCGTGGCTGGTGGCAGCGAATCCGACGGCGATCGCGGTGAATTCCATGGCCAGCAGGGCGCCGGCCATCATGCGACGCCGGAATCCGATTGTCGTGGCACGCGGGTTGGTGTTTGCTGACGTGTTCATGACATCGATCATTCGACCAGCGATGGCGTCACAGTAGCCGTCGTGCTCTTGCAACGATACAAGCACGCCTTGTATCCCCCCGCGAGGCTAGTGCCGCGCAGCAGTAAGTAGACCGCCTGCGTGCGAGTTCATTTCGCGATGGCTGCGGTCTAAGCGCGGTGCAGCATCCGCGGTGACCCGTGCTGGACATTGATGCGCGGGCCGTGCTGTGGCGGTCCGTCGGTGGCCATGTGCAACCGGAGCATCCGGCCGCCGATCTGGACGTACGCGCCCGGCCGCCATGCCGCGGGCTCCCAAGGCACGAGCCTGGTCCAGCCCTGCTGTACCGGTTCGCGCACGAAGACGCCATTGGTGGAGTTGCGGTCGACTACGACTACCTCCCCGCCGACGATCCGGACTTCTACGTGGGCCCGGGACATCTCACCCGCGTGGTCATCGATGCTCACCGGGCGAAGTCCGCGCTGTACAGCGTCCGACCCCTGCGGTGCCCGGCCGATGACGCAGTCTCGGTCGAGCTCGAATCGCGAGTTGTCGTCGAGGAAAATCCATCGTTTCGGCCGCGGTAACACGACCGTCGCTGCGGCAGAGACCTTCTCGTGAACATCGGGCACCGCCGGCGCCTGCCTCGGTACCGCCGGCGCCGGCCTGGGTGCCGACGCGACCGGCACCGACCAAATGACGGCGCCTTGCCCCGGCACGGTTCCGTCGCTGAGCTTGTACACGCCGTTCCCCTTGGCCGAGGCACGCGGCCGCTCGACGAATTCGTCGACGGTGATGACCGCCGCCACCGCCGGTACCGGCAGCGACCAGTGCACCAAGCGTCCGCGGCCGTGCAACAGGGTCTGCTCGACGCCGTTATCGAGCGCGATAGTGACACTGCCGCACAGCAACACCTCGAGGCCCTTCGGTGTGGGCACGACGATGCCGGCGTCAACCAGAGTGCGCGTCCAGGTCGTCTCACGCGAGAGCCGGGAGAATGCGCTGACCAGCCTTTGCGGGTCGGTGCGCCGGACCATGTCGGCCAGTGCGGCCAACTGCTGTGCGGCGACGGATTGCTGAGAAAGCGGCGCCCTATCGCGGTGAGCCACAACAATGACCGCGCCGTTGACGCTGGCCACCAGGTGTTGGCCGGGGATGACCTCGACCTCGATTGCCGGCGTGCCCGGCACGCGGCCGACCTGTTTCCGTGCCACCACCGCGTCATCGGCATCGGACGGGGATTCGCTGATGCCGATCCGGCTGTGCAGCCACCTCAGCGGTGCTGGTGCCCACCAGTTGAGGTCGCCGGCGAGACGTAGGAACGCCGGTACGACGACGCCGCGGATGATCGTCGCGTCGATGACGACGGCCAGCGCCGTGCCGATGCCGAACATCTTCATGAAGGACAGCCCATTGGCGAACGAGATCAACGTGATCGTCAACAGCAGTGCTGCGCTAGTGACGATCCGGCCCACCCGGCCCAACCCGATGACGGTCGACGCGGTGTTCGACAACCCGGAGTCGCGGGCTTCCTTGATCCGGCTGAGCAGGAAGATCTCATAGTCGACGGACAAGCTGAACGAGATGGCGCAGAGCAGAACGACCATGGACAGGTTCAGCGGCGAGGGAGTGAATCCCAGCAGCGAGGCCAGATGCCCTTCCTGGAAGACCCAGACCATGATGCCCAGAACCGCGCTCAGCACAAGCAGATTCAGACTGAGCGCTTTGATCGGAACCACGACGCTGCCCGTGAAAAGGAACAGCAATATGAACGTGGAAATCGCGATCAGGCCGATCGCCAACGGAAGCTTGTCGCCGATCGCGGCTTGGCTGTCGATCAGGGTGGCGGTCGGACCGCCCACCTCGACCTGGTGATTGGCGATCTTCGCCCGGATGTCGTGCACGAGGTGTTGAGCGGTGTCCGAGTCCGCCTGAACCGACAGGTAGACGACAGCGTAGCTGGGCCCGGACACCGCGGGCGCCGGTCCGACCAGCTGGCCGTGCTCGAACCTGCCGATGGGACCGGTGACCAGGACGACACCGTCCATGCCCGACACCTCGGGTGCGAGGTTCTGCAGCATGCCGGCGTCGTTGCGGGTGACCAACGTGATCGCCTGTGAGGGGTCCAACGTGAAGTCCCGCTGCAGTGATTCGGCCACCAGACGCGCACTCGAGTCGGTCGGCAGCGCGCGCTCGTCGGGTGTGGCGAATTGGACGTTGAGGAAGGGAACCCCCAGCCCCAACAGCATTACGACAACCGGCAGGGCGTACAGGAGGGGCCGGCGTGTCACCACCTCGGCGAAGCGCCGCCAGAACAGGGAATCGGCTGACGGTGGCACCTTGCGTCGGATGACGGCAAGCGAGTCGACGCGCTTGCCGAGCAGAGCCAGCAGCGCGGGCAGCACAATGATCGCGCTGAACGCCGACAGCAGCACGGTGGCGGTCGCGGCAAGGCCGACGGACCGCAGGAAGTAAGTGGGGAAGACCAGCAGGCTGGTCATCGCCAGAGTGACTGTCGTCGCGCTGAACAGGATGGTTCGGCCCGCGGTGGCGACGGTGGCGATGATGGCTTGATGGTGTTCTTTCCCGTTGGCCAACTCCTCGCGGAATCGGGACACCATCAGCAAGCCGAAGTCGATGGACAACCCTAGGCCGAACGCGGTCGTGACAGTGAGGGCGTGCACTGACACATCGGTGACCATCGTCAGCAGCAGCAACACCGACAGGGTGGAGGCGATCGAGACGATTCCGACCACCACCGGTAGCACCGCGGCGATCAGACCGCCGAACACGATGACCAGCACCGCCAGTGAGATGGGCACCGCGATGCTCTCGCTGGTCTCGAGATCGTGTTTGACCTTGTCCCGGATCTCCTGCTGCACACCGAGAGAACCGCCCGCGCGTACCGTGACGTCCGGGTCGACGGGCAGACTTGCGATGATCCGCCTGGCCGCCGCCGCGGCCTCGTCGGCCGTCCCGCCGACGTGCACGAGCATGAGCCCGGAACGGCCGTCCTTGCTGCGCAAGTCGGCGGCTCCCTGGTCACCGAAGGACCTGGTCACCTGCGCGTTCGGCTCGGCTTTGACGAGTTCTCGCACCCGATCCCGTACCTTCGCGACCTCCGGGCTGTCGACATCGCCCTCGTGCGGAAGCAGCTGAATGACCAAGTTGGAGGTCGTGCCGAAATGCTGGTCCAGGAAGTCGTCGGCTTGCGACGATTCCGACGCCGGATCGGTGTTTCCGCCGGTACCAAGCTTGTCGGACACCGAGCCGCCGAGCGCGACGCTGATGCCGAACAAGACCATGACGATCGCCAGCACCAGCTTCGGGCGCCGCACGGTGTACGCGGCCAGCCGCTTCAACATGTCAGTCGCCCTTTCGCGCTGCAACCCACATGAGTGGTGATGATGTTCGCGTTCCGGAGTGTGACGTGCCGGCCTTGTGAAGGTCTTGGAGTTTTCTAAAAGGAGAGGTCAGGCGGGCTTGCGACCCCACACGGCGACGATCAAGCCACCCCGGTAGAGGAACGACGGGTCTTCGAAAGCGCACCGGGCGTCGGACGCGTCGGACTGTCCGATGACTCCGTTGGCGACCATGGCGTCATCCATGGGCTGGAAAGATCGAATCATCAATTGCGACATGTGGCTGCCGCCGCGCCCGACCAAAGCCACCGCCTCATTCCCCGCGTCGGTAAAATTCAACTCCTCGACGTGGACGGGCAAGGTGCGGCCGTAGCGCAGATCCATGACGCCGCCTGCCAACAGGAACTTGATCCGCGCCTGAGCGCAACGGTCGAATGCCGCAGCAAAGGGATGGGCCGGGTCTGCTGCCTCGACGGTGCCGTTGTCGACGTCCTCGACCATCAGCCAGCCGCCCGGGCGTAGCGCGGCGGCCAGGCGCCGCAGCACTGCCAGCGGATCGCGCAGATGCATCACGACCGATCGGGCGTGCACAAGGTCATACGATGACGGCTCGATCGGATCTTGAGTGATGTCGCAACGACGGACCTCGACGTTTTGTGCGCTGATGTCGCCGAGAAACCGCACATCGAGATCGGCCGCCACGACATTCCCAGCGGGACCCACCCGTTGAGAAAGCCAGCGCGTCACAGACCCGGCGCCCGCGCCTACCTCGAGGCATCGCCAACCGTCAGCGACACCGATCGCGTCGAGCTGACGAAACGTAGACGGATCGTTGAACTGCTCAATGAGTCTCAGGCGGGTAAGTTCGTCGTCCGCTTGGTGGTCGCTCCAGAAATAGCCGCTACTTTCGCCGGCCTCGTGTCCCAAACCACCATCTCCTGTCGGCGACGCCGTCCAGACCCTTTGTGCTTGGCTAGGTTATCGCCTGAAAAGGGTGGTGTCCGGGGATTCAGCCCGGCCGAAAATCGAATAGGAAGGGATGCTGTTCATCATGAGGCTCGCTCTGTACTTGCCCAACTTCCGCGACAAGGTGACCGTGAGCGAACTCGAGGATCTCACCAATCTCGCCGAGGAACTCGAGTTCGACTCGGTCTGGACCCTGGACCGGATCATCGTTCCGGAAGCGTCCGACCGCGAAGAACTCCAATACTCCTTCGGAATGATGGACGGCTTTCCGCGTTCGCTGCCGGTGTCCTCGCGGGGCGAGTTCCTGCAGGGGATGCCGCTGATTCCGTGGCTCGCGGCCAAGACGTCCCGACGCGGATCGGGATGAGCATCATCGACACCCCATTCCGCGCGCCGGGCGTCCTCGCCGCGGAACTGGCCACCATCGACCACCTTTCCAACGGCCGGCTCAATGTCGCCGTCGGCTCCGGTTGGATGCCTGAGGAGTTCGCCGCCGCCAGCGCGACCCACCTCTTCAAGCGGCGGCACGCCCACGTTCGCGAGACGATCGAAATCTTGCAGGGGGTATGGACCAACGACGTCTTCGAATACCACGGTGAATTCGCCGATTTCGAACCTAGCGGCTTCGGAGCCAAACCTGTGCAGAAGCCGTACCCGCCGATGTACTTCAGTGGGCTCAAAGATCCCAAGCGGTCTGCGGTCCGGATCGCGAAATACGGAATGTCGGGCTGGATCGGGATTCAGGATTCCCCGGAGGAACTCGAGAAGTGGCGCGGGGAAATACAGCGTGAACTGGACGAATTAGAGGGTTCTCGGTCAGTCGAAGATCTCGACATCTGCAGCATGATCTGGTTCGTCATCACGGACGAAGAGGCCGACCAGACGCCGCAGGGCAAAGGCAGCAACCTGTTGGTGGGGAACGCCGGGCAGATCACTGACATGTTGAAGCGCTACCGGGACGCCGGACTGACGATGCCGCTGCTCTGGCCGCCGTTCGCGGATGTCCCGGTGTCGAAGACACTCGATGATCTCCGGCGACTGAAGGAGGAGATCATGCCCCGGGTCGAGGGTTAGCTCGCTCCCGCCGCGATCACCTCGTCCACCTCGGCGGCCCGCGCGGCCATCTCGGCGTGTGTCTTGTCCAGCGCCTCGGCCTGATCCTCGTCGGCCTTCATCAGCGCCTCGATGTCGAAGCCGCCCATGTCGAGGACACCCATGTCGCTGAAGGCCTTCTGCACCTTGTCGCCCCACAACCCGATGTCCTTGACGATCGGCACGATGCGGCTGAACAGGTGGGAGCGGAACTGGATCATCAGCGGCGACGTGTCGACCCACTCGGCACACGCTTGGACGTCCATGCCGAGAGTCTCGAAAACCTCCTCGCCGCGGAACCGGTCGCGCATCAGGTAGCAGGCGTCCACGACGAACTCTTCCCGCTCGTCCCGCTCGGTTTCGGTCAGCGCGTCGTAATAGTCCTTCAGCGAGATTCGCCCGAAGGCGACGTGGCGGGCCTCGTCCTGCATGACATAGGCCAGCAACTGCTTGGCCAGCGAGTCCGGCGGCGCCATGTCCCGCAGCACCCCGAACGCGGCCAGTGCGAGACCTTCGATGAGGACCTGCATGCCGAGGTAGGGCATGTCCCAGCGCGAGTCGCGCAGGGTGTCCTCCAACAGCGCCGTCAGGTTCTTGTTGATCGGGTAGACCAGGCCGATCTTCTCCTGCAGGAACCGCGAGAACGTCTCGACGTGCCGGGCCTCGTCCATGGTCTGGGTGGCCGCGTAGAACTTCGCGTCCAGGTCCGGAACGACCTCGACGATCTTGGCCGCGCACACCATCGCGCCCTGCTCACCGTGCAGGAACTGCGAGAACTGCCAGGATTGGAAGTGCTGACGCAGCTCGGCCCGACGTGGTTCGTCTGCGGCCTCCCACATCGGGCTGCCGAACAGCGGATGGAACTCGTCGGGCAGCCCGATCGGGTTGACCGGGTCGACATCTTGCGCCCAGTCGATGCGCGACTGCGCATCCCACTGCTTGTCCTTTCCCTTTTGGTACAGGGAAAGGAGCCGGGCGCGTCCCTCGTCGTACTCCCACGTGAAGCGCGCGTCGCCGCCACTGGGGAGCTCCATCGAGTAGGGCGCGGGTACGTCCGTGTACTTGTCCTTCGTGGTCATGAGCTGCCGCCTCTCTGCTCGGTGACCAGTGGTCATGTGATGAGTACCACTTTGCGCCGCGTTCGGCAGCGCCGTCAACCCTGACGGGCGGGCTAATTGACCGCGGCCCGCTCCAACGCCCGCCTGGTCGGCATGCGGGGCAGTATGGGTCGCTGTGACCGAGGACACCTACCCCCGCCAGCACGCCCGCACGCGCCACTTCTGGCTCGGCAGACCCAGTTCGTTCCGGATTTCGCCCGACGGCAGCTCGATCCTCTTCTGCCGCTCACGCACCGGGTCCGACCCGATCACGATGCTGTGGCGCTTCGACGTCGACTCCGGCCGGGAGGAGCTCCTGGTCGACCCCGCCACCCTGGTCGAGGAGGGCTCCGGCGAACTGCCACCCGAGGAGCAGGCGCGACGCGAGCGGGCCCGGGAGACGTCCGAGGGCATCGTGCGGTTTACCGCCGACCGCGAGCTGACGCGCGCCGTGTTCGATCTTGCCGGCCGGCTGTTCCTGGCGGATCTGCGCTCCGGCGGGGCGCGCGAGCTTCCGGTGCAGCAGCCCGCCGTCGATCCGCGCCTCGACCCCACCGGCCGCCATGTCGCCTACGTCAGTTCTGGGTCGTTGCGCATTATCAGG
>NZ_DATJYB010000034.1:0-4738 GCF_035499775.1 Mycobacterium sp. | reverse complement strand
CATCCGAATAATGTTGCGCGCCTGGCGGGCCCGTCAGTGACATCACCCCGCCCGAGCAGCAGACCTTGATCAGTTCGGCGCCGTGTTTGATCTGGTAGCGCACCGCCTTGCGGATCTCGTCTATTCCGTTGGCGATGCCCTCCTCGACCGTCATCGGCAGCACCCCGGGCGCGAACGCCATGAACATCGTCGGGTCGAGGTGGCCGCCGGTCGGCGTGATCGCGTGCCCGGCCGGGACTAGCCGCGGACCATCGATCCAGCCCGCGTCGATCGCCTTGCCCAGGGCAACGTCGAGCAGGTAGCCGCCGGTCTTGACGAACAGGCCCAGGTTGCGCACGGTGGTGAACCCGGCGCGCAAGGTGCGGCGCGCATTACCGACCGCGCGCAGCATCCGTGTCGGCGGGTCGTCCTGCACCTGGGACAGCCCGGGCTTCTCGCCGCGCCCGCCCATCAGCAGGTTGACCTCCATGTCCATCAACCCGGGCAGCAGTATCCGCTCGCCCAGATCGAGCACCTCGTTTTCCGGCCCCTGCGGGCCCGCGCCGACGCCGACGATCCGATCGCCCTCGATCTGCACGACGCCGGGCCGGACGATCTCGCCGGCATCGACGTCAAGGAGCCCCGCGGCTTTCAGCGTCAGCTGCGTTGAGCCGCTTGCGCGAAGAGCGTCGGACTGCGATGAGCCGCTTGCGCGAAGAGCGTCGGGCAACGTTAGATCACCGGCTCCCGGATCAGCTCCACCCAGGCGGCGCCGCTGTCGGGAACGCGTGGTTGCTTCCACGCTTCGATTGGGAACGACACCATGACCAGCGACTGCATCAGGTGCATGAGAGTCTTTGCGTCCTCTGGCAAGTCGTCCAGCGGGAACTGGTCGCAGTACGCGATCACGTCGTTCAGGCGGGGGAACGCTACGTCGTAGAACGCCTGCATTTCGGTCATCGTCGAGGCCAGCCGCTTGGCGTAGCGCTCGGGCTCGGTGGCCAGGTCCCAATCCAAATAGGGCTCTAGGCCAGCGAATTCAGCGGGAAGCGCCATTGGTCTGATACTCCTTCACGTAGTCGCCGGTCACCTTGTGCAGATGGCGGAGCAGGATTTCCTGGTCGCACAGCGGAAAGTCTTTGACGACCTTGGTGCCGATCATGGTCTGGGTCGCTTCCAGCGTGTTCGAGTCCTGAAGCGCGTATTCCTTGAACGTCACCGCGGCCAATTCATGCGCCAAGCGCTCCCGGGCATTTCGCGGCGGGACGAAGTACAGCGTGCACTCGAAGATGTGCTTGTCGACGGCGGTCGGCCAGTAGTGATACGTCAAGAACCAGCCGGGCTCCCAGATCAGCAGCATGAAGTTCGGGTAGAAGTGCCACGAATCGATGCCCCACTGTTTGACTTTCTTGGGGTTGACGCCCGGCGGCAGCTGATCGAGCTTCTCGATGACCTCTGGCTTGTCCCAGGGACCGAACAGCCCGCTGCGCAGGACCTGGTCCATCGGCTTCACCATGGACATGTCCACCGGCGGCGCCTGACCGCCCCAGGTCGAGATCATTCCGTGCGGGCTGGCCAGCTCGTAGTACAGCGCCTCGAAGCCGGACTTCATGATCTTGGCGGCTTCTTCCTTGGTGTACTGGCCCTGGTGCAGCACCGGCGCGTGGTAGAACTCGGCGAATGCGTCGATGAACAGCTTCCAGTTGCTCCCGACCTCGGCTCGGTAGGAGTAGGACTCGGTCATCTCGTGGAAGGGGTAGCCCTCGATGCCCTTGGCCAGCGGGCCAAGATAGTCGACGAGCGGCTTTGCGTCATTGTCGAAGTTGATGAAGATGAATCCTTCCCACACCTCGCATCGCACCGGCACCAACCCGAACTGGCCCTTGTCGACGTCGAAGAACTCGTCCTCCTGCTGGATGAAGGTCAGGTCACCGTCGAGGCTGTAGCGCCAGGCGTGGTACTTGCAGGTGAACTGCCGGCAGGTGCCGGAGGTCTCCTCATGCGGAAAGTCGTTCCACACCAGCTTGTTGCCACGGTGGCGGCAGACATTGTGAAACGCCTTGACGGTCCCGTCCTTGGTCTTGACGATGATCACCGACACGCCCTTGCCCGCCGAGGGCAGCTCCTTGGTGAAGTAGCTGCCGGTGCGCGGCAGTCGCTCGACGCGACCGACGTTGAGCCAGGTGCGCTTGAAGATCGCATCGCGCTCGGCGTCGAAGAATGCCGGATCGATTGAATCGGTGTAATCGACTGGCGCGGTGCCCAGTTCGGGATAGTTTTCTGTCCAGCTGCCCGCAGCTGGCTTCGGGAAGTGGGCCAACGTTCTTACCTCTCTTGTTCCTGGTGTTCGAGCTGGACGCCAAAAGTATTGAGGGCCATGGCCAGCATGATGTAGGAGCCGACCGTGAAGACGTAGTCCATCCGCTGACGGTCGTCGAAGCGCTCACCGAGCGTGGCCCAGGTCTCGTCGGACAACTGGGATTTCTCGTCGAGCTCGTCGACCCCGGTGAGCACGGCGCGGTCAAACCTGTCGGCGGACTCGCCCCGCCGGACCGCGGCGATCTCGTCGTCGCTGATTCCCTCTCGTTTGGCCAAATTGACGTGGTGCGCCCACTCGTAGGCGCAGTCGCGACGATGGGCGACCCGCAGGATAACGAGTTCGCGGATGCGCGGTGGCAGCGTGGACGAGTACAAGAGGTGGACGTTGAACCGGAGGAACGCCTTGGTGAGGGCGGGGTGGTTGACGAGCGTTGACAGCACGTTGGAGGCGTCGCGCGGGTTGCGGCGTTCCGCGGGGAGCATGCCGGCCAGCGCCTGGTCGACAGTCTCGTCCCACTTGTCAGCGGGCAGCGGCGGCAAGCGCATCGCGCGGGTTTCCTCTCGGCCAAAGAGAATCATATTCTCATTTATAACCAATAGACTTGCACGATTCGTTCGTCTGGTCAATCCTGACGTGTCCGGATCCGGGCGTGCCTGCCCGTGCGGGGTGGGCTGCTGGTCTCGGCGCGCTGAGGCTGCCCGAGTTTGGGGTGGTCGGAAGGTGCGTTTCGGATCCCACTTTGTCGCTCGCACGTGGGCGATTTGCCGGGAAAACCGGGATGCGAAGCCGCTGGTTCGACATCCGCTCCAATACAAGGGAGCTACCCTGGATGTTGATTCTCACTTCGCGAGAAGATAGTTTTCAACACTAGAGCTTGGAGGCGGGTGGCGGCTCGCCGTGGGCCGCACGTAGCCCGCTCGGTGGCCGCGCGTCCGGTATTCAAGGGACGCTCGAAAGTTTCGAGAGAGGGGTACGCCCATGAACAAAGAAGACATGATCCTGATCAGCGTCGATGACCACATCGTCGAACCGCCGAACATGTTCAAGGATCACCTGTCGTCCAAGTACCTGGACGACGCGCCGCGGCTGGTGCACAACCCCGACGGTTCGGACATGTGGAAGTTCCGCGACACCGTCATTCCGAACGTGGCGCTCAACGCGGTCGCCGGCCGGCCCAAGGAAGAGTATGGGATCGAGCCCACGGGTCTGGATGAGATCCGGCCGGGCTGCTACGACGTCGACGAACGCGTCAAGGACATGAACGCCGGGGGCATCCTCGCGTCGATCTGCTTCCCGTCCTTCCCGGGCTTTGCCGGGCGCCTGTTCGCCACCGAAGACCCGGACTTCTCGTTGGCCCTGGTTCAGGCCTACAACGACTGGCACATCGAAGAGTGGTGCGGGGCCTACCCGGCGCGGTTCATCCCGATGGCTATCCCGGTGATCTGGGATGCCGAGTTGTGCGCTCAGGAGGTGCGGCGGGTTTCGAAGAAGGGCGTGCATGCGCTGACCTTCACCGAGAACCCGGCGGCGATGGGCTACCCCAGCTTCCACAACGAGTACTGGAACCCGCTGTTTGAAGCCTTGTGCGACACCGGCACCGTGATGAACATCCACATCGGGTCCTCGGGCCGGCTCGCGATCACCGCGCCGGACGCGCCGATGGACGTGATGATCACGCTGCAGCCGATGAACATCGTGCAGGCCGCCGCGGACCTGCTGTGGTCGCGCCCCATCAAGGAGTATCCGGACCTCAAGATCGCCCTCTCCGAGGGCGGCACCGGCTGGATCCCCTACTTCCTGGAGCGCGCGGACCGGACGTATGAGATGCACTCGACGTGGACGCACCAGAACTTCGGCGACAAGCTGCCGTCCGACGTGTTCCGCGACCACTTCCTGACCTGTTTCATCAGCGACAAGGTGGGCGTCCAACTGCGCAACATGATCGGCATCGACAACATCTGCTGGGAGGCCGACTACCCGCACAGCGACTCCATGTGGCCGGGCGCGCCGGAGGAGCTGTGGGACGTTCTGTCGATCAACAACGTGCCCGACGACGAGATCAAGAAGATGACGCATGAGAACGCAATGCGTTGGTACTCGTTCGATCCGTTCACCCACATCTCGCGCGAGCAGGCATCGGTCGGCGGGTTACGCAAGGCCGCCGAGGGGCATGACGTGTCCATTCGGGCGCTCAGCCACCACAAAGACACCAGGGCGGGTTCGTCGTTCGCGGACTTCGCCGCCAGTGCGAAAGAGCTCACCGGCAACCAGGACTGAGGCGCATCTGAGCCTCGCGAGCAGACACAGAATCGCACGATTCGGGTGGTATTGACGCGATTCTGTGTCTGCTCGCGTTGAAAGGAGATGTGCGGTATGGAGTTCGAGCTGACCGAGGACCAGGAGCTGATCCGCCGGTCGGTTGCCGAGTTGGCACGCAAG
>NZ_DATJYB010000033.1:0-24551 GCF_035499775.1 Mycobacterium sp. | reverse complement strand
CGTCGACCATTACGTCGACCTGCGCAGCAGGATGCTGCACAATCTGATCCAGAACGGCTTCAGCCTGGAGAAGGGCCACCACGAGGTGGGCACCGGCGGCCAGGCCGAGATCAACTACAAGTTCAACACGCTGCTGCACGCCGCCGACGATATGCAGCTGTACAAGTACATCGTCAAGAACACCGCGTGGCAGGCCGGCAAGACCGTGACGTTCATGCCCAAGCCGCTGTTCGGTGACAACGGCTCCGGCATGCACACCCACCAGTCGCTGTGGAAGGACGGCAGCCCGCTGATGTACGACGAGACCGGCTACGCCGGCCTGTCGGACACGGCCCGCCACTACATCGGCGGCCTGCTGCACCACGCGCCGTCGTTGCTGGCGTTCACCAACCCGACGGTGAACTCCTACAAGCGATTGGTTCCCGGCTTCGAGGCGCCGATCAACCTGGTCTACAGCCAGCGCAACCGCTCGGCCTGTGTGCGTATCCCGATCACCGGCAAGAACCCGAAGGCCAAGCGGCTGGAGTTCCGTTGCCCCGACTCGTCGGGCAACCCGTACCTGGCGTTCTCGGCCATGCTGATGGCCGGCCTGGACGGCATCAAGAACAAGATCGAGCCGCAGTCGCCGGTCGACAAGGACCTCTACGAGCTGCCGCCGGAAGAGGCTGCGAACATCCCGCAGGCGCCCACTCAGCTCTCCGCGGTGATCGACCGGCTCGAGGCCGACCACGAATACCTCACTGAGGGAGGCGTGTTCACGCCTGACCTGATCGAGACGTGGATCAGCTTCAAGCGCGACAACGAGATCTTGCCGGTCCAGATCCGGCCGCACCCCTACGAGTTCGCTCTGTACTACGACGTCTAAAGACGTTTCCGCGAGACACAAATGCACCCGCGCCCCGGGGGCGGTTTCTAGGGGTCGGCGCAACACTGCTGGTTAATGGGTCTGTAGTAGATCACGCATACGCTCGGCTGGGGGGCGTGTCGGGTGCTTTTGTGTCTGCTCGCCGGTGGTGTCGCGCAGTTGACCGGTGCCGAATGCGGGAGCAGGATGGGCGTCCATCGAACCCAGCCAATAGTGCGTCGCGCGACGTAGGAGGTCCGTCATGACCAACCGCTATCTGCAGGGTCCGTTTGCCCCCATCCAGCAGGAGTACACGCTCACCGAACTCGAGGTTGCCGGGACCATTCCGGACTACCTGGACGGACGGTACCTGCGCAACGGACCGAATCCGATCGGCGAGATCATCCCGGACCACAGCCACTGGTTCGTCGGTGACGGCATGGTGCACGGTATCCGCATCCGCGACGGCAAGGCGGAGTGGTACCGCAACCGCTGGGTGCGCAGCCCGAAGGTGGCGAAGGAACTCGGCGAGCGACCACCGGATGGTCACTACGGGCTGTATCCGCTCGGCGCCAACACCAACGTGATCGGGCACGCCGGTAAGACGCTCGCCCTGATCGAAGGCGGCGGCATCAACTACGAGCTCACCGATGAGCTGGACACGGTCGGGGTATGCGACTTCGACGGGACGCTGACCGGCGGGTACACCGCCCACCCCAAGCGCGACCCGGAAACCGGTGAGCTGCACGCGGTTTCGTACAACGCGTATCACGGCAACAAGGTGCGGTACTCGGTGATCGGGGTCGACGGCCGGGCGCGGCGCACCGTCGATATCACCGTCAGCGGCAGTCCGATGATGCACGACTTCTCCCTGACCGAGAACTACGTCGTGGTTTACGACCTGCCGGTCACCTTTGACGCCCCGCTGGCGGCCGCCATGACCGTGCCACGCCCGCTGCGTCTGCCGATCCAGTTGGTGCTGTCAGCGTTGATCGGCCGCGTTCCAATCCCCGATCCGATCTCCGCTCGCATACAAGTTTCGAATCCCGCCGACCGGCGGTTCCCGTACAAATGGGACCCGAAGTACCCCGCTCGCGTCGGCGTGATGCCACGCGAGGGTGGCGACGCGGATGTGCGCTGGTTCGACGTCGAGCCGTGTTACGTGTTTCATCCGATGAACGCCTCCGACGAGGACGACACCATCGTGCTTGACGTGGTGCGGTACCCCAAGATGTTCAACCGCGACCGCACCGGCCCCAACGATGGGCCATCGACGTTGGACCGTTGGACAGTCGATCTGGCCGACGGCAAGGTACGCGAATCCCGCTTCGACGATCACGCGCAGGAATTTCCCCGCGTCGACGAGCGCCTGGTCGGCAAGCGGCATCGGTACGGTTATGTGCCGACGATCCTGGAAGGCCTTGAAGGCGGCGACGCCCTACTCAAGCACGACTTCGCCCGCGGCAGCACCGAAGCGCGCTCCTTCGGCGCCGAAAAGGGCTTGGGAGAGTTCGTGTTCCATCCTTCTTCACCCGATGCGGGCGAGGACGAGGGCGTGCTCATGGGCTACGTATATGACCGGCCCACCGATCGCAGCCAGTTGGCAATCCTGGACGCACAAACCCTTGAAGACATAGCCAGCATCAAACTGCCGCACCGAGTGCCGGCCGGGTTCCACGGCAACTGGGTACCAAGCGCCAACTGATGCGCGAGCAGACGCCCCTGCGTCCTGGGCCGGTGCCCGATGATGTCCCGCGACATCCGTCGAATGCGCCTAATTTTGTCAAAGTCAGTTCGTGAGCAATGTCGTATTGGCCTATCCAACTCTGAATCAAACCGATTTCGAGTGGATACAAGCCATCAGGAGCGCCGAAGACCGATTATTTGAAGCGGTGCAGCCCCATTTCACCTTTGTTTTTCCGAGTGAGAAGCTTTCCGTAGAGGACCTGGCCGACCATACCGAGTTGAAGATGCGCGGGCAACAACGAATCGCTTTCACGTTGACGAAAGTGATTCTTGTCGAGGATGATTCGCGATCTTTTTATCATGTCTTCCTGGTCCCATCACTCGGCAAGCCGGAAATTACCGCACTTCATGACCTACTGTATACCGACGCACTTGCGAGCGAACTGCGCGCAGATATTCCCTACATTCCGCACATCAGTATCGCGACGATCGCCCAAAAAATCGTTGCCCAAGAGCTGGTGGACCGTTTAAATAGCGAACGCATAAATATTAAAGGCGTTATTGACGGCTTGACCGTATGCAGCTACGACGGTATTCGAGTGAAGGACATTACGCGGCTACCGCTGGCTGACCGCGCCAAAACCTCCGCCGAGTCGAACGCGTCCATAGCCCCCACGCTCGACCACCCTTAATTCAATCAAACTGGTTTGATGTATTGTGGCGACCGTGGATGTGCCGGTTCCACTAGTGCTGCGGATGGCATCGCATCCGTTGCGCTGGTCGCTGTTGACCGAGCTGGCCGAAAGCGATTGCCGGGTCAGGGAATTGGTCGCCGCCGTGGGGGCACCGCAGAACCTTGTCTCTTATCATCTGCGTTTGTTGCGCGCAGCCGGGCTGGTCGACGCTCGTCGCAGCAGCTTCGATGGTCGCGACAGCTACTACCACCTCGAACTTGCACGGTGCGCGGCCGGATTCGCTGATGCCGCAACGGCACTGCACTCGGCACTGGCCCCCGCACTTGCCGCACGACCGGCGGCCGTCAGGTCGGTGCTGTTCCTGTGCACCGGCAACAGCGCGCGCTCGCCGATGGCCGAGGCGCTGTTGCGGCGCCGGGGACACGGCCGTATCCGCGTCGCAAGCGCAGGCAGCCATCCCAAGCCACGGCTACACGCCAGCGCCGTGCGGGTCATGCGCGAGGACTACGGCCTTGACATCAGTCGCCGACGGCCGAAATCGCTGACCGCCGTTTCCGGACGGCGGTTCGATTACGTGATCACGTTGTGCGACAAGGTCCGCGAGTTTCCCCGCGACCACGGCTCCGCTGCGGCGATGCATTGGAGCCTGCCCGATCCATCGGCAGGCCCGGGCGACTATCGCGAGTTTCGCAGCGTGGCGGCCGAACTCGACTCCCGTATCGGATTCCTATTGCCTGTTCTGGCGAACGCCGAAGGACCACATGGTGTTTGATCGACGCGATCTCCTCAAATGGGGCGGCCTGGCGGTGATGACCGCCGCCGGCGGCGCTTGCTCGCAGCATGCGCCGCCCTCCCCGCCCAACGGCAAGGCTGACTACACGCTGCGGATCGGCACTGCCACAGTCGAATTGGCCCCAGATCACATCGTGTCGACCACCGTCTACAACGGCCAATTCCCCGGCCCGCTGGTGCGCTTGAAGGAGGGCCAACGGACCTGGGTGGACATCTACAACGACACCGACACCCCCGAACAGTTGCACTGGCATGGCCAGCAGGTCCCCGTCGACATCGACGGTGCCGCAGAAGAGGGCACGCCTTACATTCCCGCACATGGCATGCGGCGCATCACTTTTGTGCCCGGCCCGGCCGGCTACCGCTTCTACCACACCCACGTGGTGGCTCGAGCCGATCTGTCCCGGGGCCAGTACTGCGGCCAGGTGGGACCGGTCTATATCGAGCCCAAACAGAATCCGGGTGCGTACGACCAAGAGATCTTCTTGACGCTCAAGGAGTTTCAGCCCACATTCGCCCACGGTGGCGACATGCCCAGCGATTTCCTGGCCGGCGAGCAGGACCCTGATCTCAAGTCGAAGGGCGAATCGGCGATGAGCGCGTCACTCGGCCGAGGCGACCCCCGCGGTTACGAGGTCAGCTACGCAGCATTTGCCATCAACGGCCGCATGCTTGGCCACGGTGATCCCATCCGGGTGCAGGCCGGTCAACGCGTGCTGCTGCATGTCCTCAACGGCAGCGCCACCGAATCCCGCAGTCTGGCGCTGCCCGGGCACACGTTCACTGTTGTTGCGCTGGACGGCAATCCGGTATCCAACCCGGCTTCCGCGCCGGTGCTATGGCTCGGTGCCGGCGAACGAATATCGGCACACGTCACGATGACCAATCCGGGAGTGTGGGTGCTCGGCGATCTGTCCGACGACGACCGCGGTCACGGAATGGGCGTGGTCGTCGAATACGCCGGACGCGGTGGGGACCCGCAATGGACGGCACCCCCACCGTTCAAGTGGGATTACCGGCTGTTCGCACCACCCAACCCCCCGGCGGCCGCGGCACCCGATCACACCATCGAGATGCTGCTCGAGAAACGCAACGCCGCCGACAGCGGCTTCAACGCCTGGACGATAAACGGCACCCCGTTTTCCATGGACACCCGCAAACCCGTGCTCGAACTGCAGCGTGACAAGCGCTATCGGCTGCGCTTCCGCAATGCCAGCGACGATCTGCACCCGATGCATTTGCACCGGCACAGCTTTGAAATCACTCAGCTCGCCGGCACGCCGACCGCGGGCGTCCGCAAAGACGTCGCGATGCTCGGCGGCTACCAAAGCATGGAGATCGACTTCGTCGCCGATCAGCCCGGGCTCTCGCTGATGCACTGTCACCAGCAGATCCACATGGACTACGGGCTCATGCTGCTGTTCAACACCACCTGGCGCCGTGACGGCAATTACCGGTGGCCGCCGCCGCAATCGGTGTTCGAGGGCTTTGTCGGCCACGCACACGCGTCGACGTCGGTGGTGCCGCCGTAGCCACCTCCGGTGAACACGCCGTAGGCGTTGCCGTTGGTCCCGGTGTAGGTAGCGCCGCCACCCCCGCCGCCGCCACCCGAATTCTGGACGGTCACTGCCCAGCCCTTGCCTTGGAGCGCGCCCTTGTATCCGTTCATCACATCGTTTGGCGATCCGTTGACCAGGTAGTGCAGATGGATTCCGTTGTCGTGAATGGAGTCCGGGCCGTCGGTTCTCTGGGCGTTCGCCGGTGCAGCTATCAGCGACTGCAAGTCCGGGTCGGCGCTTGCGATCGTCGTTGCTTGTGCTGCGACGACACCAATAACCACCACCGCCGCCGCTGCCAAGACGCGCGATCCCTTGCTCATGTTTTCTCCCCTCATCCCCTCGGTCTCGTGGACCGTACCAACTTCGACGTCGCCCCGTACCGAAACGAACAAAGGCGCTTGGCAGGCGGCGAGCGAGCGCCTACGCGTCGAGCGCGAGGTCCTTGCGGAAGCGCCGCATGCCGTCGATCTTGTCGGCCAAGGCGGCGTCCGGCCCGGCGTAGAACATCCATGGCATGGTGATGATGCCGGTGATGCCGGCGTCCTCGGCGCGCCGATAGTGGGCGGGTGTGAAAGCGTCGGTGAGCGGCGTCAGGATCGTGAAACCGTCCATGGACAAACCGTTTTCGGCCCGCAGTTGGCGCAGCCTGCCCACCGCCTCGATGGCGCGATCGGTCTTGATCAGGTCCCCGATCCAGCCGTCGTGGCGGGCGGCGCGGCGCAACGCGACATCGCTGAGCCCACCGACATACACCGGAATCGGCGGCGGCGTCGGCTGCATCTCCAGCCGCGGCGCCCGGTAGAAGTCGCCCTCGAATTCCGTCCAGTCCGGTTGCCACAGCGCCCGCATCAAGTCGATGATCTCGTCGGTACGTTTGCCGCGGGCGGCGAACTGCTCACCCATCAAGGCGAATTCCTCTTGGCACCACCCCACGCCGATGCCGAGCTCCACCCGCCCGGACGCCAAAACCGCAGCGGTGCCAATGGCTTTGGCCGCCGAGTAGGGGTTGCGCATCGCGGGGATGTAGACGGTGGTGACGAATTTCAGCCGGGTGGTGACCTGGGCCAGTGCCCCGACGAGGACCCACGGATCGGGCCAGTCGGTGAACGGCTGCCAGCGTCGTTGCCCATCTTTCGTGTACGGGTAGGGGGTTTCCAGTGTCTCCAGGTTGACGACGTGGTCGGGGATGCCGAGGCCGTCGTAGCCGAGGCCGTCGGCGGCCCTTGCGATCTCGATGATCTCCCGGGTGTTCAGGAACGCGCTGCTGACGTAGAACTTCATTGCCCCAGTTGCCCGTCTTTGGCCCACGCCGGCTCGATGAAGACGCCTTCAGCCTCGACGGTGATCCCCGCCGCATCCGAAATAACTCCGCGCGCAAAAACTTTGACGCCCTCCTTACGGTCTATCCAAGCTTCGGAACGCAGCGGTCCCAACGGCGTGCCACGCAGGTACTTCACGGTGATCGTCCCGGTGAAGCGCGGCTTGGACAGCCCCTCGCTGGCCGCCTCGCCGAGCATGTGGTCCAGCACCAGGGCGCTGACGCCGCCGTGCACCAGCGTGGGCGGGCCCTCGTACGCCGAACCAAGGACGAACTCACTCCAGCAGCGCCCGCCGCCCTCGTGGTGGACGACGACCGGAGGCGCGATCGGGTTGCACACGCCGACGGCCGCGTTGCCCAACGGCAGCGGGCGACCGTCGACGCGGTAGCTCACCCCGACCGGCCGGGTCCGTTGCCGCAACGACTCGGTGACCGCCTCGATCGCGGCGCGCGCCTGCGCGACGACGACGTCGTCGGCCTCGGTGCGGATGGTGGCGTCGACGAGTTCCCGGACGGCGTCAGCCAGCGGCGCGTACAGCGCCGTCACTCGATCCGCCTCCGCCGCGCTGAGCACCTCGAACAGGGCGTTGCCCAGCGGGCCCAGTTCCTCACTCAACTCCCGAACACCTTGCGTACCACGGCTTTTGCCCGCCGCGTCACCCGCAGGTAGTTGTCCAGGAACTCGCTGCCGTCGTCGCTGGGCCAGCCCGCGGCCACCGCCACCGCATTGAGCTGACGACCCGGTCCCGGCAACTGGTCGGTGGGCTTGCCACGCACCAGCACCAGGGCGTTGCGAGCCCGCGTCGCGGTCAGCCAAGCCTGCCGCAGCAGGTCCACTTCCTCGGCGGGGACCAGACCGGCCTCGGCGATCACGTCCAGGGATTGCAGCGTCGAGGTGTTGTGCAGCGCCGGGATCTCGTGAGCGTGCCGCAGCTGCATCAGCTGCACGGTCCACTCGATGTCGGCCAGTCCCCCGCGGCCCAGCTTGGTGTGCGTGTTGGGGTCCGCACCACGCGGCAACCGCTCGGACTCCACCCGGGCCTTCATCCGGCGAATCTCCCGCACCGCCTCGGCGGACACCCCGTCGGGCGGATAGCGCGTTTTGTCGGCCATGAGCAGGAACCGCACGCCCAGATCCGCGTCGCCGGCGACCGCGTGAGCACGCAGCAGCGCCTGAATCTCCCAGGGCTGAGCCCACTGTTCGTAATAGGCGGTGTAGGCCGCCAGTGTGCGCACCAGCGGTCCGTTGCGTCCCTCGGGCCGCAGGTTGGTGTCGATTTCCAGGGGCGGGTCGACGCTCGGTGTCCCCAACAACGTGCGAACCTGCTCGGCGATCGTGGTCGACCAGCGGATCGCCAGCGAATCCTCGACACCGGCAGCCGGCTCGCAGACGAAGATCACGTCGGCATCCGATCCGTAGCCGAGCTCGGCGCCGCCCAGCCGGCCCAT
Organism: Mycobacterium sp.; assembly: GCF_035499775.1. Lineage (GTDB taxonomy): Bacteria > Actinomycetota > Actinomycetes > Mycobacteriales > Mycobacteriaceae > Mycobacterium. Next base: position 16,208 of record NZ_DATJYB010000033.1, on the reverse strand, counting down.
GCCGATTACGGCGATCGCGGCCGGAGCTTTTCCTTTTTCGAAGCCGTCCGCGGGCATGTTGGTGCGGATCATCGCGTCCAGCGCGGCCTGCAGCACCGCCACCCACACCGACGTCAGCGCCTGGCACACGTCGGTGACCTCGAGCATGCCAAGCAGGTCCGCGGAACCGATGCGGGCCAGCTCACGACGGCGCAGCGACCGCGCGGCGGCGATGGCCCGCACCGGGTCGGCGTGGCGGCCGGACGAGGCGACGAGCGCGCGGGCCACCGCTGCGGGCTGGGTCTCAAGCAGTTTCGGGCCGCCCGGCCCGTCGCCGTACTGTTGGATGACCTCGGGTGCGCGCATCAGCAAGTCCGGCACATACGCGGAAGTTCCCAGCACGTGCATGAGCCGCTTGGCGACCGCGGGCTTGTCGCGCAGCGTGGCCAGGTACCAGCTTTGGGTGGCCAGCGCCTCACTGAGCCGCCGGTAGGCCAGCAACCCGCCGTCGGGGTCGGGGGCGTAGGACATCCAGTCCAGCAGCCTGGGCAGCAGCACCGACTGCACCCGTCCGCGCCGTCCGCTCTGGTTGACCAGCGCCGACATGTGGTTCAGCGCGGTCTTCGGGCCCTCGTAGCCCAGCGCGGCCAACTGGCGCTCGGCGGCTTCCGGCGTCATGCCGCCGCCGGCAATCTCCAGGCCCGCCGGGCCGATCGACTCCAGCAGGGGCTGGTAGAAGAGTTTCGCGTGCAGCCGCGACACCCGCACGTTCTGGTTCTTGAGCTCCTCGCGCAGCACCCCGGCCGCGTCGTGGCGACCGTCGGGCCGGATGTGGGCCGCGCGCGCCAGCCAGCGCACCGCCTCGTCGTCGTCGAACTGGGGCAGCAAATGGGTGCGCTTGAGCCGCTGTAGCTGCAGCCGGTGCTCGAGCAGCCGGAGGAACTCGTAGGACGCGGTCAGGTTGGCCGTGTCCTCGCGCCCGATGTAACCCCCGCCGCCCAAGGCTTGCAGCGCATCGACCGTGGACGCCACGTGCAGCGACTCGTCGCTGCGCCCGTGTACCAGCTGCAGCAGCTGCACAGCGAACTCCACGTCGCGCAATCCACCGCTACCGAGCTTGAGTTCACGGCCCCGGACGTCGGCGGGCACCAGCTGCTCGACACGGCGCCGCATGGCCTGCACCTCGACCACGAAGTCCTCACGCTCGCAGGCCACCCAGACCAAGGGCATCAACGCGTCCATGTAACGCCGGCCCAGTTCCGAGTCGCCGACCGCGACCCGGGCTTTCAGCAAGGCCTGGAACTCCCAGGTTTTGGCCCAGCGCTGATAGTAGGCGACGTGCGACTCGACCGTGCGGACCAGCTCACCGCTGCGCCCCTCCGGCCGCAGCCCGGCATCCACCTGGAAAAACGCCGCCGAGGCCACCCGCATCATCTCGCCGGCCACTCGGGCGGACAGCGCGTTGGCCTCCTCGGCGACGAAGATGACGTCGACGTCGCTGACGTAGTTCAGTTCGCGCGCACCGCATTTGCCCATCGCGATGACCGCCAGCCGCGGCGGCGTCCGGTCGCCGCACACGATCGCCTGGGCAACCCGCAGCGCCGCCCCCAGCGCAGCGTCGGCCAGGTCGGCCAGATGCGCGGCGACCAGGGTGAACGGCAGCACCGGTTCGTCCTCGACGGTGGCCGCCAGGTCGAGCGCGGCCAGCACCAGCAAGTGGTCGCGGTACAGGGTGCTCAGCGGCGGCACCGCCGAGCCCCCGGCAGCCAGGCCGTCGTCTTGCAACTGGTCGACGCACTGGTTGAAAGACTGGTCCAGCTGCTCTCGGGTAGGCAGCGTGCCCTTGCCGCGCAACAGCTTCCAGGACTGGGGATGGGCGACCAGGTGATCGCCCAGCGCAAGCGACGAGCCCAGCACGGCGAACAGCCGCCCGCGCAGACTGCGGTCGGTGAGCAGGGCCGCGTTGAGCTCGTCCCACCCGCTGTCCGGGTTCTCGAACAGCCGGATCAGGATTCGCAGGGCGGCGTCGGCGTCCGGCGCCCGCGACAGCGACCACAGCAGCTCGATGTGGGCCTGATCGTCCTCGCCGTACCAACCCAGCTGCGTCAGCCGCTCGCCGGCACGGGGGTCGACCAATCCGAGTCGGCCGACACTGGGCAGCCTGGGTCGCTCCGTCGCGGGCTTGGTCACGCAACGACGGTAGCGCAACCGGCTAGAGCGACAGGTAAGTCTTCAGCTCGTAGGGGGTGACGTGGCTGCGGTAGTTGGCCCACTCGGTGCGCTTGTTACGCAGGAAGAAGTCAAAGACGTGCTCCCCCAAGGCTTCCGCGACCAGCTCGGAGGCCTCCATGGAACGAAGCGCATTGTCCAGGCTGGACGGCAGGTCGCGATACCCCATCGCGCGGCGTTCCTCGGGGGTGAGGTCCCACACGTTGTCCTCGGCCTGCGGGCCCAGCACGTAGCCCTTCTCCACCCCACGCAGTCCGGCGGCCAGCAGCACGGCGAACGCCAGGTAGGGGTTGCACGCCGAGTCGGGGCTGCGCACCTCGACCCGGCGCGACGACGTCTTGTGCGGCGTATACATCGGGACCCGCACCAGGGCCGACCGGTTGGCCGCACCCCAGGAGGCGGCGGTGGGCGCCTCGCCGCCGACCACCAGTCGCTTGTAGGAGTTGACCCATTGATTTGTCACCGCGCTGATTTCAGAGGCGTGTTCCAGGATCCCGGCGATGAACGACTTGCCCACATCCGACAGTTGCAGCGGGTCGTCGTCGCTGTGGAAGGCGTTGACGTCGCCCTCGAACAGGCTCATGTGGGTGTGCATCGCCGAACCGGCGTGCTGCCCGAACGGCTTGGGCATGAACGTGGCCCGCACGCCCTCCTCCAGCGCGACCTCTTTGATGACGTAGCGGAACGTCATCACGTTGTCGGCCATCGACAGCGCGTCGGCGAAACGCAGGTCGATCTCCTGCTGGCCGGGGGCGCCTTCGTGGTGGCTGAACTCCACCGAGATGCCCATGAACTCCAGCGCCTCGATGGCGTGCCGGCGGAACTTGGACGCGGATTCGTGGACGGCCTGGTCGAAGTAGCCGGCGTTGTCGATCGGAATCGGCTCCGAGCCGTCCTCCGCGCCGGGCTTGAGCAGGAAGAACTCGATCTCGGGATGCACATAGCAGGAGAAGCCGAGGTCGTTGGCCTTTTGCAGCTGACGCCGCAGCACGTGGCGGGGATCCGCCCAGGACGGCGACCCGTCGGGCATGGTGATGTCGCAGAACATCCGCGCGGAATGGTGGTGGCCGGCGCTGGTGGCCCAGGGCAGCACCTGGAAGGTGGAGGGGTCAGGGTGCGCGACCGTGTCGGACTCCGAGACCCGGGCGAAGCCCTCGATGGACGATCCGTCGAAGCCGATGCCTTCTTCGAACGCGCCCTCGAGTTCGGCCGGGGCTATCGCGACCGACTTGAGGAAGCCGAGCACGTCGGTGAACCACAGCCGCACGAAGCGGATGTCTCGCTCCTCGAGCGTGCGGAGCACGAATTCCTTCTGTCGATCCATAATCCGAACAGTAGGCACAGTCTGTTAACGGTGTGTTACCGGTGCCCGGTCAGGCGCGTTGCGGACTGGATCAGCGCTGGCAGCGCAACGCCAGCGGCGGCAACGTCAGATCCACGAAATAGCGCACCACCGCGTTGTCCACGCAGTGGTTACCGTTGAACACCGCGGTGTGCTGGGTTCCGTCGTAAGTGATCAGCGGCGCGCCCAGCTGGTGGGCCAGGTTCACGCCGGCCTGATACGGGGTGGCCGGGTCGTGTGTGGTGGAGACGACGACGACCTTGCCGAACTGGACCTGCGGCGCGACGTGCGGCGCGGACGTCGCCGGCACCGGCCACAGCCCGCACAGGTCGCGCGGCGCGTTGCCGGTGAACGGCCCGTAGCTGAGGAACGGCGCGGCCTCGCGGATCTGCCGGTCGGCGTCCACCCAGCTCGCCGCGTCCGTCGGCGACGGGGCGTCCACACACCGGATCGCATTGAACGCGTCCTGGCCGTTGTCGTAGTGTCCATGCCGGTCGCGGCCGTCGTACTCGTCGGCGAGCATCAGCAGGTCGCCGGCGTCGGTGTGCTTTTGCAGCCCAAGCAGACCGCTGGTCAGGTATTTCCAGTGCGCCGGGGTGTAGAGCGCGTTGATGGTGCCGGTGGTCGCGTCGGCGTACCCCAGGCCGCGTGGATCCGACGTCGGCCCCGGCTTGGTCACCAGCGGGTCGACCAGGGCGTGGTACCGGTTGGTCCATTGGGCGGGGTCGGTGCCCAGCGGGCAGGCCGGCGAACGGGCGCAATCGGCGGCGTAGTCGTTGAAAGCGGTCTGGAATCCCGCCATCTGCCTGATGTTTTCCTCGATCGGGCCCACGGTCGGGTCGATCGCGCCGTCGAGCACCATCGCCCGCACGTGGTCGGCGAACCGTTCCAGATAGGCGGTGCCCAACTCGGTGCCGTAGCTGTAGCCCAGGTAGTTGATCTGCTCCTCGCCCAGCGCTTGACGGACCATGTCCATATCGCGGGCCGCCGACGCGGTGCCCACGTTCGCCAGGAACCCGGTGCCCATCTTGTCGGCGCACTCTTTGGCCAAATGTTGGTAGACCTGCTCGATGTGCGCGACGCCGGCGGGGCTGTAGTCGACCATCGGGTCGCGCCGGAACGCGTCCCACTCGGCGTCGGTGCGGCACCGCAAAGCCGGCGTGGAATGGCCCACGCCCCTGGGGTCGAAGCCCACCAGATCGAAGTGGCTGCGGATCTCGCTGCCGTCCAAGTCGGGCGCCAACCCGGCGACCGTGTCGACCGCCGAGGCCCCGGGCCCGCCGGGATTGATCAGCAGCGAACCGATCCGCTGGCCCGTTGCCGGGACGCGGATCACCGCCAACTTGGCCTGTGCCCCACCGGGATTGTTGTAGTCGACCGGAACCGAAACCGTCGCGCACTTGGCGGTCGGGACGTCGCCGGCGTCGCTCAGGAAGTCGCCGCAGCTGCCCCAGTTGGGCTTCGCGACCGCCGGCGGCTGCGGGTCCTGCGTCTGGCCCGCTCCGGGTTCGGGGGTGGCGCCGGCCGTCGGCAGCTGTTGGCCCGCCAGCAGGAATCCCGCGGCAAACAATGAAAGAAGCGCCGAGCTCATTGGTCTCCGGCGCGACATGGCAGTCATCGTCGCAGCCGCGCATACCCGAAAAGACGCGAAATGATCACGCATTGATCTCTTATCAATCCCTCATAAGGTCGGGGGTTGTCGCTGTCGCCGAGGGTCGCCGAACGTGTTCTCACGGACGAGTTTTCGGGCGGCGCGGCCGCGCCTCCCCTCCTCGCCGAACGTGTAACCACTGCGAAAATCCGGATTTTCGCAACCAGTCCACGCTCGGCGACGAGGTCGGACCTGCGGTTGAAGCTGTCGCCGCGCGCGCCGGACGTCCTCAGATGCGCATCAACACTTGGCGCCGGCCGGCGGTGTGGTGCCGCTGATCAGATACGCCGTGATGTAGTTGTCGATGCAGCTGTCGCCCTGGAAGACCACCGTGTGCTGGGTGCCTTCGAAGGTTAGCAGCGACCCGCGCAGCTGTTTGGCCAGGTCGACGCCGGCCTGGTAGGGCGTCGCCGGGTCGTGGGTGGTGGACACGACGATATTCGGCGCCAACTCGGGCGCTGAGACGGCGTGCGGCTTGCTGGTCGGTGGCACCGGCCAGAACGCGCAGGTGCTCAACGGCGCGTGACCGGTGAACTGCCCGTAGCTCATGAACGGCGCGAGTTCGCGGGAGCGGCGGTCTTCGTCGATGACCTTGGCCCGGTCGGTGACCGGGGGCTGGTCGACGCAGTTGATCGCCACCCGCGCGTCGGTGGCGTTGGTGTAGTGGCCCTTCGCGTCGCGCCGCATGTACATATCGGCCAGGGCCAGCAGGGTGTCTCCGCGGCCGCCGCGCAACTCGGTCAGGCCGTCGGTGAGGTGGTGCCACAGAGTCGGCGAGTACAGCGCCATGATGGTGCCCACGATGGCGTCGCTGAAGCTCAGCTGGCGCGGGTCGTTGGTTTTCGCCGGCCGGCTGATCTGTTGGTTGTTCGGGTCGACCAGCGGGTCGAGCAGGCTGTGGTAGACGTCGACCGCCTTGGCCGGGTCGGTGCCCAGCGGACACGTCGGCTTTTTCGCGCAGTCCGCGGCATAGTCGTTGAACGCGTCCTGGAAGCCCTTGGCCTGACGCAAGTCGGCCTCGGTGGGATCGGCATTGGGGTCGACGGCGCCGTCGAGGATCATCGACCGCACGTTCTGCGGGTAGGCCTCGGCGTACGCGGCGCCGATCCGGGTGCCATACGAGTAACCCAGGTAGGTCAGTTTGTCGTCGCCCAGCGCCGCACGGATCGCATCCAGGTCCCGCGCGACGTTGACGGTCCCGACGTTGCGCAGGAAATCGATGCCCATCTTGGTGACGCAGCGGGCGACGAATTCCCTGGTCTCGTCCTCGCTGTGCTGCACACCCGCGGGGCTGTAGTCCACCTGCGGCTCGGCCCGCAACCGATCGTTGTCCGCATCGGAGTTGCACCAGATCGCCGGCCGCGACATCGCCACCCCGCGCGGGTCGAAGCCGACCAGGTCGAACCGTTCGCGGACCTTCGGCGGCAACGTCTGGACAATCGACAACGCGGCCTCGACCCCGGACTCGCCGGGACCGCCGGGGTTGATGACCAGCGAGCCGATCTTCTTTCCCGTCGCCGCGAAGCGAATCAACTGCAGCACTGTGACGCCGCCGTTGAGATGGTCGTAGTCGACCGGCACCGCGAGCTTGCCGCACATCGTTCCGGCCGGGAGCTTCGACGGGTTGGTGGCGCGACAGGGTGCCCACGCGATCGGCTGGCCAAGCTTCGGCCCGGCCATGTGGGGGTGCCCGTTGACCACGCGGAGGCAGCCTCCGAGCAGCATTGCCACGGCAGCGACCGCCGTCCAGATCAGCAGCGTGCGCGCGATCTTGTCGCGGCGAGATAGGCACATGGCACCATATGCTGCCAGAGGACACACAACATGCTGGTGAGCGGCCTGTTAGCTGGTAGCTGCGAGCAGCTCCTCCATCGCGACGGCAAACTCGTCGGCCATCTCCCACAGGTCGGGCAACAGGTCCGGACAGGAGACCAGACCGACGTCCAACTTGCCGTTGAGCGACATCACGGTGATGTTGAGTCCCGAGCCGTGAAAGATCGGCCCCAACGGGTACATGGCCTTGACCTCACCGCCCAGCAGGTACAGCGGGATCTGCGGCCCGGGCACGTTCGAGACCACCAGGTTGTGCACCGGCAGGCTCTCAGTCAGCCGGGTCCTGGCATAGACCCGCATCGCAACCCCGAACACCGCCGGCGCGGCGAACTGTGTCCAGTCCTGCAACAGGGTGGCACCGATGGCCGAACTATGTTCTTTGGCAACCGAATTCGCTTGCGCGATGGCCTCGAGTCGCTGCGCTGGGTCGACGATCTGGGTTTCCAGGCTGGAAAACATCCCCGAAACCTGGTTGCGGCCAGGGCGATCGGATTTGCCGTGCACCGATACCGGTACCGTCGCGACCAGCGAGGTGTCGGGTAAAGCGTTGCGCTCGACCAGATATTGCCGAAGCACCCCGGACACCAAGGCCATCACCACGTCGTTGACCTTGACGCCGAAATGGTTCTTCACCTTCTTGATGTCCTCGAGATCCAGTTGGGCATAGGCGATGTTGCGCCGGCCATTGATGCTGGCGTTGAACATGGTTGGCGGCGCGGCGAACGGACGCGCCATCGTCTGGCCTTCCAGCGCCCGTGCCACCGTCGAAACCACCGACGACACGGTTTGCGGCATCACATTGGCCAACTGCAAAGGACGCGTGACGAATCGCAGCAGCCCGCCCGCCGCGATCTGCATACCGCTGCCGCCGCCGACGCCGTCCACCGGCTCCGGAGCGGGCGCGTCGGCTTCGGTGGCGCACAGCCGAGAAATCAGGTTGGCGCCGGTCACCCCGTCCACCCCGGCGTGGTGCACCTTGCTCATCACCGCGATTCGGTGACAATCAGTGCCCGCCACTCCTTCCAGGACCCACATCTCCCACAGCGGCCGGCGGCGGTCCAACGGCAGCGAGGCGATGTGGCCGCAGATTTCGGACAGCTCGGCGCGCCCGCCCGGCGGCGGCAACCCGATGCGGTGCAGATGCCGATCGACGTCGAAAGCCTCGTCGTCCACCCAGACCGGATGGTCGAGGTTCAGCGGACTGTTGGCAAGCTTTTCGCGGAACTCCGGCATCGCCTTGATCCGCAACGACAACGCTTCGCGCAGCAGGTCGAAGGTGTAGCCGCCGGGCATGGTCGAGGTGTCGACATCCATGATCGAGCAAACATGCATGTGCTGCGAGTCGGTTTCCAGATACAAGAAACTGGCATCGAGTCCGCTGAGCCGCTGCATCCGCCGATGGTATGTGTCACACATCACCACGGTGACAACCAGGCAGAAGAGATGGCAGACTGTGGGAGTCAGACGAACCCGGGGACCGATAACGGCCACGAGGATCGACCCGACCACACCACTAGGGACAAAGATGTCTTCGAAGTCTGAGCTTAATGTTTATGGACCCAGCCCTGCCGAGTCCACACCGTCGGCGCCCAGAACCAAGATCCGCACCCACCACCTGCAGAAATGGAAGGCCGAAGGCCACAAGTGGGCCATGCTCACGGTCTACGACTACTCGACGGCGCGGGTCTTCGACGAGGCCGGCATCCCGGTGCTGCTGGTCGGTGACTCCGCGGCCAACGTCGTCTACGGCTACGACACCACCGTGCCGGTCTCCATCGACGAGCTGATCCCGCTGGTCCGGGGCGTGGCGCGGGGCGCCCAACACGCCCTGGTCGTCGCCGATCTGCCGTTCGGCAGCTACGAAGCCGGACCCACCGCCGCGCTGGCCGCAGCCACCCGCTTCATGAAGGAGGGCGGCGCGCACGCCGTCAAACTCGAGGGCGGCGAACGGGTGGCCGAGCAAATCGCGTTCCTGACCGCCGCGGGCATCCCGGTGATGGCGCACGTCGGCTTCACGCCGCAGAGCGTCAACACCCTCGGGGGCTTCCGGGTGCAGGGTCGCGGCGACGCCGCGGAGCAGACGATCGCCGACGCGATCGCGGTCGCCGAGGCCGGGGCGTTCTCCGTCGTCATGGAGATGGTGCCCGCCGAACTGGCCACTCAGATCACCGGCAAGCTGACCATTCCGACCATCGGGATCGGAGCCGGCCCGAACTGCGACGGGCAGGTCCTGGTCTGGCAGGACATGGCCGGGATGAGCAGCGGCAAAGGTCCCCGTTTCGTCAAGCGGTACGCCGATATCGGTGGCGAATTACGCCGTGCTGCAATGCAATACGCAGAAGACGTAGCCAGCGGGGTGTTTCCCGCCGACGAGCACTGCTTCTGATCTCAGTCCGCGACCTGCAGCACGATCTTGCCGCGCAGATGCCCGGCCAGGCCGTGCTCGAAGGCGGCGCGCGCCTCGGCGAGCGGGAACACGTTCTGCACCGAGACGCGAAGTTCGCCCGCGTCGATCAGCCGGGTCAGTTCGTCCAGTTCGTCTCGGTTTGGCTCGACGATGAAGAACATCCCGTGTGCGTCGGGGTGGTCGGCGGGCGGCTGGCCGGGCTCTTCGAAGATCGAGATCAGGCTGCCGTCGGTTCCCAGCGCTGCCCACGAGCGCCGCAGCGTGTCGCCGCCGACCGCGTCGAGCACGAGATCGACGTCGTGGACCAGCTTTTCGAATGACTCGGTGGTGTAGTCGACGAACCGATCCACCCCCAGTTCGCGCAGGAAGGTCTCGTGCCGGTGCGATGCCGTCGCGATGATGTGGGCCCCCTTCCAACGCGCCAGTTGCACCGCGAACGATCCCACCCCGCCGGCGGCGCCGTGCACCAGCACCCGCTGACCCGCTTGTAGGCGACCGTGCCGGAACAGGGCCTGCCAGGCCGTCAGCCCGGACAGCGGCACCGCGGCCGCATGCACGGGATCGAGGGTTCGCGGCGCGGGGGCCAGATCGGCGGCCGGGACGGTGACGAATTCGGCCGCACAACCATCGCGCGGGAAGTCGATCAGCCCGTAGACGACGTCGCCGGCGGACAGTTCGTCGACACCGGTGCCGAGAGCGTCGACGACACCCGCCAACTCGTGCGCCGGGATGCTCGGCAGCCGCGAGCGGCCGCCGCGGTCCTGATAGGTCTCCGCCCAGGTCAGTTCGGTGGGCGTGATGCCGGCGGCCTGCACGCGTACCCGAACCTCAGCCGCGGTCGGCGCGGGCACTGGCGCGTCTTCGTACCTGAGCTGCTCGGGACCGCCCCGGGCATGCGTGCGAATGGCTTTCACTTCGCAGTCCGGTTTACCAGATCCCGACGTGCGCAGGATCTACCGATCAGACCGACCGTCTAGCTGGCTTCTTCGCCTATTCCGGGGCCCAGTCCGCATCGACTGCGAAAGTCGGTCATCGGCTGGCGAATGCGCTGCAGATCAGCGTGCACCCCCGGGTTGGCATCCATGTACTGCTGCAGCTTGTCACGCATGTCGGTGCGGGGAATGCCCTTCAGATTGGTGAAGTAGTCGTTGACGTCGGGGTGTTCGTACAGATATACCGACGTCGCCGCTGCGACGCCCGCGGCGACCCCGGCCAGGTCGGCCGCCGTGCAGTTCGGCGGCGGAGGCGCGGGCTCCGGATCTGCCATCGCGGTCCCGGCCGCGAAGAGCACTGCGCCGGCCGCTATCGCGCCGGTAACGAGGTGGGATCTGGCACAACCGAGAAACACCATGGACAGCTCCTTTATCCATCAGGTATCCGACAAGTCGCAGCCGGAACGGTTAACCCGCTCCGCAAACGATAAGCCGTCCAAGCCGGACACAATGACCAAACAAGCGCAAAGCCGTCGAGAGCCCCGTCATTTGGATGTGGCACGCTATGGGAGCCAATCAACGACCACGGAGCCAACGATGCCTGGAAAAGCGCCGAAGACGGCGCGTCACCTGGAGGTGGAACGCAAGTTCGACGTCGTGGAATCGACAGTGGCGCCATCGTTCGAAGGCATCGCCGCGGTGGCTCGAGTCGAGAAGTCGCCGACTCAATCGCTGGACGCGATCTACTTCGACACGCCAACGCAGGACCTGGCCCGCAACAAAGTCACCCTGCGTCGTCGTACCGGTGGCACGGATGCCGGCTGGCACCTGAAGCTGCCGGCCGGACCCGACGCGCGCACCGAGATCCACGCCCCGCTGGCCGCCTCCGATGCCGAATCCGTGCCCGACGAGTTGCGCGACGTGGTGCTGGCGATCGTCCGCGACCGCCCGGTCGAGCCGGTCGCGCGAATCACCACCCAACGCGAAAGCCAGGTTCTCTACAGCGTCGACGGCACTGCACTGGCGGAGTTCAGCAACGATCACGTCACCGCGTGGTCGGCCGCGGAGAGCTCTGACGAGGGCCCAGCCGAACAAGAGTGGCGCGAGTGGGAAGTGGAGCTCGTCGGAACGAACGGCACCGCCGATACCGAGCTGTTGGGACGACTGAGCAATCGGCTGCTCGACGCCGGCGCCGCACCCGCGGGTCACGGCTCCAAGTTGGCGCGGGTGCTGGGCTCTACCCCGCGGGCCAACGGCAAACCGCAGCCGGAGGATCCCGTGCACCGCGCCGTGGCCGAGCAGGTTGATCAGCTGCTGGAGTGGGATCGCGCGGTACGTGCCGACGCCGACGACGCGGTGCACCAAATGCGGGTGACCACCCGCAAGATCCGCAGCCTGCTACGCGACTCGCACGACTCGTTCGGCCTGACCGAGGGGGCGTGGATCCTCGACGAACTTCGTGAGCTGGCCGGTGTTCTCGGTGTGGCGCGCGACGCCGAGGTGCTCGGCGAGCGCTATGAGCGCCAACTGGACCTGCTGGCGCCGGAGCTGGTGCGTGGCCCCGTGCGCGAACGTCTGGTCGAAGGTGCGCGGCGCCGGTACCAGACCGGGCTGCGACGGTCGCTGACCGCCATGCGGTCGCCGCGGTACTTCCGCCTGCTCGACGCCCTGGATGCGATGGTGGCCGAGATCCCGGTCAGCCAGGCGGCCGAGGAAGCTACGCCGGTGACCATCGACGCGGCCTACCGGCGGGTCCGCAAGGCCGCCAAAGCAGCAAAGGCCGCCGACCACGAGGACCACCACGATCGCGATGAGGCACTGCACCGGATTCGCAAGCGCGCCAAGCGACTTCGCTATACCGCGGCGGCTACCGGAGCCGACAATGTGTCCGAGCGGGCGAAGGCGATCCAGACGCTGCTCGGGGATCACCAAGACAGCGTGGTCAGCCGCGATCATCTGAGCCACCAGGCTGAAGCTGCGCATACCGCCGGCGAGGACACCTTCACCTACGGCCTGCTGTACCAGCAGGAGAGCGACTTGGCCGAGAGTTGTCGCGAGCAGGTGGACGACTTATTGCGCCAACTCGACAAGTCGGTGCGCAAAGCGCGGCACTGAATTTTTGTCGCCCACATATCGCACGAATAGGCCTCCCGTCTCGGCCACCTGAACTGCTAGTGTTCGGTCAAATCGACGAGGTGCCGTCGGACGATACCCGAAGAAACGAGCGCTGTTGGTGGAGTTCTGTTGACCGAAGACCGCCCAAACTGGGGCTGGGGGTCCAAGGAGCCTGTGCCGATGTTCACCGAGGCCGAGATCCGCACGGCCTGCAAGGACTTCGGGCTGCAGGACGTTGACACGGACAGCGTCATCGGGAAACTCAAGGAGACCCGTCAGAGCGAGCGAGTTGACGGGCTCGATCCGGGCGAGGGCGGACCACCGGAACGAGACGCTGGCTGATAGCGCGAGTTTCACTACACAATCCAGACGTGGCGGCCGCCGAAACCCCAGACTGCTGAGGCTACGGGAGCGCTGACATGGAGGGCACGCCGTTCGGCCGGTACCGGTCTGAATGTGCAGGTCAAGGGCTTAGGGCGAACGAGCTGGCTTGTAAGCCGGATTCTGTTCCTCACCGCCGCGGCGTAACCAACGGCGGCAAGGCGGCGACCATCCATCTGGACACACCGTTGCCGGGTGCCTCGAGCGGTCTACCCGCAGACTCGGGCGAGCAACCCTCGAACGCCTGCGCGACCGCACCTCCCGGTGCGGCCTTCTTGACCTTGCTTCGGGTGGGGTTTGCCGAGCCACTCCGGTCACCCGGAATGCTGGTGCGCTCTTACCGCACCGTTTCACCCTTACCACCGCGAGGGTGGCGGTCTGTTTTCTGTGGCACTTTCCCGCGAGTCACCTCGGATTGCCGTTAGCAATCACCCTGCTCTGTGAAGTCCGGACTTTCCTCGACTCGACACCGGTCTGCGACCAGCGCGAGCCGCGGCCGCCCAGCCAACTCGTCCGCGACGAACACCGTACTCGCTGCGGCATCACGTGGCCAGTGGCTGGTAGAACTGCTTGATGGCCGAGTGGGACAAGCGCGTCGACTCCGGCGATTGGGAGGCCATCACCGCGGAGGTCGGCGAATACGGCGGCGCGCTGCTGCCGAAGCTGATCACCGCGGCCGAGGCGGCGCGACTGCGCAAGCTCTACGCCGACGACAGCCTGTTCCGCTCGACCATCGACATGGCGCCCAAGCGGTACGGCGCCGGGCAGTACCGCTACTTCCGCGCGCCGTATCCCGAGCCGATCGAACGGCTCAAGCAGGCGCTCTATCCTCGACTGCTGCCGATCGCCCGCGACTGGTGGGCCAAGCTGGGCCGCCACGCGCCCTGGCCGGACACCCTTGACGAGTGGCTGGCCAGCTGCCATGCCGCCGGCCAGACCAGGTCTACCGCCCTGATGCTGAAGTACGGCACCGACGACTGGAACGCGCTGCACCAGGATCTGTACGGCGAGTTGGTGTTTCCGCTTCAGGTGGTGATCAACCTGAGCGATCCTGCCCGTGATTACACCGGCGGCGAGTTCCTCCTCGTGGAGCAACGGCCGCGTGCCCAATCCCGCGGCACCGCAACGCAATTGCCGCAGGGCCACGGTTTCGTGTTCACCACCCGGGAGCGGCCGATGCGGTCGAAGCGGGGTTGGTCGGCGGCGCCGGTGCGGCATGGCCTTTCCACGGTCCGGTCCGGCGAGCGCTATGCCATGGGGCTGATTTTCCACGACGCCGCCTGACCGCTACGGTTTCGACGTGAACAGTTCCCCCGAGCGGTTGAAGGTGGTCCTCGCGGGTGGCAGCGGGTCGTTGGGCCGGCGCATCGCGGCCGACCTCGGCGGCCGCGGCCACGATGTGGTCGTCCTGACCCGTCATGTCGACCCCGCACTCGGCGTGCGCCAGGTGCTCTGGGACGGCCGCACGGTCGGCGACTGGGCCGCCGAGTTGGACGGACCCAACACCGCCATCGTCAACCTGGCCGGCAAGCTGGTGGACTGCCGACCTACCCAGCGCAATGTCGCCGAGCTCCGGGAAAGCCGGGTGCTGCCCACCCGGGCGCTCGTCGAGGCCAGCCGACAGCTGAAAACTCCACTGGCGCAGTGGATTCAGTCCAGTACCACCGCGATCTGGTCGGACGCCGGCGAAACCCGCTGCGACGAGAGCACGCCACTGCCGACGGGCCTGCCGCAGATGACCGGAGTGGCCGAACCCTGGGAGCAGGCGTTCGAGGGCGCCAACACCCGCCACGGCGTGATCCTGCGCACCGCGGTCGTCCTCGACCCGGACTCCCCCGCGCTGACCCGGCTGGTCGGTCTCACGAAGTTCGGCCTGGGCGGACGGGTCGCAACGGGTCGCCAGTGGTTCTCCTGGATTCACCTGTCCGACTGGCTTGCGATCGTCCGGGCGTGTCTGGGCCTGACACCGGGCGTGACGATCCCGGACGGCCTGCTCGTGGCGGCCGCCGATCATCCGGTCCGCAACCGCGACCTGATGGCCGCACTGCGTCGGCAACTGCGTCGGCCGGCGGCGCCGCCCACCCCGGCGGTGCTGGTCAAAGTCGGGGGCGTGGTGTTGCGCACCGACCCCGCGCTCGGGCTGACCGGACGCTACGCAACGTCAAAAGTGTTGAAGGACAGCGGCTTTGAGTTCGAATTCCCGACCCTGGAGGCGGCCCTGGCCGACCTGCTGAGCTAGCCGAAGCAGACCACGCTGCGTGCCCCGCGCCCCGCTGACATGTCGGTGAACGCCGCCTCGACGTCGTCGATGCCGATCCGTCGCGTCACCAGCGCCTCGAGGTCGAGAAGGCCGCGCCGGGCGAGCTCGGCCAGCACCGGGATATCACGCACCGGATCGCTGGCGCCGTAGACGCTGCCCTGGACCTTCTTGCCGTCGGACATCAACGACAGCGCGGGCAGCGTCACCTCCTCCGTGAGGCCGGCGGCACCCACCAGCGTGACGCTGCCGCCGCGGCGGGTCGCTTCGTAGGCCGCACGGATCGTCGCGGGTTTGCCCACCACCTCGATTCCGTGATCGGCGCCGGCGCCGCCGGTGAGGTCACGCACGGCGGCGGTGAGGTCGACCGCGCTCGCGTCGACGGTGTCGGTCGCGCCGTTGGCCACGGCAGCCGGGAGCTGGCCGGCCATCCGGTCGGCCGCGATGATCCGCGCCGCGCCGGCCAGCCGGGCTCCTTGGATCGCGGCCAAACCCACACCGCCACAGCCGATTACCAGCACGCTCTCGCCCGGGCGGACGGCTGCCGTGTGCATCACCGCGCCTACCCCGGTGGTGACGCCGCAGCCCAGCAGTGCGGCCTGATCAAGCGGCAGCGACTCGTCGACCGGCACCACCGCGGCGGCCGGAAGCAGGGTCTCCTGCGCCAGCGACCCGACACCCAGTCCCGGCCACACCGGGCCGGCACCCTCGGCGTATGGGGCGCCGTAGACGTGGTCATAGCTGTGCAGGCACAGTTCGGTTTCGCCGCGCAGGCAATGCGGGCAGGACCGGCATGGCACACTCCACGTCAGCACGACGTGCTGGCCCGGCTTGACGGTGGTGACGTCGTCACCCACCTCGATGACGACCCCGGCGCCCTCGTGACCGAGCGTGCAGGGCAGCAATGTCGGTATCGACCCGTCGCGCAGCGACAGGTCGCTGTGGCACACGCCGCTGGCGGCCAGCCGCACCTTCACCTCGTGGCCGGCCAGCGGCCGCAGTTCGAGCTCCTCCACCGTTGTGGCTTGCCCGACCTCACGCAGCACGACCGCTTTCATATCTGCTTACGATGACGAGACGAC
>NZ_DATJYB010000032.1:0-5727 GCF_035499775.1 Mycobacterium sp. | reverse complement strand
CCACACCACGTACTACATGTCGCTGGACAACGGGCTGCCGTTGGTTCAGCCGCTGCGCAGTCTGGGTGTCCCCGGCAATGCGATCGCCGACCTGCTGCAGCCGGATCTGCGGGTGATCGTCGACCTCGGCTACGCCAGCGGTCAGTACGCCGACATTCCGACCCCGGCGCAGTTGATTGGGATCCCCAACCCGCAGACTGTGCTGCCGGCGCTGGCCACCGGGACGGTGCAGGGTGTGCAGGCGTTCGGCGTGGACGTGGGCCTGTTGCCGCAGTCGATGTTCCCGAACGCCTACCCGTATCTGCCGGTGCTGGATCCCGGGCTGAACATTCCAATGGGCCAGCCCAGCGTGACGGCGGTCTCGCTGCTCACCGGCGCGGAGGGGCAGCTGATGGACAGCCTGGGCCTGATCCCGAGCTGGGACCAGTAAGCCGGTGAGGCAAAAAGTCACGGCCTCAACCGATCTCGTCGGTGGAGAGGTCGACGAGGGGTACGGCAAGGTCGCCGACGCCTTTCGCCGCAACCTGGGCAGCGGCCAGGAGGATTCGCCGACCCGGACACCGGCGTTGGATACGCGTATGTGATGAACAAGCACGGCTTTCACGTAACCGCCGATCCGAGAGAACGCGCCCTCCGCAACGCCCTGTTCCGTGGCGTCCTGGGTTGCCTGCCGCAAACCTGAAGTCGTTATCAGAACGCGGGTCCCCATCCCGGTGCGGGTACCGCGCACACACCGGCGAAGTGAGCGGAATATGCCGCGCGTCTACGATTCCCGGCTCCACATCGTCGACGCCGGCCCAAGGCGCGCACTGCCGAAAAATCGCCGCATTCTTGACGCGGCACGCTTACGTCCTATAACTTGTTAGTCAACAAGTTAGTTAGACGGATGGGAGCCGAGGTGGCAGTGAAGATGCTGGCGCTGGTGGGTGGCGCCGGGCCTGACTGGGAGGTGCGCGAGATCGACGTGCCGACTCCGAGTGCAGGTCAGGTGTTGGTCCGGGTGGTCGCCGCGGGGCTCAATCGGGCTGACCTGTACATGTTGGAGGGGTCGTACAACCCGAACTCGAAGACGAGCAATGTCTTCACAGCGGGTTTGGAGATGGCGGGCGAGGTCGTAGCCGTCGGTGACGGGGTGGATTCGGTCAAGGTCGGCGAGCGGGTTGGTGCGGCGGGCCTGGGGGCGTTCGCGTGGTACGCCGTCCAGGACGCTCGTCACGTTATTGCGATGCCGGAGTCACTGTCTTGGACCGATGCCGCGGCACTGCCGGTAGGGTTGGCGACCGAGCATGACGCTTTGGTCAGTCAAGGGGGCTTCGTTCGGGGCATGAGTGTCCTGATCGTGGGTGCGACCACCTCCATCGGGCTGATCGCGGTGCAGATGGCGAAGGCGCTGGGTGCATCGCTGGTGGCCGCGACCACGACTTCGGAGGACAAGAAGGCGGCGCTCACAGCGGCCGGCGCCGACGTCGTCATCGACACCAACACCGAGAGCCTCGCCGACGCGATCCTTCCGTCAACCAACGGCTCTGGGGTGGATATCGTCCTGGACCACGTCGGCGGTCAGTTGTTCGCCGACTCATTCATGGTGACCCGGCTGGGAGGAACGGTCGTCAACATCGGGCGGCTGGCCGGTCCGCAGTCCACCATCGACTTGAACGCCTTGTCGTTTCGCCGCTTGCGGGTACTCGGCACGACATTCAGCGTGCGCACCGCCGACGAACTCGCCTCGGTGTGCAGCGCACTCACGCCGCAAATTCTGCCCGCCGTCGCCGATGGCCGTATCCGCCCGGTGGTCGACCGCGCCTTCGCGTTCGACGATGCCCTCAAGGCCGCGGAGTACCTGCGCAGCAACCAGGCCGTCGGCAAGATCGTTTTGACGGTCAGCGAGTAATGGTCCACCCCGGCAGCACCTGGTGGACCGATCCCTGGACCAAACCAACCTTCGTCCAGGGCCACACCACCCGACGAGGAGGCACCACATGACCGACGACATCGCCGGTCCGCGCACCCAGGAATTCCGGCGAGCCGAAGCCGAACGCCGGCTCATCGCTGCGGCCGCGGAAATGGTCGGCGAGGTCGGACCGTCCAACGTCACCCTGGCCAACGTCGGCGAGCGGGCCGGTTACAGCCGGGGCCTCGCGACCCATCACTTCGGCTCCAAGGGCGCGTTGATGCAGCGCCTCGTCGAGGCGGTGACCCACCAGTTCCGCGACGCGATGTTCCAGCAAGGCGGCGCCGATGACCCGGTGACCGAACTGCTCACGCTCACCGGCATCTACTTCGACGTCGTCACCGACCTGCAACCAGTCAACCGGGCCCGCTTGGTGCTGTGGGCCGACGCGGTCGCCAACCCCACCGAAGACACCCGCACCCGAATGGTCGCCGCCGACCGCGAGTTTCGCGAAGAGATCGAAAAGCGCATCGAGCTCGCGACGACCGCCGGACGAATGCCCGACACCGTCCACCCGCAGGGGTTGGCCACCGTCATCGTCGCCATGCTCCGCGGGACGGCGCTGCAATCCCTCATCGACAATCACGTGGACCTCGACGCCGCCAGAAGTGAAGTCGAAGCCCTGCTGATCCACCGACTCACCACCGACCAGGAAGAAGATCCATCATGAGCCGCACTTTCGGCAAGATTGCCCAGATCGGATACGTCGTGCGCGACATCGACGCCGCCATGGACAACTGGGTCAAGCACGGTGTTGGGCCCTGGTTCTACGTCGACCGCGTCCAGACCGACTACTTCCGCTACCGCGGCGTCGAATCGGACATGCAGATGAGCGTGGCGCTGGCGAACTCCGGAGACGTCCAACTCGAACTGATCCAGCCGCGCAACGACGCTCCGTCGATGTACAAGGACTTCCTCGACTCCGGACGCGAGGGGATGCAACACATCGCGTACTGGTCCAACGACTTTCAGCATCTCCTCGACCAGGCGCTCGCCGACGGATACACCATCGGGCAGGAAGGCAGCATCGGCGGAGAACAGGGCCGCTTCGCCTACCTCGACACCGAACGCGAACAGGGCACCGTCATCGAACTCTCCGACATCAGCGGCCCCAAAGGCCAGTTCTTCCAATACATCCGCGACGTCGCCGCCAACTGGGACGGCAGCGACCCCATCCGCGGGCGGGAGTGAGCCACGTGGACTACCCCGACCTGGACGCCCTGCCGCAGCACCTCAAGGACACCCTCGCTCAGCATGCGCCGGTAAACGTCTACCGGATGGTCATGCACTCACCGGGGCTGGCACCAGGGTTCTTCGTCATGGCCGACGCGATGTTTCAAGCCAACTCACTCCCGGCGCACCTACGTGAACTGGCCATCCTACGGGTCGGATACCGCTACACAGCGCCCTACGAAACTCACCAGCACGAGCTGATCGCTGAGTACTCCGGGCTGTCCGCCGAGGCCATCGCGGCAGCGGCGACCGGCCGTACCGACGGCTTGCCCGACGACGAAATCGGCATCCTGTCCTGGACTGACCGGCTGCTCGACGACCACACCCTCATCGGCGCCGACCGCGACGACGCCCTGAACCTGCTCACCGTCACCCAACTGGCCGATCTCGTAATGACAGTCGGCTTCTACCAACTGGTCTGCAACTTCCTCAACACCTTCGAGGTGACCACGGAAGGCGAACCCACCCATGGCTAAGGAACATTCATCGTGAAGGTGCACCACCTCAACTGCGGCACCATGGACCTGCCCACCGCTTCACTGGTATGTCACGTGCTGCTCGTCGAAACCGACAATGGACTCGTCCTCGTCGACAGCGGTTTCGGGTCGCACGACTGCGGCGACCCCGCACGGCGAATCGGAGCCTTCCGCCATGTCATCCGACCCCGACTGCTACACATCGAAACCGCCGCACACCACGTCGAGGCACTCGGCTTCCGACCTGACGACGTCCGCCATATCGTCATCACTCACTTCGACCTCGACCACGTCGGAGGAATCTCCGACTTCCCGCATGCGCAGATCCACCTCACCTCCGCCGAAGCCCTGGGAGCCATTCACGCTCCGTCTGCCCGTGAAAAGCTGCGCTACCGCCATCCGCAGTGGGCGCATGGACCGCGCCTGGCCGAGCACGGTCCCGGCGGGGAATCGTGGCGAGGATTCGCCGCCGCACAACCACTCGACGACATCGACCCCGGCATCGTGCTCGTCCCCATGCCAGGCCACACCCGCGGCCACACCGCGGTCGCTGTCGAAGCCGGTCACCGCTGGGTACTGCACTGCGGGGACGCCTTCTACCACCCAGGCACCCTCGACGGTCAATCCCGAGTTCCGTTCATCCTGCGCGCACAGGAAGAACTCATCGCCTTCGACCGCAAGCAAGTTCACGCCAACCACGAGCGTCTCGCCGAGCTACACCGACGCCAAGAACCCGACCTGCTCGTCGTGTGCTCGCATGACCCCACCCTCTACGAACACGCTCGCGACACCGCCTAACACGACAGAGCCGAATGCCGAGTGCCACCTGAAAGGTCGATCGACAGTGAAGTTTACCCGCGGATACGCGCGATGGAATCGCGCAGTGACCAACAAGGCGGTGCGCTTGTGGGCCGGCTGGGTGCCCGGGATGGGCGTACTGACCCACGTCGGCCGAAAGTCGGGCAAGAAATACCGCACCCCGCTGAACATCTTCCCGACCGATGACGGCTACGCCGTACTGCTGCCGTACGGCCCCACCACCACCGAGTGGCTCAAGAACTTACGGGCTGCTGGGAGTGCTGATCTCGTGCACTACGGCCGGCACATTCGCGTCACCAACCCGCGGATCACGACGAAGCCAGATAGCGTCGCGAGGGTCCGCAGTCCGTGGCGCACGGTCTACTCGAAGGCTCCATTCGACGACGCCTTGCTGCTGGACGCCCAAGACGATCATCGCTGAACGGTTCGTCCAGCGCGTCGACCGCAACCGGGAACGCGGTCGAATCGACCGTTCCCGCTTAGGCTCCCAGACCGCGACTTGCAACTGTCTTTCACGACGTCTTCTTCCTCTTCCAGTGCGGACTTTTGATGGCTTCGAGGGCTTCGGTGACGTAGCGATCCAGCGGCCGCGGGTCCGCGGTGGATTGGCGCACCCACTGCTGGAACCCGAAATCTGCTGCGGCAAAGGTGAGTTGGACCAGCAGGCCGGGACGGATGTCCAGGCCGGGGTTGACGCCCATCCGTTCGGCGACCAGCTTCGTGGCACGCTCCCGGTCGGCGGGTGTGTGCATCGTGAGCTTGTCGAGCAGACCGGGTGCCACCAGCAGGGCAGCCCGCCACTCTTCGGTGTCGGACTCGTCGAAGGACCGGGTCCGGGTGGTCATCGCGTTGATCATCGCGACATCGGGTGACTCGCCGGCCGGCCGCTGCTCGAGCAGCGCCACCACCTCGGCGCCGCCATGGCGCACCGGCGCCAGCAGCAGCTCCTCTTTCGTCGGCACATGCCGGAAGTAGGTGCGCGGCGAAACCCCTGCGGCAGCGGCGATCTCCTCCGTCGTCACACCGTCGTAGCCGCGCTCGGCGAACAGCCGGAACGCCGCCCGCCCGATGTCGGCCCGGATCTGCGCCCGCTGTCGGTCTCGCAGGGACTCTCGCCTGCTCGGAAAGGTCACCGGAAGCAGCCGATCCCGCCGTCGATGTGAATCGTCTGCCCGGTGATGAACGTCGCGTCGGTGCTGAGCAGAAACGCCACCAGCGCGCCGACGTCGGTGCGGACATCGCCGATGC
>NZ_DATJYB010000031.1:0-9294 GCF_035499775.1 Mycobacterium sp. | reverse complement strand
TGAAGCCGGGCATGGTGTTGATCTCGTTGATCACCGGGCCGTCGTCGGTGAGGAAGAAATCAACCCGGGCCAGACCTTGGCAGTCGATGGCCCGAAACGCCCGGATCGCCAGCTGGCGCACCGCATCGGCGATTTCGTCGTCGACCTTGGCGGGCACGTCCAATTCGGCTGCGTCGTTAAGGTATTTGGTCGCGAAGTCGTAGAAGGCGTCCTCGCGCCCGCGCACCCCGGCCACCCGGATCTCCCCCAGCGTGCTGGCTTCCACTGTGCCGTCGGGCATTTCGAGCACGCCGCACTCCAGCTCGCGGCCGTTGACCGCCGCCTCGACGATCACCTTCGGGTCATGCCGGCGGGCGTCGGCGACTGCGGCGGGCAGCCGGTCCCAGCCCGACACCCGGCTGACGCCGATCGACGAGCCACCCCGTGCGGGTTTGACGAACACCGGCAGCCCGAGCCGCTCGCACTCCTCGGGATACAGCTCGGGACTTTCCGCGGCCCGCGACGGGCGCAGCACCACATACGGGCCGACCGGAAGCCCGTCGGCGACCAGCAGCTTCTTGGTGAACTCCTTGTCCATGCCCGCGGCGCTGGCCAGCACACCGGCGCCGACGTAGGGCACACCGGCGAGCTCCAGCAGGCCCTGGATGGTGCCGTCCTCGCCGTACGGGCCGTGCAGCACCGGGAACACGACGTCGACCGAGGTCAAGACCTCGCCGGCACCCGGGGGCAGAGACACGAGCTGGCCGCCCCGGCGCGGATCGGCAGGCAGGGCCAGCTCGGTCCCCGACGCGGAGCTCACCTCGGGTAATTGCCGGTTGGTGATGGCCAGCGCATCCGGGTCGCCGTCGGTGAGCACCCACGAGCCTTCCGGGGTGATTCCGACCGCGACCACGTCGAACCGATCCGGGTCCAGATTGCGCAAAATGCTGCCCGCGGACACGCACGAAATGGCGTGCTCGTTGCTGCGCCCGCCGAAGACGACGGCCACGCGGACGCGCTCGCTGGCACTCACAACCTAGAGAGGCTACCGGTTATGGCGCCCAGAGGTCGGGTCCAACGCCCCGAGCTGGGGTTTTCCCGATGGTGGCGACCCGCTGCGCCCGGCTGCGCCGCGCTTGCGATCGCCACTGGGCCGGCTCACTCCGGCTTGGTGCTGCGACCCAGCAACAGCGCCATCGCCTCGTCCACCGACAGGCCTTTGTGGCAGACCCGGTGCACCGCGTCGGTCAGCGGCATCTCGACGTCGTAGCTGGACGCCAGCGCGAGCACCGACTCGCACGACGTCACGCCCTCCACGACATGCCCGTGCTTGCCCTGCAACGCCTCCTGCACGTTCTCCCGACGGCCCAGGCGTTCGCCCAGCGAGCGGTTGCGTGAATACGGCGAGGTGCAGGTGGCCACCAGGTCGCCGACCCCGGCCAGACCGGCCAGCGTCGCGCCCTTCGCCCCGAGCGCGATGCCCAGCCGCATGATCTCGGCCAGGCCCCGGGTGATGATCGCCGCCGCGGTGTTCTCGCCGAGGCCGACGCCCGACGCCATCCCGCACGCGAGCGCGATGACGTTCTTGCAGGCCCCGCCGATCTCGGTGCCGACGACGTCGGCGTTGGTGTAGGGCCGGAAGTACCCGCTGTTCAGCATGCGCTGCAGCGCGACCGCGCGCCCGGAGTCGCTGCACGCGACGACGGTGGCGGCGGGCTGTCGTTCGGCGATCTCGCTGGCCAGGTTCGGCCCCGAGATCACCGCGACCTGCGACGGGTCCACACCAGTCACCGAAACGATGACCTGGCTCATCCGCATCAGGGTGCCCAGTTCGATCCCCTTGGCCAGACTGACCAGAGTCGCACCGCGCGAGAGCAGCGGCGCCCACTGCTCGAGATTGGACCGCATCGTCTGCGCCGGCACTCCGAGCAACACCGTCGTCGCGCCGTGCAGCGCCTCTGCCGCATCGTCGGTCGCACGGATGCTCTGTGGCAGCAGCGCGCCCGGCAGATAGTCGGGGTTGTATCGGGTGGTGTTGATCTGGTCGGCGACCTCGGAGCGCCGCGCCCAGAGGACGACCTCTCCTTCTGGTCCGCCGGCGTCGGCGAGCACCCTGGCCAGCGCGGTGCCCCACCCGCCGGCACCCATCACCGCTACGGCGCCCGCCATCGACGTCTCCTGTCCGTTTATTGCCTTGCCGGCGCTTCAGATTAGCGCCTGTACGGGCGCCGGCGGGCCCACGGATCGGTGGCTGGCAGGATGGCCTCATGAGCGGCACCCGGGCCGACGGCACACCCGATATCGCGTTGATCGTCGCCGTCAAACGATTGGCCGCCGCCAAGACCCGGTTGGCACCGGTGTTCTCGGCGCGCACTCGGGAGAACGTGGTGCTGGCGATGTTGATAGACACCCTGACGGCGGCGGGACGCGTTCGATCCATGCGCTCGATCACCGTTGTCACGCCCGACGGAGACGCGGCGGCCGCGGCAACCAACCTCGGAGCCGACGTGCTGGCCGACCCGACCCCCGAGGGCGATCCCGATCCGCTCAACAGCGCCATCGCCGCCGCCGAACGCGAGGTTTCCGGTGCGTCCGTCAATGTTGTTGTGTTGCAAGGTGATTTACCGGCCTTGCAGACGCAGGAGCTGGAGGAGGCGATCGCCGCCGCGCGCCACCACCGGCGCAGTTTCGTCGCCGACCGACTGGGCACCGGAACCGCCGCGCTGTGTGCGTTCGGAACCCCGCTGGATCCGCAGTTCGGGTCGGATTCCTCGGCGCGGCATCGCCGTTCGGGCGCCATCGAGCTGACCGGCGCGTGGCCCGGCTTGCGCTGCGACGTCGACACACCCGCCGACCTGGCTGCCGCCCGGCGCCTCGGGGTCGGGGTCGCAACCGCGCGCGCCATCGCGCAGCGCTGACGGGCCGGCACGCAGCAAAACCTGTCCGGGAAGTGAACGACGCACCAACGAAGGATGGATCTCGGTCGGGCGCTGGCCGACCCACTGGTAATACGCAATGATCGCAGGGTGACTGAAATCGAAGCTGAAGCGCGCCCCGACGAGAATCTATGGTCGCACGGCGAATCGCCGGTTGCGGCACCACCCGCGGCCACCCCGGCTCCGATCACCGACCAGTTGCCCGAGGACCGCTACCTCAACCGGGAACTGAGCTGGCTGGACTTCAACGCGAGAGTGCTGGCGCTGGCCGACGACAACTCTCAGCCGTTGTTGGAGCGGGCCAAGTTTCTGGCGATCTTCGCTTCTAACCTCGACGAGTTCTACCAGGTCCGGGTGGCCGGCCTGAAGCGCCGCGACCAGATGGGTCTGTCGGTCCGCTCCGCAGACGGTCTGACACCGCGTGAGCAACTGCGCCGCATCGGCGAACAGACGCAACAGCTCGCCAGCCGGCACGCACGCGTATTCCTCGACTCGGTGCTGCCCGCGCTCGGCGAGGAAGGCATCTCCATCGTCACGTGGGATGATCTGGATCAGGCTGAGCGCGACCAATTGTCGACCTATTTCAACGAGCAGGTCTTCCCCGTGCTCACACCGCTGGCCGTCGACCCCGCCCACCCGTTCCCGTTCGTCAGCGGGTTGAGCCTGAACCTCGCGGTCACCGTCAAGCAACCCGAGGACGGCGGCCAGCATTTCGCCCGGGTCAAGGTGCCCGACAACGTCGGTCGCTTCGTCGAACTCGAAGCCCGAGACAGCGACGACGGCCGGACCATCCTGCGATTCCTACCCATGGAGGAATTGATCGCGGCGTTCCTGCCGGTGCTGTTCCCGGGCATGGAAATCGTGGAGCATCACGCATTTCGCATTACCCGCAACGCCGACTTCGAGGTCGAAGAGGATCGCGACGAAGACCTGCTGCAGGCGCTGGAGCGGGAATTGGCGCGCCGCCGCTTCGGTTCCCCGGTACGGCTCGAGGTCGCCGACGACATGACCGAGGGCATGCTGGAGTTGCTGCTGCGCGAACTCGAGGTGGATCCCGGCGATGTCATCGAAGTTCCGGGGCTGCTGGACCTGTCGTCGTTGTGGCAGATCTACGGCGTCGACCGGCCGGCACTCAAAGACCGGGCATTCGTTCCAGTCACCAATCCCGCCTTCGCCGACCGGGAGACCCCGAGGAGCATCTTCGCGACGCTGCGCGAAGGCGATGTGCTGCTTCATCATCCGTATGACTCGTTCTCGACCAGCGTGCAGCGCTTCATCGAACTCGCTGCCGCCGACCCCAACGTGCTGGCGATCAAGCAGACGCTGTACCGCACGTCCGGTGACTCGCCGATCGTTCGGGCACTCATCTCCGCCGCCGAGGCCGGAAAGCAAGTAGTGGCGATGGTGGAGATCAAAGCGCGCTTCGACGAGCAGGCCAACATCCGTTGGGCCCGCACACTTGAAGATGCGGGCGTGCATGTGGTCTACGGGTACGTCGGGCTCAAGACGCACTGCAAGACCTGCCTGGTGGTGCGCCGCGAGGGCTCGGCGATCCGGCGCTACTGCCATATCGGGACCGGCAACTACAACGGCAAGACAGCACGGCTCTACGAGGACGTCGGTCTGCTGACCGCCTCACCCGACATCGGCGCCGACCTTACCGATCTGTTCAATTCACTGACGGGCTACTCGCGCAAGGTGTCCTACCGCAACATCTTGGTGGCCCCGCACAGTATTCGGACCGGCATCATCGAACGCGTCGAGCGCGAGGTCGCCGCCCACCGGGAAAAGGGCCCCCAAAACGGGAAGGGCCGAATCCGGCTCAAGATGAACGCGCTTGTCGACGAGCAGGTTATCGACGCGCTGTACCGTGCGTCGCGGGAAGGCGTGCGGGTCGAGATTGTGGTGCGCGGCATCTGCGCACTGCGCCCGGGCGCGGAAGGCTTTTCCGAGAACATTCTCGTGCGCTCGATTCTCGGCCGCTTCCTGGAACACTCGCGAATTATCCACTTCAACGCGATCGACGAGTTCTGGATCGGCAGCGCCGACATGATGCACCGCAATCTGGACCGCCGCGTCGAGGTGATGGCGCAAGTCAAGGACCCACGGCTCACCGCACAACTCGACGAGTTGTTCGAGTCCGCGTTGGACCCGGCCACCCGGTGCTGGGAGCTCGGGCCCGACGGTCAGTGGACCGCTTCGCCCCAGGAAGGCCACACCGTGCGCGACCACCAGGTCTCGCTGATGGAGCGTCACCGCAGCCCCTGACTGTGCTGATTTCCCGGGCTGCATCCACGACTGGGTAGCTGCCTTGCCAGCTACCCAGTCGAATTGACTTGCAGGAGTTAACGTGTCGCCCCAGAACTCGTCCGCGCGCCGACGCCCGGGAAGCCGGATCGTGTACGCCGCCGGCGCGGTGTTGTGGCGACCCGCGAGTACCAAATCGACCAAGGGCGCCAAGGACGCAGTCGAAATCGCGGTGATCCACCGGCCCCGTTACGACGACTGGTCGCTGCCCAAGGGCAAAGTGGACCCCGGCGAGACCCCTGCGGTGGCCGCTGCACGGGAGGTGTTCGAGGAGACGGGCCAGCGCGCCGTCCTGGGCAGGCGGCTGGTCATGGTGAGTTACCCGATCGACTCAGGCGTCAAGAAGGTGTACTACTGGACGGCCCGCACCACCGGCGGGGAGTTCATCCCCGGCGCCGAAGTCGACGAGCTGATCTGGCTGCCGGTGGCCGACGCCCTGAAGAAGCTTGACTACGCGCAGGATCGAAAGGTCTTGCGGGAGTTCGCCAAATACCCGGCGGATACGCACACCGTGCTCGTGGTCCGGCATGGGACGGCGGGCAGCAAGGCCCGCTATTCCGGGGACGACACGAAGCGACCGCTGGACAAGAAGGGACGTGCGCAGGCCGAGGCGCTGGTTGCGCAGCTGCTGGCCTTCGGCGCCACCAACGTATATGCGGCCGACCGAGTGCGCTGCCACCAAACGGTGGAACCGTTGGCCGCAGAACTGGGTGTGCGGATCAGAAACGAGACCGCATTGACCGAAGAGGCCTACGCCAAAAACCCCAAACGCGCCCGAAACCGGATGCTGCAGATCGCCGGACGGGCGGGCACACCGGTGATCTGCTCACAGGGCAAGGTGATTCCGGACCTGATCGAGTGGTGGTGTGAACGCGACGGGGTGCGCCCCGACAAGTCCCGCAACCACAAGGGCAGCACGTGGGTGCTGTCGCTGGCGGCGGGCCGGCTGATCGCAGCCGACCATATCGGCGGTGCGCTGGCCGCCAACGTGCGGGCTTAGCGCGCAGATACCCTTCGGCGGCAGCTGCCGTCCGAAGGGTATCTGCGTGTGAGATTTACTGTGTTACTTGCGGCCCCGCCGTGTGGCGGTTGCTTTCTTGGCAGGAGCCTTCTTGGCCGGAGCCTTGGTCGCGGCCTTCTTGGCCGGAGCCTTGGTCGCGGCCTTGCGCACTGGGGCCTTGGCCACAACCTTCTTCACGGCCTTGACGACCTTCTTGGCCGGGGCCTTGGTCGCGGCTTTCTTGGCCGGGGCCTTGGTCGCGGCTTTCTTGGCCGGAGCCTTGGTCGCAGCCTTCTTGGCCGGAGCCTTGGTCGCAGCCTTCTTCACCGCGGCCTTCTTGGCCGGCGCCTTCTTCGCCGCCGCCTTCTTGGCTGCGCTTGTCGCAACACCGCGCTTGACAGCTGGTCCGTCCGCCGGAAGCTTCTGTGTGCCAGAGACAACCGCTTTGAATTGAGCACCCGGACGGAACGCCGGGACGGACGTCGGCTTCACCTTCACCGTCTCGCCGGTACGCGGATTGCGGGCGACCCGCGCCGCGCGGCGCCGCTGTTCGAACACACCAAACCCGGTGATCGTGACGCTTTCACCCTTGTGCACGGCGCGCACAATGGTGTCGACGACATTCTCGACGGCGGCAGTCGCTTGCCGACGGTCCGAGCCCAGTTTCGCGGTGAGCTCATCTATGAGCTCTGCTTTGTTCATCCAATCCCTCCAAGTCTTTGGTCCTCGTTTTGGAACCGACTAGTGGACACGGTAAACCCTTACCTGGCAAATTGCCAAGAGCCACGCGCAATTTCAGGACCCGGCAACCGGAATTTTCGCAATCCGGTTGCCGCCCTTGACCGGTGGCGCGGCCGGAAAATCGGTCCGGTTTGGCCGCGTCTACGGCGGCGAAATTCCCCGCCGAGACGCTTCAGGAGGCAGGTAGAGTGCGCGGTTTCCAGTCCGGGCGAGCCGCCTCGAAAACCTCGATATCGCCGAGTTTCCGCAGCGTAAGGGCTATATCGTCAAGTCCTTCGAGCAGTCGCCACGCCGTGTGATCGTCAATCTTGAACGGCAGCACCACTGTTCCCGCGGTGATATTTCGATCTTGAAGATTGGCAGTGATTTCCAATCCCGGACTCTGCTCGATGAGCTTCCAAAGTAGTTCCACACCGTCTTGGGCAACTTCGGCCGCCAAGAGTCCCGCCTTGCCCGCGTTGCCCCGAAAAATGTCACCGAATCGAGATGAGATAACCACTCGGAATCCGTAGTCCATGAGCGCCCAGACCGCATGCTCGCGCGACGACCCGGTGCCGAAATCCGGTCCGGCAACCAAGACTGAGCCCCGATCAAAGGGGCTGAGGTTTAGCACGAATGACGGATCCGACCGCCAAGTCGCGAACAAGCCGTCCTCGAAACCGGTTCGGGTGACGCGCTTTAAAAAGACCGCGGGGATGATCTGATCGGTGTCGACATTGGATCGCCGCAGCGGCACGCCGATCCCGGTGTGGGTGGTAAAGGCTTCCATGTTCGTCTCGTCCTCTGTTGTGGTGAATTCAATTCAAATCGGCAGGCGCGGACAGGGTGCCGCGAACCGCGGTGGCGGCCGCGACGGCCGGGGACACCAGATGTGTACGGCCCCCTTTGCCCTGCCGCCCTTCGAAGTTGCGGTTGGACGTGGCGGCACACCGCTCCCCGGGCGAGAGCTGATCGGGGTTCATACCCAAGCACATCGAGCAGCCCGCTTGTCGCCACTCGGCGCCCGCGGCGGTGAAAACCTCACCGAGCCCTTCGGCTTCGGCCTGCGCGCGCACCCGCATCGAGCCCGGGACAACCAGCATCCGCACGCCCGGCGCCACCTTGCGGCCGCGCAATATGTCGGCCACCACCCGCAGATCCTCGATGCGGCCGTTGGTGCACGACCCGACGAACACGGCGTCGACCCCGATATCGCGCATCGGCATTCCGGGCCGAAGGTCCATGTATGCCAACGCTTTCTCGGCGGCTTGGCGCGCGGCGTCGTCGGTCATCAGTTCGGGATCGGGCACCGCCGCGGCCAACGGCACCCCCTGGCCGGGGTTTGTCCCCCAAGTGACGAAGGGGCTCAACGAGGCCGCGTCGAGATAGACCTCGGTGTCGAACACGGCTCCGGCGTCGGTGCGCAACTGCTGCCAGTACGCCAGCGCGGCGTCCCACTGGGCGCCCGTCGGCGCATGCGGGCGGCCGCGCAGGAACTCGAAGGTGGTCTCGTCCGGAGCCACCATCCCGGCCCGGGCGCCGGCTTCGATGCTCATGTTGCAGATCGTCATGCGCCCTTCCATGGACAGCGATTCGATGGCGCTGCCCCGGTATTCGATGACATGGCCCTGCCCGCCGCCGGTGCCGATCTTGGCGATCAACGCCAGAATGATGTCCTTGGCCGTCACACCGTCGGGCAACTGGCCGTCGACATTGACCGCCATGGTCTTGAATGGCCGCAGCGGCAACGTCTGGGTGGCGAGCACATGCTCTACCTCGGAGGTGCCGATGCCCATCGCCAGCGCGCCGAACGCGCCATGGGTAGAGGTGTGACTATCACCACACACGACCGTCATTCCCGGTTGAGTGAGGCCCAGCTGCGGTCCGACGACATGCACGATGCCCTGTTCGATATCGCCCATCGGATATAGCCGGATTCCGAATTCGGCGCAGTTTCGACGCAATGTCTCCACCTGGGTGCGTGACACGAGGTCGGCGATCGGCTTGTCGATGTCGAGGGTGGGCACGTTGTGATCCTCGGTGGCCAGCGTCAGATCGGGCCGTCGCACCGGGCGCCCGGCCAAGCGCAGGCCGTCGAAAGCCTGCGGGCTGGTCACCTCGTGCACCAGATGCAGGTCGATATAGATCAGGTCGGGCGCGTCGCCTTCGCCGCGCACCACAACGTGGTCCTCCCAAACCTTCTCGGCCATCGTGCGCGGCTTGCGGGTAGTTGATTCCATCTCCGTCGCCTCTGTTCAGTGATTCGCGGCGCGCCGGACATCTGAGGTGTCATCTCAGAATGCGAGACGCTAGTATCTCTTTGTGAGACAGTCTAGCGGTATCGGCGTACTC
>NZ_DATJYB010000030.1:0-11641 GCF_035499775.1 Mycobacterium sp. | reverse complement strand
ACTGAAAGTCGATGAGAAGGATCTGGATTCATGACTTCGCACGCTCGAGGAGTGAGCAAATGACGACAGCGGTGGTGCCGCGGGTTTCCGGCGGCGAAGAGGAACACGGGCATCTCGAGGAATTCCGCACCGATCCGATCGGTCTGATGCAGCGGACCCGCGACGAATGCGGGGATGTCGGGTGGTTTCAGCTGGCCAACAAGCACGTCATTCTGCTCTCCGGCGCCGGCGCCAACGAGTTCTTCTTCCGTTCTGCCGACGAGGATCTCGATCAGGCCGCGGCATACCCGTTCATGGCGCCGATCTTCGGCAAGGGTGTGGTCTTCGACGCCAGCCCGGAGCGCCGCAAGGAGATGCTGCACAACTCGGCGCTGCGCGGCGAGCAGATGAAAGGCCACGCGGCCACCATCGAGGGCGAAGTCAAGCGGATGGTTGCCGAGTGGGGCGAGGAAGGCGAGATCGACCTGCTCGACTTCTTCGCCGAGCTGACCATCTACACGTCGACGGCATGCCTTATCGGGCTGAAATTCCGCAATCAGCTGGATTCCCGGTTCGCGCACTACTACCACGAGCTGGAGCGCGGCACCGACCCGCTGTGCTATGTGGACCCGTACCTGCCGATCGAGAGTTTCCAGCGCCGCGACCAGGCCCGCAAGGACCTGGTGGCGCTGGTGCAGGAGATCATGAACCAGCGGATCGCCAACCCGCCCAAGGACAAACACGACCGCGACATGCTCGACGTGCTGGTGTCGATCAAGGACGAGGAGGGCAACCCGCGGTTCTCCGCCGACGAAGTCACCGGCATGTTCATCTCGCTGATGTTCGCCGGGCACCACACCAGTTCGGGCACTTCGGCGTGGACGCTGATCGAGCTGATCCGCCATCCCGAGGTGTATAGGGAAGTGCTGGCCGAACTCGAGGAGCTCTACGCCGACGGCCAGGAGGTGAGTTTCCATGCGCTGCGCCAGATTCCGAAGCTGGACAACGTGGTCAAGGAGACGCTGCGCCTGCACCCGCCGCTCATCATCCTGATGCGGGTCGCCAACGGCGAGTTCGAGGTCGAGGGCTTCCCGATCCACGACGGTGACTACGTCGCCGCGTCCCCGGCGATCTCCAACCGGATTCCCGAGGACTTTCCCGACCCCGACGCGTTCAAACCCGACCGCTACAACAAGCCGGAGCAGGCCGACATCGTCAACCGATGGACCTGGATTCCGTTCGGGGCAGGCCGGCACCGCTGCGTCGGTGCTGCCTTCGCGACCATGCAGATCAAGGCGATCTTCTCGGTTCTGTTGCGTGAGTACGAGTTTGAGATGGCGCAGCCCGCCGACAGCTATCACAACGACCACTCCAAGATGGTCGTCCAGCTGGCCACGCCGGCCAAGGTCCGCTACCGCCGCCGCAAAGAGGACTGAGATGGGCTATCGGATCGAAGCCGACCTGGATCTATGTCAGGGCCACGCAATGTGCGAACTGGAGGCGCCCGACTACTTCCGGGTGCCCAAGCGGGGCAAGGTCGAGATTCTGGATTCCCAGCCGCCCGACGACGCCCGCCCAGAGATCGAGCAGGCCGTCATGGCCTGTCCCACCCAAGCACTATTCATCAAAGAAGAGGACTAACGACAATGGCGTCTTTCGACCGTGCAGAGCTCGACGAGTGGGTGCAGTCCTGGCTGCAGGCCAACAAGGACTGTGAGAAGGCGGGCGACTGGACGCCGCTCATCGACTTCTATGCCCCCGACGCCACCTACGGGTGGAACATCGGCCCCAAGGAAGACGTGATGTGCGTCGGCCGCGACGAGATCCGCGACATCGCGCTGGGCCTGGAGATGGAGGGCCTCGAGGACTGGCAGTACCCCTACCAGAAGGTCCTCATCGACGACCGCCAGGGCGAGATCGTCGGCTTCTGGAAGCAGGTCGTCGTCGACGGGCAGGGCGGCCAGCAGGAGATCTACGGCATCGGCGGCAGCTGGTTCCGGCTCAACGCCGACAAGCTCATCGAGTGGCAGCGCGATTTCTTCGACTTCGGTCACGTCTCGGCGCTGTACATGAAGCTGATGAAGGCAGGGAAACTCTCGGCCGGCATGCAAAAACGAATCGAACGGGGCATGGCCGGGGAAAGGCTGCCGGGCTACTACCCGCTCGGCGAGGCTCCGGCGCCCATTTGGTAGCTCCCGGCGGGCCACTTTGATAGCTGACCTACACTCAACCAAGCGGTTGCTCGACGGAGCTCGGGCTGTTCGTAGCCGAAGTTCAATGACGAAAGCAGGTTTACGGTGAAGACCAAGGGCGCACTGATCTGGGAATTCAACCAGCCGTGGTCCATCGAAGAGATCGAGATCGGCGACCCCGTCAAAGACGAGGTCAAGATCCAGATGGAAGCCGCGGGCATGTGCCACTCGGATCACCACCTGGTCACCGGCGGTATCCCGATGGCGGGCTTCCCGGTGCTCGGCGGACACGAGGGTGCGGGCATCGTCACCGAGGTCGGGCCCGGCGTGGAGGATCTGGCCCCGGGCGACCACGTGGTGCTGTCGTTCATTCCGTCCTGCGGGCAATGTCCGACCTGTCAGGCGGGCATGCGCAACCTGTGCGATCTCGGCGCCGGGCTGTTGGCCGGCGCCGCCGTGTCCGACGGCACCTTCCGCATCCAGGCCCGCGGCCAGAACGTGTTCCCCATGACGCTGCTGGGCACGTTCTCGCCGTACATGGTCGTGCACCGCAGCTCGGTGGTGAAGATCGACCCGTCCGTCCCGTTCGAGGTGGCCGCGCTGGTCGGTTGCGGCGTCACCACCGGCTACGGCTCCGCGGTTCGCACCGCCGACATCCGGCCGGGCCAAGACGTCGCGATCGTCGGAGTCGGCGGCGTCGGCATGGCCGCACTGCAGGGTGCGGTCAACGCGGGCGCCCGCTACATCTTCGCGATCGACCCGGTGGAGTGGAAACGCGACCAGGCGCTCAAGTTCGGCGCCACCCACGTCTATCCCGACATCAACGCCGCGCTGATGGGCATCATGGAGGTCACCTACGGCCTGATGGCCCACAAGGTGATCGTCACCGTCGGTGAGCTGCAGGGCGCCGACATCGACACCTACCTCACCATCACCCAGAAGGGCGGCACCTGCGTGGTGACCGCGATCGGCAGCCTGCTGGACACCAACGTCAACCTGAACCTCGCGATGCTGACCCTGATGCAGAAGAACCTGCAGGGCACCATCTTCGGCGGCGGCAACCCGCAATACGACATCCCGCAACTGCTGTCGATGTACAAGGCCGGCAAGCTGAACCTGGACGACATGGTGACCACCCAGTACCGCCTGGAGCAGATCAACGAGGGCTACCAGGACATGCTGAACGGCAAGAATATTCGCGGCGTCATCCGGTACACGGACGCCGACCGCTAGTCGCCCGGTCACGTGGGTGGCCGGCTTTCCACACCTGCTGCGGCCAGGACGAATCGGCGCCATGACGGTGCGCAACCGCATCGTCATGTCTCCGATGGAGACGATGTACGGGACCCCCGACGGACTTCCCTCCGAACGCACCCGTGACTACTTCGCCGCCCGTGCGAAGGGTGGAGTAGGCCTGATCACGTTGGGGGCCACCGGAATCAACCACCATCACCCGGAGACTCCCAGCGGTTTGCATCTGGCCACCGACGACGCCGTCGACGCGCACCGGGCGCTGGTCGAGGTGGTGCACGAACACGGCGCCAAGATCCAGCCCCAGATCGTCCATGCCGGGCCCGACGGCCTGGGACCAGAGATCTTCGGTGTTACGTCCCTGGGGCCGTCGGTGATTCCGTCGTATCTGACCGGCCGCCCGTCGGTTGAGAACACCGCGCAGCAGCTGACCGAGGTGTTCGACTTGTTCAAGGCCGCGGTCCGCCGTGCCGCCGAAGCCGGATACGACGGTATCGAGCTGCACGCCGCGCACGGCTACATGCTGCTCGGCTCTTTCCTTGCCCCACAACGCAATCGGCGCACCGACGACTACCAGGGCTTTTCGCCGCGCGGCCGGGTGCGGGCAGTGCTCGACGCGCTGGCCGCGATTAGGTCCGAGATCGGTGACGCGCTGCCGATCACACTGCGCATCTCCGGATACGAACGCGTCGCCGGAGGCCGGCCGATCTACGAAACCGCGCAGGTGGCACCGCAACTGGTAGCCGCCGGGGTGGACGCGTTCCACGTCAGCGGCGGTGTCATCGACCGGCTCGTCACCGGGATGGTCAACGGCGCCGACGACGGCGACGCGCTCAACGTGGGTGCCGCGGCCGCGGTCAAGCAGGTCGTGGACGTGCCGGTGATCGCCGTCGGGCGGATCCACGACCCCGCTGCGGGCGAACGGATCCTGGCTCAGGGCCGCGCCGACTTCATCGCCATGGGACGCCCGCTGCTGGCCGACCCCGACCTGCCGGGCAAGCTGCGATCCGGCCAGGCGCACCGGGTCCGCAAGTGCATCTCGTGTGAAAACTGCATCGACGCAATGGAACAGCGGTTCTCGGTGGACTGCGCCGTCAACCCCCGCACCGGCAAAGAGCGCGAACTGGCAGCGCCCCGCGCTGTCCGCGCCAAGCAGGTAGCCGTGATCGGCGGCGGCCCGGCCGGACTGGAGGCCGCCCGCGTGGCGGCCGAGCGGGGCCACCGCGTCACGCTTTTCGAACGCGCCGGCCAGCTCGGCGGCGCGTTGCGCTGGGCGGCCGTCCTGCATCCGGAGAACCAGCCGTTCCTGCGGTATCTGCGGGACGAAATTCGGCACAGCAGCGTGAAAGTGACTCTGGGTCAAACTATTTCGCCCGAAGATCTGGTCGCGATGAGACCGGAGGCGGTGGTGGTGGCCACCGGCGGGCACGTCGCGGTGCCGTCGATCCCGGGCGCCGACCTGCCGCATGTGCATACCGGACCTGGCCTACGTGAACTGTTGGGCGGTCATGCCGAGTCGAGCGACTCGTCCTGGCAGCGGCTCGGCGCTTCGCTGTTGAGCGGCTGGCGGCAGCGCCTGGTGCGACCCACCGCGGTGCGGCTGGCCACCCGCGCGTGGATGCCGATCGGCCGCCGCGTGGTCATAATCGGCGGCGACCTGGTCGCACTGGAACTCGCCGAATTCCTGGCGGCCCGGGGCCGGCTCGTATCGATACTAGAGGCCGGCAAGGACATCGCGCCGGAAGTGGGCAACAAGCGCAAGACCGAACACATGGATCGGCTCGACCGGCTCGGAGTCACCGTCCACGTCCGTGCGACTGTCGAACAAATCACCACGGCCGCCGTGCTTTTCACACCCGCCAGCGGGAGTGTCCGGCATATGCCAGCCGACAGCGTGGTGCTGGCCGGAACGGTCGAGCCCGACACGACTCTGTTCGACAGCCTGGTCACCGCCATGCCCGACACCCAGGTGCACGCCGCCGGCGACTGCAGCGGCCTTGGTCTCATCCGCAAAGCCACCGAGGAAGGCGCGCGCGCCGCGTGCGCAATCTAAGAAGGGAAACAACCATGACCCAAACCGTCCAATCCCCGGCACTGACCGCATCGCAGTCCTCGTGGCGATGCGTCCACGCCCACGACAGGGAGGGCTGGCTCGCCCTGATGGCAGACGACGTCGTCGTCGAGGACCCGATCGGCAAGTCCGTCACCAACCCCGACGGCACCGGCATGCGCGGAAAGGAGGCCGTCGCCGGCTTCTACGACAAGAACATCGCCACCAATCAATTGACCGTCACCTGCGAGGAGACATTCCCGTGCAGCTCACCCGACGAGATCGCCCATATCCTGGTGCTGCACAGCAAGTTTGAGAACGGTTACACCAGCGAGGTCCGCGGGGTGTTCACCTATCGGGTGAACGAGGCCGGGCTGATCAGCAACATGCGCGGGTACTGGAACCTCGAGATGATGAAGTTCACCAAGCCGGAGTCATCCGGCACCTAGGCCGATCCGCCCGAGCCCGGTGATGTTGCCCTGCATGATCTTGTTGTCCATCAGGACCATGCAGGCGGTCTGGATGGGGTCGCTCAGAATGGTGGCCGATTTCGGTTGCTGCAGAAGAAGTTTTCCGTTTTCGGGGTCGATGACGGCGAAGGCGAAGATGTCGGCCGGTGTGGTGTTGTCGAATCCGATGCGAGTGATGGTGTAGATCAGGCTGTCCGCAACGGACAGGTGCGGCAACGCCGCGCTGCGGACCGTGCTCTCCCACACGGTGTGGCAGCCGGGGTTGTCGACGTCCACCCGGGTCATCCCGCCGACAAACGGCGCCGTCGCCGGTACCGCCGGGCCCGCGCCCGCCGGAACCGTCGGATAGGGGTAGCCGTAGGTGCTGGCGATGAACATCGTGTTGCCGACCCCGATCGGCGAGTTCTCGCTCCCTGGACCACCTTTGGTCAGGACGGTTTGCTGACAGATCAAAGCGCCGGTGCCGGACTGGTAGACCAGCGCGTGCACCTGCGGACTGGCGTTGTCGACGATGGTCAGGTAATCAGCGCCGGTGGGGCCGAAATAGGTTGGGGTGGAACCGGTTCCCCAGCTCAGTTGGCCGGGCTTGCGGGCGGGGCCACGGTCGTACGGCTGGGTCCACAGGATCTGCGGGTTGCCGCTGCCGTCGAGAATGATCTCGTAGAGGGCGAAGGTGGTGGCCACCGCGACGCGATTGCTGGGCGACGCGGAGATGCTGTTGGCCACTTGTTCCCCGGCCGGCAGGTGCATGGTGGCCACGCCGCCGGCCGCCTTGACCACCCCCACGACACCATTGGCGGTGGCGAACCAGACGTTGCCGTCATAGTCGGGGACCAGGCCGACCGAGCTGTCGCCGGACGGTATCGCACCGGACAGGTCGGTGGACTCGGCGACGTTCAGCTGCCAGCGGCCCAGCGGCCCGTCCTTGACATGGTTGATGCGCAGCAGGTGGTTGGCGCCGTCGATCAGCACTATTCGGTTGAATTGGTCCAGGTAGGCGTAGACGCCGCCGAGCAGTCCGCCCTTGGTCACTGCGAGCCGCGCCAGTGGGACGACGCGCGGGAGCACGCCGCTGGGATCGATCAGGAACACGGTCGGGGTCTGATTGAGGTCGGTCGTACACAGCGCCAGCACCAGGCCGTCGGTGCCCTGCGTGATCGTCGGGCAGGCGGCGAGCAGGGGGTACCCGAAGATCGCGGCCAGGTGCGCACCCGGCCCGGGAAGCGGTCCCGCATCCGCCGATCCGGCGTCGTTGTGCATGGACGCGAGGCCATTGGGCGCCATGAACGGATTGGGCGGCGCCAGCGGCCCGAACGAGGCCGCCGCCCGCGCGGTCGCCGGAACCTCAAACGGAAGCGACGCGGGGATCAGCGATGCGGCGCAAGCGGCAATGACTGCGATCGAAATGCGCAGCACCGCCACAGGAAACCGCACGCAGGCCCCTTCGCCGTGAATTGGGTCGTCGTTGTGAATTTCGTCAAAGTGATTTTGGCGACCGTGCAAAACGAAACAGCAACGCGGCGTTAACGATTTAGCTTCGGCACCGCGTGGCGGCAAGTATCGTCGGGCCTGCGCTGTCGCGCCGAGACGACCGCCGCGGACTGGGGTCGCGGCCGCGAACATATGCTTGAGCCCATGGCTTCGATCTTCACCAAGATCATCAACCGCGAACTGCCCGGCCGCTTCGTTTATGAGGACGACGACGTCGTCGCGTTTCTGACGATCGAACCCATGACGCAGGGGCACACGTTGGTGGTGCCGCGCGCCGAGATCGATCAATGGCAAAACGTCGACGGCGCGGCGTTCAGCCGGGTCATGGCGGTGAGTCAGCTGATCGGCAAGGCCGTGTGCAAGGCGTTCGGCGTCGACCGGGCGGGCGTGATCATCGCCGGACTTGAGGTGCCTCATCTGCACGTTCACGTGTTCCCGACGCGCAGCCTCGGCGACTTCGGGTTCGCCAACGTCGACCGCAACCCGTCGCCGCAATCCCTGGACGACGCGCAGGCCAAGATCAAGGCGGCGCTGGCTCAGTTGGCATGAGGCCCGTACACGCGTACATTTGCGGCCGCTCGCGCCGGGTTAGACGGTCGCGTGCACGTCGCTGACGCGCGGCATGCTGACGCGGAAGCAGCAACCTTCCCCGGGCGCGGTGGTCACAGTGACAACGCCGCCGTGCGCGCGCACCAACGAGTCGACGATCGATAGCCCCAGTCCGGTACCACCGCTGGCGCGGGCCCGTGACGAGTCGGTGCGGTAGAACCTCTCGAACACCCGCCCCGCGTCCTCGTGGCTCATGCCGGGGCCTTCGTCGGCGACCTCGAGGACGGCGTCGTCGCCCTCGGTGCCCACCCGCACGGTGACGTCGGCGCTCGCCGGGGTGTGTTGTAAGGCATTGGCAATGAGGTTGCTCAGCACCTGGCGCAGCCGGGGCTCGTCGCCGAGCACCTCCGGGGTGCCGGGACCGTCCAGGACCTCCATGGTGATCCTGCGGTTGGGGTCGACCGCCCGCGCGTCATGCACGCCGTCGCTGGCCAGCGCCAGCAGGTCCACCTGATTGTGTTCGAGCGGCCGCTGCACATCCAAGCGGGCCAGCAGCAGCAGATCGTCGACCAGCAGACCCATCCGGCTGGCTTCGCTCTCGATTCGCGACAGCAGCATCGCCACGTCGCGCGCGGCGCCCTGCCGGTACAACTCCGCGAAGCCGCGAATGGTGGTCAGCGGCGTGCGCAGTTCGTGACTGGCGTCGGTGATGAACCGCCGCATCCGCTCCTCCGAGCCGCGGGCTTTCTCGGCCGACGACTCCGAAGACGCCAGCGCTTGCTGAATTTGAGTCAGCATTCCGTTGAGCGCCAACGAAAGTCGGCCCACTTCGGTACGGGGATCACGTTCCGGAACCCGGCGATCCAGCTGGCCCGACGCGATCGCCGCGGCGGTTTGTTCGACTTCGCCCAGCGGTCGCAGGCTGCGGTGTACCACCGCGTAGCCGGCGATCCCGACCACCACCAGCACCGCCACCCCGATGCCGAACTGCAGCCAGATCAGCGAGCGAACCGTGTGCTGAACGTCGGACAGGTCGATCGC
This sequence comes from Mycobacterium sp., assembly GCF_035499775.1. Taxonomy (GTDB): domain Bacteria; phylum Actinomycetota; class Actinomycetes; order Mycobacteriales; family Mycobacteriaceae; genus Mycobacterium. The sequence goes on along the minus strand of NZ_DATJYB010000030.1, from coordinate 2,618 downwards.
CACGGTGATCAGGCCGTGTGGCCCGCGAACCGACACCGCCCGCCACTGAATATCCGAGCCGTTGACCGACGGCACCGTCGTCGGATTCGGGCCCACGTCGTTGTTGGGCGGCAGGGCCGGTTCCGCGTTGCGGTCGTTGATGGCGGTGAAGGCGGTGCCGTCGACGCCGACGCCGCGCACGTAGAACTTCGACGGCGGACGGCCGGGGTCGGGGCCCTCGTAGGGCGGCGCTGCCTGCCGCCGGGGGGCCTGCGCCCAGCTCCGGGAGGCTTCCAGCAGCGTCGAGTCGATCCGGCTGACCAGGCTGTGCCGCAGGATCGAGGTGACCGCGACCCCCGAGGTCACCAGCCCGCAGGCGACCAGAAGCAGCGTGCCGGCCACCAGTCCCACCCGCAGCGGCATTCCGCGTCGAAGCATTTCGGCCATATCCGCCTATCTCGCCGGGTGAGTCCGCTGGCGCTCAGCGCGGCTCGCGCAATACATAGCCCACCCCGCGCAATGTGTGCAGCAGCCGCCTTTCCCCAGTATCGATCTTGCGGCGCAGATAGGAGACGTAGGACTCCACGACGTTGACGTCGCCGCCGAAGTCGTAACGCCACACGTGGTCGAGGATCTTGGGTTTGCTCAGCACCGTGCCCGCGTTGATCACGAAGTAGCGCAGCAGCGTGAACTCGGTCGGTGACAGCGAGACCGGTTCGCCGGCCTTCCACACCTCGTGGGTCTCCTCGTCGAGTTCGATGTCGGCGAATGACAGGCGCGCGTTGCGCGGTTCCGCGCCGCCTTTGCCGGCCCGTCGGAGGATGACCCGCAGCCGAGCGACGACCTCCTCGAGGCTGAACGGTTTAGTCACGTAGTCGTCGCCGCCCAGAGTCAGGCCGGCGATCTTGTCCTGCAAAGAGTCTCGGGCCGTCAGGAACAACGCCGGGGCATCGATACCGTCGGCGCGCAGTCGGCGCAGCACGCCGAAGCCGTCCATCCCGGGCATCATCACGTCGAGGATCACCGCGTCCGGCCGGGCTTCGCGCGCCCGGTCGAGCGCTTGGGCGCCGTTGGTCGCCGTGTAGACCTCAAAACCTTGGAACTTCAGGCTCACCGAGAGCAGCTCGACGATGTTGGCCTCGTCGTCGACGACGAGGACACGAGCCTCCGGTGTCGACTCGCTTTGGTTTGCCGCCGTCATGACGTCAGTTCCTTCGCGCATAGTTGAACAGTAGCTTTATATTCATTGTGTAATTCCTGCGAGCGAGGTGCCAATGGACTGACAGTATTCTGTCAGGGTTCATTGTGGCTGCTCGGACCATCCCGCGTTATTCACGGCACACCGCGAATACACTCGCAGCATGAATCTCGGCAAAACCATCGTGGATCTGGCGACCGCTCCCGCACGGATCGGACTTGCCGCCACGGAGGCGAGCCTGAACCTCGCGGGCGCCGGCCTCGCCCTGGCGAAGCGGGCGCTGGGCACCGGGACCAGCGGCGGCTCGAACGCAATGGCGGGCATGCTCGGGATCGATGACGCGTTGGCGCGCGCCAATCGGCTGGCCAGGCTGCTGGATGACGATATGCCGCTGGGACGCGCGATCGCGCCCGACGGGGCGGTGGACCGCCTGCTGCGCCCCGGCGGGTTGGTCGACCTGGTGACAGCCCCGGGCGGACTGCTGGACCGGATGACCGCCGAGGGCGGCAGTTTGCAACGCGCGCTGCAGCCCGGCGGACTGGCCGATCGGATCATCGGTGACGACGGGATGATCGAACGGTTGCTGGCCGAAGACGGCGTGGCCGAGCGACTGCTCGCCGACGGCGGACTGATCGACCAGATCACCTCGAAGCACGGACCACTCGAACAGCTCACCGACCTCGCCGACACCCTCGGCCGGCTGGCGCCCGGGATGGAGGCGCTGGAGCCCGCCATCGCCACCCTGCAAGACGCCGTCACAGCGCTCACCCTGGTGGTCAACCCGCTGAGCAGCATCGCCGAACGCATCCCGCTGCCGCGGCGCACACCGCGGCGGTCTTCGTCGTCGTCGCGGCCGGTGCGCTCGCAACGCATCATCGACAGCGACGACTGACGACCGGTTAGGCTTGCACCCGGCTTTTGCCTCCTTAGCTCAGTGGTAGAGCACTCGCCTTGTAAGCGAGCGGTCGTCAGTTCAATCCTGACAGGAGGCTCCCATTACCTCGGTTGATGCTTGACGTTTGCTTCGGCTGATCCTCCGTCGCGGGCCCCCCGACGCACCTGCGCAGCGATCATCGCGTTGCTTCCCCTGCAGGCAAAAGCTAACTTCCGGAGCATGACCGTGGTGATCAACGGCAGGGACGACTTCACGCTGGAGAACTACCGGCGGGTGTCGGAGGGCGGGGAGTCGGTCGCCATCGGCCCAGGTGCGCGCGAGGCGATGGCCACGACGCGGGCGGACTTCATCCGGCTGCTCGAGTCCGACCGCACCCAGTTCATCTACGGCGTGACCAGCAGCATGGGGCCGTACGCCAAGGTCACGATCCCGCCGGAGCAGCAGGGAACGCACGCCCGGGCGTTCGAGTACCGCGGGAACTGGGCCCGCGGGTTCGGCGGCGGCTACCTCGACGAGCGGGTCGTACGCGGCATCATCTTCGCCCGG
>NZ_DATJYB010000029.1:0-3843 GCF_035499775.1 Mycobacterium sp. | reverse complement strand
AATAGCTGCATGCAGTAATTTCTCAGCGTTTTTTGGCGGTCAGTAGTAGATACTCCCAATCCATGACACCTTCTATCAGAAATTCCTGCGCAAGCTCGATGAGCTGCGCATCGAGTGCGGCCGCCAGCACCGAATTCTCGCCGATGTTCGCGAAGGCCTCGATGGTCGGACCGTAGTGATTCTTGAAGTAGTGGTGGACGTCCTCGGCGCGGTCGAAGCGATTGACCCGCAACATGTCCCGGTGCGCGCTGACAGTGGTGACCCGGTCGCCCAGCAACCCGACCGCATATTCCTCGCGGCCCCACAACGCCGCCGGCGGCACCGCCGCCGAGAGGCCCGGCCGATACGGCCTGATGGTGGCCAGCATCCGGCCGAAGAATCCCGTTGGCGTCCAACTGATCACGCCGATCGTCCCGCCCGGGCGGCAGACCCGGACCAGCTGGTCTGCCGCGCACTGTTGGTCCGGTGCGAACATCACGCCGATCGCCGACATCACGATGTCGAACTCGTCGTCGTCGAACGGCAGGGCGTGGGCATTGGCTTGCCGCCAATGCAGCCGCAGCCCCTGTTCGGCGGCCCTGATCCGGGACCGTTGCAACAACTCCGGGGTGAGATCGGTGGAAACGACGATGCCGCCCGCCCTGGCCGCCGGGAGCGAGATATTGCCGGAACCGGCCGCGACGTCGAGCACCCGCCGGCCAGGGGTGATGCTGGTTGCGGTCACCAGGATTGGACCGAGCGGGGCCATCACCTCCTCGGCCATCAATGCGTAGTCGCCCGACGCCCACACGGCGCGGTGCGTGGCAGCAAGGGTATGGTCCTCGCGAATGGGCGTGTCGATCGTCATCAGACCTCCGAGGGAAGGAAAGCAAGGGCACAGGCACCACAACGATGTGTTAGAGCAACAGTATACAACTACTACATTTGGGGCCTGCTAGACTCACCTAGCCATAGCTTTGGTGAGAAAGCTCACGTGCTGGGAAAAGGGGGGCGACGATGCCGGCGGAAAACGCCATATCGGTCGACGACTCACTCGATGCGATTACCGATGCGTTGTTGACCGCATCGCGGTTACTGGTAGGCATCTCCGCCAACTCGATCGCTTTGGTGGACGAGAGCATCACCATCCCGCAGTTCCGCACGCTGGTGATCCTGTCGAACCAGGGCCCGATAAATCTGGCGACGCTGGCCGGGCTGTTGGGCGTCAAGCCGTCGGCCACCGGCCGGATGGTCGACCGGCTGGTCAGCGCCGGTCTGATCGACCGCATGCCGCACCCGACCTCACGCCGTGAGCTGCTGGCGGCCCTGACCCCGCACGGGCGCAAGGTCGTCCGGCAGGTCACCGCGCACCGGCGCACCGAGATTGCCCGCATCGTGCAGAAAATGCCGTCGGACGAGCGCCACGGGCTGGTGCGCGCGCTGACCGCTTTTACCACCGCCGGCGGTGAGCCGCCGGCGTATCTCGACATCGACGTATAGAAGAAGAGCCAGACTCCACTTTCTAGACTGGCCCCGTGCGCCTCGTCTTCGCCGGCACTCCCGAAACCGCCCTGCCCGCGCTGCGTCAGCTCTTCGACTCGCCCCGCCACGACGTGATCGCGGTGCTGACCCGGCCAGACGCCGCATCAGGCAGGCGGGGCAAGCCCGAGCCGTCGGCGGTGGCTCGCGAAGCGCTCGACCGCGGCATTCCGCTGTTGCGACCGTCGCGGCCGAACTCGGCCGAGTTCGTCGGCGAACTCTCTGAGCTGGCACCCGACTGTTGCGCGGTGGTGGCCTACGGCGCGCTGCTGGGCGACGCGCTGCTGGCGGTGCCCCCGCGCGGCTGGATCAACCTGCACTTCTCGCTGTTGCCGGCCTGGCGCGGCGCGGCACCGGTGCAGGCCGCGATCGCCGCGGGTGACGCGGTTACCGGAGCGACGACGTTTGAGATCGAGCGCAGCCTGGACTCCGGACCGGTCTACGGCGTGGTCACCGAGACGATCCGGCCAACCGACACGGCGGGGGAACTGCTTGAGCGACTTGCCGTTTCAGGGGCGGTCCTGCTATCGGCAACGCTGGACGGCATCGCCGACGCGACACTGGCGCCGCGACCACAGCCGTCCGACGGGGTCAGCATGGCCCCGAAAATCACGGTCGAGCAGGCCCGGGTGCGCTGGGATCTGCCCGCGCCGGTCCTCGAGCGCCGGATCCGCGCCGTCACGCCAAACCCCGGCGCCTGGACGCTCATTGGTGATCTGCGCGTCAAACTCGGACCGGTACACCTCGGCGAAGCGCCAGAACCCCTGCCGCCCGGTGGTATTCATGTCGACCGCAAGAGCGTGTGGATCGGGACCGGCTCAGATCCGGTGCGCCTGGGCCAGATTCAGCCGCCCGGAAAGAAACTGATGAATGCCGTCGACTGGGCTCGGGGCGCTCGGCTCGACGCCGCCGCGCGGGCGTCATGACCAAGCCCACGCATCGGCCTCGGAGGCCACCCCGCCGCCCGCTCGACCCGGCACGTCGCGCGGCATTCGACGTGCTTCGGGCGGTCAGCGAACGCAGCGCCTACGCCAATCTGGCGTTGCCCGCATTGCTGCGCCAGCGTGGTATCACCGGCCGCGATGCCGCGTTCGCCACCGAGCTGACCTACGGCACCTGCCGTACCCAGGGGCTGCTCGACGCGGTCATCGGCGCGGCCGCCGGACGCCCGCCGGAGGCGATCAATCCGGTGCTGCTCGACCTGCTGCGGCTCGGCACCTATCAGCTGTTGCGCACCCGCGTGGAAGCGCATGCCGCCGTATCCACCACGGTGGAACAGGCCGGAATCGAATTCGACTCGGCGCGAGCGGGTTTCGTCAATGGTGTGCTGCGCACCATCGCCGCGCGAGACGAGCGGTCCTGGGTCGACGAGCTGGCTCCCGACCCGTCGCGCGATCCGGTCGGCCACGCCGCCTTCGTGCACGCCCACCCGCGCTGGATCGCCCAGGCCTTCGCCGATGCGCTGGGCGCGGCGGCCGGAGAACTCGACGCGATGCTGGCCAGCGACGACGAACGGCCCCAGGTGCACCTGGCGGCCCGCCCGGGAGTGCTGTCTGCCGCCGAATTGGCCGATGCGGTGCAGGGCACCATCGGTCGCTATTCGCCGTATGCGGTCTACCTGCCCGGCGGCGATCCCGGGCAGCTGTCACCGGTGCGCGACGGCAACGCCCTGGTCCAGGACGAGGGCAGCCAGTTGGTGGCCCGTGCGCTGGCGCTGGCGCCGGTCGACGGCGACACCGGACGATGGCTGGACCTGTGCGCCGGGCCGGGCGGCAAGACGGCGCTGCTGGCGGCGCTGGGCGCCGATTCCGGGGCCCGGGTCACGGCGGTGGAGCCGGCGCCGCGCCGGGCGGACCTGGTGGTGGAGAACACCCGTGGGCTGCCTGTCGACGTGGTGCGCGTCGACGGCCGGCAGAGCGGGCTGGAGCCGCGCTTCGACCGCGTGCTCGTCGACGCGCCGTGCACCGGGCTGGGCGCGTTGCGCCGCCGACCCGAGGCCCGTTGGCGGCGCCAGCCGTCCGACGTGCCCGTGCTGGCCAAGCTGCAACGCGAGCTGCTGGCCGCCGCGATCGGGCTGACCCGGCCCGGCGGTGTGGTGCTGTACGCGACCTGCTCGCCGCACCTCGCCGAAACCGTCGGCGTGGTCGGCGACGCGCTGCGTCGTCATCCGGTGTGCGCGCTCGATACCCGGCCGTTGTTCGAGCCCGTGAATGACGGGCCTGATAACGCACTGGGGCAGGGCCCCTCCATGAACGCGGTGCAGCTCTGGCCGCATCGGCACGGCACCGACGCGATGTTCGCCGCCACGCTGCGTCGCCTGAAGTG
>NZ_DATJYB010000028.1:0-20854 GCF_035499775.1 Mycobacterium sp. | reverse complement strand
TGTTTGCCTGCAGCGATCGACAAGATCCCGGTCGCCATTATCGCCGCGAAAGCATCGGGTGACGGCTCAAGGTCGGCGACGCGGATTGTCACGGCAAGATTGTAACCCGGCGGTAGGGTGCGGCCTTCCAAAGACTAAGTGCGGGCGGATCTTTCGGGCAGTGCCGATCAAACCTCGGCCTTACTGGCCCGAATCGCCTCGAAGACACCGGGATCGAGCAACGTCGACGTGTCGCCGAGTTCACGGCCTTCAACGACGTCCCGCAACAACCGCCGCATGATCTTGCCGCTACGGGTCTTCGGCAGCTCAGGCACCACGTGGATCTCGCGCGGTTTGGCGATCGGAGAAATCTCCCGGGCCACCTCGGCGCGCAGGTCCTCGACCATATGGTCATGCGGCTTACCGGACGCACTGGATTCCAGGATCACGAACGCGCAGATGGCCTGGCCCGTCTGCTCGTCGGTCGCGCCGACCACCGCCGCCTCGGCGACGTGGGCATGGCCGACCAGGGCGGACTCGACTTCGGCGGTCGAGATCCGGTGGCCCGACACGTTCATCACGTCGTCGATGCGGCCCAGCACCCAGATGTTGCCGTCGGCGTCGTAACGCGCCCCGTCGCCCGCGAAGTACCAGCCCTGCTCGGCGAACCGCGACCAGTAGGTCTCCTTGAATCGGTGCGGATCCCGCCAGATGCCGCGCGGCATCGACGGCCACGACTGGTCGAGCACCAGGTACCCGCTGGCCTGTTCGCCGTGGTCGGTACCGGGTGGCAACCGTTCGCCGTTGTCGTCGACGATCTTGGCCGAGACGCCCGGCAGTGGTGTCATCGCCGAACCGGGCTTGGTCGCCGTCACGCCGGGCAGCGGCGAGATCATGATCGCGCCGGTCTCGGTCTGCCACCAGGTGTCCACGACCGGAGTCTTGTTCGCGCCGATGACATCCCGATACCACCGCCAGGCCTCCGGGTTGATCGGCTCACCGACCGAACCGAGCAATCGCAGGCTGGACAGGTCATGCGCGTCAGGAATGGCGCGGCCGAGCCGCATGAAGGTACGAATCAGGGTCGGCGCCGTGTAATAGATTGTGACACCGTACTTCTCGATCACCTCGAAGTGACGATGCTCGGTCGGTGAAGCGGGCGTGCCCTCGTAGAGAATCTGGGTCGCGCCGTTGCACAGCGGGCCGTAGACGATGTAGGTGTGGCCCGTCACCCAGCCGATGTCGGCTGTGCACCAGTAAACGTCGGTCTCCGGCTTGACGTCGAAGACGTTGTAGTGCGTGTAGGAGGCCTGAGTCAGATACCCGCCACTGGTGTGCACGATGCCTTTTGGCTTACCGGTCGTGCCCGAGGTGTAGAGCACGAACAACGGATGCTCGGAGTCGAAGGCCCGCGGCTTGTGCTCCGGAGACGCCTCCTCGACCGCCCCGTGCCACCACACGTCGCGGCCGTCGGCCCACCGGGTTTCGACGCCGGTGCGGCGCACCACCAGCACGTGCTCGACGCATTCCAGTCCCGAAACAGCCTTGTCGACAGCGTCTTTCAGTGCGACTGGTTTGCCCCGGCGGTACTGACCGTCGGCGGTGATGACCAGTCTGGCTTCGGCGTCCTCGATCCGCGCCCGCAGTGCAGCTGCGGAGAATCCGGCGAACACGACGCTGTGCAGCACCCCCAGTCGCGCACAGGCAAGCATGGCGACGACAGCCTCGGGAACCATCGGCAGGTAGATGGCGACGCGATCGCCCGCCGTCAGCCCAAGAGCGGTGAGCGCGTTGGCCGCCCGGCAGACGTCGTCTTTCAACTGCGCATAAGTCAATGTTCGGCTGTCGCCGACCGGTTCGCCCTCCCAGTGGATGGCGACCCGGTCGCCGTTGCCGGCCTCGACATGCCGGTCGACGCAGTTGTAGGCGACGTTGAGGGTACCGCCGACGAACCACTTCGCGAACGGCGCCTGCGACCAGTCCAGCACCTCGTCGAACGGCGTGTCCCAGGACAGGCGGCCGGCCTGTTGGGCCCAGAACGCCAGGCGGTCCGCATCGGCGCGCTCATACAGCTCGGCGGTGGCGTTAGCCTGCTCGGTAAACGACGCCGGCGGCGAAATCGGTTCGTGCAGAACAAATTCCTTAACGATGCTCAACGGTGGCTACCGGTAGTCGATGACGACACGGCCGTCGATCTGGCCGCGCTCCATCCGCTCGAAGACGTGGTTGATCTCGTCGAGCGAGGCGCTTTCCACGGTCGGATGGATCAGCCCGCGGGCGTAGAAGTCCAACGCTTCCTCCATGTCCTGACGGGTGCCGACAATCGAACCGCGGATCGTCAGACCCTTGAGCACGATGTCGAAGATCGGTGCGGGGAAGTCGCCCGGGGGCAGCCCGTTGAAGACGATCGTGCCGCCGCGGCGGGCCAGTCCGATGGCCTGCCCGAATGCCTGTGGATGCACGGCGGTGACCAGTACTCCGTGCACGCCGCCGGTGGCCTGCTGTACCTCCGCGACCACATCGGTGGTGCGCGCGTTGACGGCGAATTCGGCACCCAGCCGAGTGGCCAGGGCGAGCTTGTCGTCGTCGATGTCGATGGCCACCACACGCAAACCCATGGCCCGGGCATATTGCACGGCGACGTGACCGAGCCCGCCGATTCCGGAGATGGCCACCCACTGGCCGGGCCGGGCGTCGGTCACCTTGAGTCCCTTGTAAACCGTGACGCCGGCGCACAGGATTGGGGCGACCTCGAGCGGGTCGGCGCCGTCGGGGATGCGGGCTGCGTAAGCGGCATTGACGAGCATGTAGGTGCCGAAACTGCCGTTGACCGTGTAGCCCCCGTTGCGCTGGCTTTCGCACAGCGTCTCCCAGCCGGTCCGGCAGTGTTCACAACTGCCGCACGCGGACCACAGCCACGCGTTGCCCACCTTGTCGCCGACCTTCAGGTCGGTCACGCCGTCGCCCAGCGCGATCACGGTGCCGCAGCCCTCGTGACCGGGGACAAACGGGGGCGTCGGCTTGACCGGCCAATCTCCGTGTGCCGCATGCAGATCGGTGTGGCAGACACCGGAAGTCTCGAGTTTGACCAGCACTTCGCCGTAGCCGGGGGTCGGCAGGGCAAGTTCCTCGATCTGTAGCGGTTGGCCGAATTCGGCGACCACCGCCGCGCGCATGGTCTCGGTCGCCTGCGATGCGCTTGGTGCAGAAAGTGTTTGGGTCATGATCGTTCCAATCAATTGAGCGGTGGTGGTCTCAGAAGAAGCCTTGGGCCTTGTTGCCGTAGGACACCAGCAGGTTCTTGGTCTGCTGGTAGTGGTCGAGCATCATCTTGTGGTTCTCGCGGCCGATCCCCGACTGCTTGTAGCCGCCGAATGCCGCGTGGGCCGGATACGCGTGATAGCAGTTCGTCCATACCCGGCCGGCCTTGATGTCGCGGCCCGCGCGGTACGCGGTGTTGCCGTCGCGTGACCACACCCCCGCACCCAGTCCGTAAAGGGTGTCGTTGGCGATCCGGATCGCGTCGTCGTAATCGGTGAACGAGGTGACGGCGACAACCGGGCCGAAGATCTCCTCCTGGAAGATCCGCATGGAGTTGGTGCCCTCGAAGACCGTGGGCTGAACGTAGTAGCCGCCGTTGAGGTCGCCGCCCAGTTGGGTGCGCTCACCGCCGGTGACCACCCGCGCTCCCTCATCCTTGCCAATTTCGATGTAGGACATGATCTTCTGAAGCTGGTCGTTGGAGGCCTGCGCTCCGATCATCGTTTCGGTGTCCAGCGGGTCGCCCTGGCGCACCGCCTTGGTGCGGATCGCGGCCAGTTCGAGGAACTCGTCGTAGATGTCGGCCTGAATCAGGCCGCGCGACGGGCAGGTGCACACCTCGCCCTGGTTGAGGGCGAACATCGTGAAGCCCTCCAATGCCTTGTCCTGATAGTCGTCGTGCGCGGCCATCACGTCGGAGAAGAAGATGTTGGGGCTCTTGCCGCCGAGCTCCAGCGTCACCGGGATCAGGTTCTGCGACGCGTACTGCATGATCAGCCGACCGGTCGTCGTTTCCCCTGTGAACGCGATCTTGGCGATCCGGTTGCTCGACGCCAGCGGCTTGCCCGCCTCGACGCCAAATCCGTTGACCACGTTGACCACACCGGCGGGCAGCAGGTCACCGATCAGCGACATCAGGTAGAGGATCGAGGCCGGCGTCTGCTCGGCGGGCTTGAGGACGACGGCGTTGCCGGCTGCCAACGCGGGGGCGAGCTTCCAGGTCGCCATCAGGATCGGGAAGTTCCACGGGATGATCTGGCCGACGACGCCCAGCGGTTCGTGGAAGTGGTAGGCGACGGTGTCTTCGTCGATCTGGCTCAGCGAGCCTTCCTGGGCGCGGATGGCCCCGGCGAAGTAGCGGAAGTGGTCGACGGCCAGCGGGATGTCGGCGTTGAGCGTCTCGCGGATCGGCTTGCCGTTGTCCCACGACTCGGCCAGGGCAATCGATTCCAGGTTCGCCTCCATCCGGTCGGCGATCTTGTTCAGGATCGCCGCCCGTTCGGCGGGGGCGGTCTTGCCCCAGGCCGGCGCAGCGGCGTGCGCCGCGTCAAGAGCGCTCTCGATGTCGGCGTCGGTCGAGCGTGGTATCTCGCAGAACGACTCGCCGGTCACCGGCGTCGGGTTCTCGAAGTACTTGCCCTCCGACGGCGGCACCCACTCGCCGCCGACGAAGTTCCCGTAGCGGGACTCGAAAGTCATCAGCGAACTGTGTGCGCCCGGACGTGCGAACACGGTCATATCTCTACCTGCCTTATAGACGGTCTGTGTCGGTCGTCACAAAACTAGGAACGGGAGGGTTGCAGCACGGTTGCACGGGGTTGCAGAGGCCCGCCAGGCCACGGGCCGGTCCGGCCGCGTCAAGCCAAGTCGAAGTCCAGACCGGCCAGATGACCTTGCGCTCGCGCCCGCTGCGGTGAGCCGACCGCCGAGCGTTCATAGAGCAGTCGCCAGCCCTGCCGGTCGTCGCGCGCCTCAGGTAACTTCAGCCAATTAGCAAGGTGCACATTGCTATTCGCTGCGAACACGGCAGCCCGCAACGTGCTGCTGAGTTCGGTGCGCAATCTCGCGACGGCCGGTGACACCGATTGCGGCAACAGTGCTCCGGCGTAGCAGCGCATCGCTGCCGCCACATCGCCCCTGCGCACGGCATCGAAGACATCGCCGACATCGCTGGCGATGGGTTCGGTCAGCCGGTACGGGCGGGAGGCGATCAAGCGCTCCCCCACCACACGTCGCAGCCGCGACATCTCCGCACGGATGGTCACCACGTCGAGATCCCGGTCGTCGAGCAGCACGGCGAGGTGGTCGGCGCTGAGCCCTTCCGGGTGGCGGTCCAGGAGAACCAGGATGTCGGCGTGCCGACCGGTCAACACCGTCGGCGTGGCCCCGGCTACGCGCCAGGTGGGGCGTTCGGCACCCAGCACGGTGAGCCGCGCTTCGCTCGAGACCGTCGGCTGCGGGGCGCTGCTGCGCAGCAGGGCCAGGTGGTTCTCCACCGCGAGGCCGGTCGCGCGCAACAGTGCCAACGTCTGCGGCGACGCGATACTCGCGCCGCCGGTGAGGTCGATGGCTCCGAGCAGGGCACCTGTCGTCGGATCGTGCACCGGCACCGCCGTGCAGTTCCATACCTGCACCGAGCGGCAGAAATGTTCTGAACCGCGGATCTGCAGCTCACGATCCAGGGCCAGTGCGGTTCCGGGTGCGTTGGTGCCGGCACCGCGCTCGCTCCAGTCGGCGCCCGGCACGAAGTCCATCGACTCGGCTTTCCGGCATGCCAGGCGGTCGCCGTCGACCCATAACAGCGTGCCGTCGGCCGCGGTCACCGCCACGACGACGCCCGATCCGATGGCGTCGTCGATCAACAGGCGACGGATGACGGGAAGGGCGAGTCCCAGTGGGTGCGCGCTGCGCAGCCGCTCCAGCGCGACAGCTGCCGGCGAGGTCTGCCCGCCGCCGCGGTTCGGGTCGACGCCGGTAGCCAGGCTGCGCCGCCAGCTGTCGACGACGATACGTCGCACCGGGCTGGAATCCAGAAAACTCGAGTCGCCCCGCCCCGCGACAAATCGGTCGTGCAACGCGCGCAGCGCCGACTTCGAAAGCCGCGTCGCGGCCCGCTCATCCGCACTCTTCATCGTCGCCACCAGCATTACGTTCGCCGTGCGCTCACCCGGGACTCAGTGAACGCGCATAGCCCACGATAACGAAGTTCGGGCTGACGAGGCAGGGACCTTTGGCCCCGACCTGGGTTTGTCCGAGGTCAACGCACTTCGACGACCAGGTGCCGGATGCCGGTATGCCGGTTGCTGCGTGTCCATTCGACGGGCTCCGCGACCCGCACGGTGCCGAAGCGCGACAGCAGTTCCTCGTAGAGTACGCGCAGTTCCAGCCGGGCCAGGTTGGCGCCCAGGCAGTAGTGCACGCCCTGGCCAAAACCTAAGTGCGGATTAGGCTTTCGAGTGATATCGAACTCGTCGGCGCGGTCGAACGCGGTGGCATCGCGGTTGGCCGAGCCCTCCCAGATCTGCACCTTTTGTCCCGCCTCGATCGGGTGCCCACCGAGAGTCACGTCGCGGGTTGCAGTGCGCCGCTTGGACGGTGACGGCGACGTCCACCGAACGATCTCTTCGATCGCCGTCGGCAACAACTCGAAATCGCCACGCAGCACTTGCAATTGCTCGGGATGTTCGGCCAACGCCAGCAGTCCACCCGCTACCGCGTTGCGCGTCGTCTCCGCGCCGGCGCTGAACAGCAGGCTGAAGAACAGATATAGCTCGAGATCCGAAAGCTCCGGCGCGTCATCCCCGTCGGCGTCATCCAGTCTTGCGTTCGCGACCACCGACAGCATGTCGTCGGTCGGCTCCGCCCGCTTCGACGCGATCAACTCCTGGCCGTACGCATACATTCGCGACCCGGCCTCTTCCACCGAAATCTGCGAAAGGGACGCCTTGCGGGAGCCACCGAAGTCGAACTGCGGCTCAATGGCCTCGAATAGCCAATGCCGTTCGGATTCAGGAACTCCCAGCAAGATGCAGATCATCTGCATCGGCAGTTCGGCGGCGATGTCAACGACGAAGTCGAACGCTTCGCCCGGCACCACCGCATCCAGCAGTCGGCGCGCGCGGGCCCGCAGATCGTCCTCGACACGACGGATCATCCGCGGCGTCAGCCCTGAGCTGACCAGCCGCCGGATCTGCGCATGCCGCGGGTCGTCCATCATGTTGAGCACCTGGCCCGCGATGGCCAGGTCTTGCAACAGCGTGCCGCCGAACGGTCGCGAGCCTCCGGACACCGACGAGTAGGTCACCGGATCCTTCAGCACCGCAAGTGTTTCCGCGTAGGTGGCGACGGACCAGAAGCCCTCGGCGTCGGGAGTGTTGTCGGTCGGCTCGTGCCAGTACACCGGCGCCTCGCGCCGATGCACGGCGAACAGCTCGTGCGGGAACCCGTTGGCGAAGTTGTCCAGATCGGTGAAGTCGACCCCCGCGAGGGCGCCGGCCAGGGTCACAGGATCGCGCCCGGCGTGTATTTGGCCGCCTCCGGGTAGCGGCCCACCAGGTTATCCACGAGCGCGGCCACCTCGTCGACCTGGTCGGCGGCAGCACCGGTGAAGGCCTTCTTGTCGGCCAGCGCGGCGTCCAGCGCTTTCCGGTCCAGTGGCAGTCGGGGGTCGGCCGCCAACCGGTCCAGCAGGTCGGGCTCCGCACCTTGTTCCCGCATGGCCAGAGCGGTCGCCACCGCGTGTTCGCGAATCACGTGGTGTGCCGACTCCCGGCCCATGCCCGCGCGCACCGCCGCCATCAGCACCTTGGTGGTGGCCAGGAAGGGCAGGTAACGGTCCAGCTCGCGCTGGATCACCGCCGGGTAGGCGCCGAACTCGTCGAGCACGGTCAGGAAGGTCTCGATCTGCCCGTCGATGGCAAAGAAGCTGTCCGGCAACGCAACCCGGCGCACCACCGAGCAGAAGACGTCGCCTTCGTTCCACTGCGCGCCGGCCAGCTCGGCGGCCATCGAGGCGTAGCCCCGCAGCACCACCTGCAGGCCGTTGACCCGTTCGCAGCTGCGGGTGTTCATCTTGTGCGGCATCGCCGACGAGCCGACCTGCCCCGGCGCGAAGCCCTCGGTTACCAGTTCGTGCCCGGCCATCAACCGGATGGTGTGCGCCAGTGACGACGGGCCCGCGCCGAGCTGCACCAGCGCGGACAGCACGTCGTGGTCCAGCGAACGCGGATACACCTGCCCGACACTGCTCAAAACTGTTGAGAAACCAAGGAAATCAGCGATGAGGCGTTCCAACTGCGTCAGCTTCGCGGTGTCGCCGTCGAGCAGGTCGAGCATGTCCTGAGCGGTGCCCATCGGCCCCTTGATGCCGCGTAGTGGGTAGCGGTCGATCAACTCTCGCAGCCTGGTCAACGCGATCGTGGTCTCCTGCGCCGCGGAGGCGAACCGCTTGCCCAACGTGGTCGCCTGCGCGGCGACGTTGTGGCTGCGCCCGGCCATCACCAGGTCCCGGTAGGCCACCGCCCGCTCGGCGAGCCGCGCTACCACCGCCACCGAGTGGGCGAAGACCAGCTCCAGCGACCGCCGGATCTGCAGCTGCTCGACGTTCTCGGTGAGGTCCCGGCTGGTCATGCCTTTGTGCACGTGCTCGTGGCCGGCCAGCGCGTTGAATTCCTCGATGCGGGCCTTGACGTCGTGGCGCAGCACTCGTTCGCGGGCCGCGATCGAATCCAGGTCGACGTCCTCGAGCACTCGCTCGTAGTCGGCGATCGCTGCGTCCGGCACGACTGAGGCTTTGGGGCCCAGTTCGGCCTGCGCCCGCAGCACTGCCAGCCACAGTCGCCGCTCGGCGACAATCTTGGCCTCCGGCGACCAGATTGCGACCATCTCGGCGCTGGCGTACCGGGCTGCCAGCACGTTCGGAATGCTCACAGACACACAGCTTACGGTCGCCGGTGGGCCAGTCCGCGCGTCGAGCCTGCACTGAGGGCGCCGAGACTGCGTACAGATCGTGGTTGGGCGCCAAACCACGCCCTCACCGCAGTCTCGATGAAGCGTCTCGACGGATTCAGGACAAGCCCCGCCGCCCTACCCTTAGCCGATGTACTTCGTCGGCGTGGATCTTGCCTGGGGCGTCCGCAATCCGACTGGTATTGCGGTTCTCGACGCGGGCGGCAGGTTGGTTCATATCTGTGCGGCCCGCGACGACGCCGACGTGCTCGACGCGCTGCGGCCGTTCGTCCAGGGCGCGTGCGCAGTCGGTTTCGACGCCCCGCTGGTGGTGACCAACCCAACCGGCCAGCGGCCGGCCGAGACCGCGCTCAACCGGGACTTCTGCAGGTTCGAAGCGGGCGCGCACCCGGCCAATACCGGCAAACCGGAGTTCGCCGACGGTCCCAGGGGTGGGCGGCTGGCTCACGCGCTGGACCTGGACCTTGATCCGCGTTCAAAGGTTTTTTGCAAGGCCCCGCGACGCGCCATCGAGGTCTACCCGCACGCCGCGACGGTGGCCCTGTTCCGGCTGCCCCGGACCCTAAAGTACAAGGCCAAGCCCGGCCGTGATCTCGCCCGGCTCAAGTCGGAGCTGCTACTGCTCATGGACGGCCTGGAGAAGCTCGCGCAGGCCGCCCCGCCGTTGCACGTCGCCGCGCACGAGGGCTGGGTGGGGCTACGCCGACAGGTAGTGACCGCGCAGCGTAAGAGCGACCTGCGCCGCGCCGAGGACCCGATCGACGCCGTGGTCTGCGCCTACGTCGCGTTGTATGCCGAACGCTGCCCGGGCGACGTCACGCTCTACGGCGACTCGGCCACCGGATACATCGTGACGCCGTCGCTGCCGGCCTGACGTCTCAGATCCGCACCGGCCTCTGGTCGACAGGTGCCAGCACGTCGATCAGGTCGACCACCGTCGAGAGCGCCGCGCTTCGCGGATCACGCCCTTCGACCAAGGCGGAGACCACCGAACCGTCGACCGCGCAAATC
The DNA here is from genome assembly GCF_035499775.1 of Mycobacterium sp. Classification (GTDB taxonomy): domain Bacteria; phylum Actinomycetota; class Actinomycetes; order Mycobacteriales; family Mycobacteriaceae; genus Mycobacterium. The sequence goes on along the minus strand of NZ_DATJYB010000028.1, from coordinate 10,855 downwards.
AGGGTGCAGACCAACTCGATGCGCACGGAGCGCCCCGAACGCTCGATCGCTTCGGCCACGGCCTCGGCGCGCTGACGCAAGCTGCGACGCATGCTCTCCCGCAACGCAGGCAGGCGGGTACAGGCGATATGGCGCTCATATCGCGATATCAGCTGCTCGGCGAGTCCCGGACTGGACACATCTCCCACCAGCAGCTCCACCAGCACGTCAGCGGTTGTCTCCGGCCCGCGACGCCGCCGAGACAAGGCATTGACCCGAGCACGAAGCTGCGCCACCTCGAGCATCCCGACATGTTCGACCGCACGGGCGATCAAATCGTCGAGAGACGAGAAGTAGTAAGTGGTAGACGCCAACGGCAGGCCTGCCCGCCGGGCAACCGCCCGATGGCGCACCGCTTCAAACCCGCCTTCGCCAAGCAGCTCGGCGGCTGCGCTCACGAGCGCGTACCGCCTACGTTCTCCCTTGGGAGTAACTGCTGCAGTCACGCCTAGTCATGGTGCCAGTGAAAGTGGTACCGCATTGCCATTTTGCCCAAACGGCCATGGGATGATGTACGGCATGCCTGACTTGAGCCGCCGCGCGGTGCTCGGTCTCGGTGCCAGCGCCGCCATCGGCGCGGTCAGCGCGTACGCGCTAAACGTGCTGGTCGAGCCCCGAACATCGCACGCTACGCCGGTATCGTGGGCCGCCACCGAGGCCCCGTTGGCGCCGCCTCCGCCGCTTGAACCCGCTCCAGCGACTCAGACCGCTCCAACGATGGTGACCGGTTCCTTCGTGTCCGCGGCGCGTGGCGGGATATCGACCAATTGGGCGATCGCACGTCCGCCGGGCCAAACCAAGCCGTTGCGACCGGTGATCGCGCTGCACGGAAAGGGCAGTGACGCGTCCACCGTGATGGCCGGCGGCGTCGAGCAGGGCCTGGCCCAGGCGGTCAACGCGGGGCTGCCTCCGTTCGCGGTGGTCGCCGTCGACGGCGGCGGCGGCTACTGGCACAAGAGGGCGTCTGGCGAGGATTCCGGGGCCATGGTGCTCAACGAGCTCATCCCGATGCTGGGCGGTCAGAATCTGGACACCTCGCGGGTGGCGTTCCTGGGCTGGTCGATGGGTGGCTACGGCGCGCTGCTGCTGGGCAGCCGGCTCGGCCCGGGCCGCACCGCGGCGATCTGCGCGGTGAGCCCGGCGCTGTGGCTGTCGTCAGGGGCGACCGCACCCGGCGCGTTCGACGGCGCCGACGACTTCGCGGCGAACACGGTGTTCGGACTGCCCGCGCTTGGCTCCATCCCCGTCCGGGTGGATTGCGGCGACAGCGACCCGTTCTACTCCGCGACAAAGCAGTTCGTGGCTCAACTGCCCAACCCGCCCTCGGGCGGCTTCTCACCCGGCGGGCACAACCCGGGCTTCTGGAGCTCGCAACTGCCGGCCGAGCTGAACTGGATGGCGCCGCTGCTGACGGCTTAGCTCGGTTGCGCGCGCCGAGCGTCACGCCAGAGTGACGCTTGCCTCGTTGAGTGGCCATGACGGGCGTGCGACCATGCCAGGGTGAGCACACCGTTCGGTTGGGACCTCCCTTACTCCTGGCCGCGAACACCGATTCTGGCCGCAAATGCGGTCTGCACGTCGCAACCGCTGGCCGCTCAGGCTGGTCTTCGGATGCTCGCCGACGGAGGCAACGCGGTGGACGCCGCCATCGCCACCGCCATCACGCTGACGGTGGTGGAACCGGTATCCAACGGCATCGGATCGGATGCCTTCGCGATCGTGTGGGACGGCGAGCGACTGCACGGGCTCAACGCATCGGGCCGCTCCCCCGCGGCGTGGACGCCGGAATACTTTGGCGGTAAACGCGTTCCGGCTCTGGGCTGGAATGCGGTGACGGTGCCCGGCGCGGTATCGGCCTGGGCCGAGCTGCACGCCAAGTTTGGCAAACTCCCGTTCGAACGGCTGTTCGCGCCCGCGATTTCCTACGGCCGGAACGGCTTTCTGGTCTCGCCGACGGTTGCGGCGCAATGGGCGGCGCAGGTGCCGTTGTTGGAATCCCAGCCGGGGTTCGCCGAGGCGTTCATGCCGGGTGGACGCGCACCGAAACCCGGTGAGCTGTTCAGGTTTCCCGAACATGCGGCCACCCTGGAAACGATCGCCGCCACCAACGGCGAGGCGTTCTACCGTGGCGAACTCGCGGCGAAACTCGAAGCGCATGCCACGGCAAACGGCGGCGTGATGCACGCCAGCGACCTGGCGGCTCACCAGGCCGACTGGGTCGGCACGATCAGGGGAACCTACCGCGGATACAGCCTCCACGAGATACCACCCAACGGCCAGGGCATCGTGGCGCTGATCGCACTCGGAATCCTGGAGAACTTCGACATGTCTTCGTGGGCAGTCGATTCCGCCGACAGCGTGCATCTCCAGATCGAAGCGCTCAAACTCGCCTTCGGCGACGCCCAGTGCTATGTAGCGGACATCGACCATATGACGGTGCGCGTCGAAGAGCTGCTAGACAGGGAGTATCTCAAGCAGCGGGCAGCGCTGATCGATCCCAAGCGGGCCTTGCCGGCGTCGGCCGGAACACCCAGGGGCGGCACGGTGTATCTGACCGCCGCCGATGCCTCGGGCGTCATGGTGTCGATGATCCAGTCGAACTACATGGGCTTCGGCTCGGGGGTGGTGGTGCCTGGCACCGGGATAGCGCTGCAGAACCGAGGTGCGGATTTCACTGCGGCCCAAGGACATCCGAACCAGGTCGGTCCTCGCAAGCGTCCCTACCATACGATCATCCCGGGCTTTGTGACCAAGGACGGCGCACCGGTGATGAGCTTCGGGGTGATGGGCGGGCCGATGCAACCCCAGGGGCATGTGCAGGTGTTGGTTCGCATCGCGGACTACGGCCAGAACCCGCAAGCGGCCTGCGATGGTCCCCGGTTCCGCTGGGTGCAGGGCCTGCAGGTGAGCTGCGAGAAGGGGTTTCCGCCGTCAACACTCGACGAGTTGCGTCAGCGCGGGCACGACCTGCTCACCGTGGACGACTACAACTCGTTCGGCAGTTGCCAAGCGATCTGGCGGCTTGACGACGGGTATCTGGCGGCGAGTGATCCCCGTCGAGACGGGCAAGCGGTGGCGTTCTAACCAGAACGGCGGTGGTTCTGGCGCTGGGCCGGGCGCCCGGCGAAACGAGTGCATATCCCCCACGCTCGACGCGCCCAAAGAGCCCGCCGGGGAGGTTAAACGCTGACCTGCCCCTCGGCCGCCTTCAGCCCGATGTCGGAGCGGAAATGACTGCCGAGCAACCGAATTGAATCGAGTATTTCGTAGGCGCGAGTGCGTGCCGCGGGCAGATCGGCGCCGATGCCTACCACCGACAGCACCCGCCCACCCGACGAGACGACCGCACCGTCGTCACGTCGCGCGGTTCCGGCGTGCAGCACCCCGTCGGCCTCGGAGCCGACGACGACGTCTCCGACGCGGGGGCGGCCCGGATAGCTCTCGGCTGCCAACACCACCGTCACCGCGGCACCGTCCCGCCAACGCAACTCGCCGAAGCCGGCCAGCGCGCCGGTAGCCGCCGCATGCAGCAGCTGCCCGAGCGGCGACTCCAGCAAGGCCAGCACGGCCTGCGTCTCCGGATCGCCGAATCGGCAATTGAATTCGACCACCGCCGGCCCGTTCCCAGTGATCGCCAGACCTACATAGAGCAATCCGCTGAACGGACTGCCGCGCCGAACCATCTCGGCCGCAACGGGTTCGGCGATACGAGTCACCATTTCCCGGTAGACGTCGTCAGGCAGCCACGGCAGCGGCGCATAAGCCCCCATGCCGCCGGTGTTGGGCCCGGTGTCCCCTTCGCCGACCCGCTTGAAGTCCTGGGCCGGCAACAACGGCAACACGGTTTCGCCGTCGACGACGCAGAACAGCGACACCTCGGGGCCGTCGAGAAACGACTCCAGCAGCACAGGATGACCTGACTCAAGCAGGCCGGCCGCGTGGGCGCGGGCGGCGGCGCGATCCGGCGTCACCACGACTCCCTTGCCGGCGGCGAGGGCATCGTCTTTCACCACCCAGGCCGGGTCACCGGCGGGCGGCCCGAACCGATCCAGGGCGGCGTCCAAATTCGCTGGGCTGTCCACTATTTCGCTGGAAGCTGTGCGCACGCCGGCCGCTGCCATGACCTCCTTCGCGAACGCCTTGGAGCCTTCGATGCGGGCGGCGTCCTTACTGGGTCCGAAGCAGACGATGCCGGCGGCGCGCAGCGCGTCGGCAACCCCGAGGACCAGCGGCACCTCGGGACCGATGACCACCAGGTCGGCGCGGACCTCGCGCGCCAGGGCGACGACGTTCTCGGCCGAGCTCACCTCGACGTGGTGCTGCTCGGCCACCCGCGCGGTGCCGGCGTTGCCGGGAGCGATGATCAGTCCCGTGACCTGCGGGTCTCGGCTCAGGGCAAGCAGCAGGGCATGTTCACGGGCACCGGAGCCAATCACCAGAACGCGCACGACAGGTCAGACTAGCCGCAACGTCTCACAGAATCTTTTCGAGCAGGTTCCTGAGGTCCTTTTGCTGCGCGGCGGTGAGGCGTCCGAGACGCTTGTCGAACTCGTCGGACAGCAACGCAAGACCGTCCGTGGCGGCTTGGCGCCCGGCCGGGGTGAGCAGGAGTCGGTGTCGTCGCAGGTCGGCGGCGTCGATTTCGCGGCGCACGAATCCCGCGGCCTCAAGCCGTTTCAGGTAAAGCGTCACCGTCGCCTTGGGCATGCTCAAGGTCGAGGCCAATTCGGCCGGGTAAGGATGTTCATCGATCTCGGCGAGCAGGAACAGCTCTTTGGAGTCGAGCCCCAACGCGCAGATGTCGGCCTCGGCGCACGAGATGACCGACAACAGCACCCGGTAGTTCAGCGACCAGATCTTGGCCGCATCCACTGCAGACATCGACTTGCCAGATCGTTCAGTTATGTACTAGTTTATATATGAACAACCACATGATCGAACAACTTACCAGAAAGCGGATGCTATGCCTCTGGATCAGTACGTGACACTCGGACGCTCCGGCCTGCGCGTCAGCCCCCTGTGCCTGGGCGCAATGACCTTCGGAGAAGACCTCGGCTGGGGCACCAGTGTCGAAGAGTCCCAACAGATCATCGATAGATACATCGAACTCGGCGGCAACTTCATCGACACCGCCAACTTCTATACCCGCAGCCACTCCGAGAAGATTATCGGCGACCACATCGGGCGCCACCCCGCCCGGCGGGATCGCCTGGTGATCGCAACCAAATTCAGCGGCAACCTATACCCGGGTGACCCCAACGGTGGCGGCTCGGGCCGCAAATCATTGATCAACGCCGCCGAAAACTCGCTGCGGCGCCTGCAAACCGACTACATCGACCTGTACTGGCTGCACATCTGGGACGCGAACACCCCCATCGAGGAGACGATGGCCGCCCTCGACGACCTCGTCCGGGCCGGGAAGGTCCGCTACGTCGGCGTGTCGGACACCCCGGCCTGGAAGATCGCTCAAGCCAACCTCATCGCCCGTTTCCGCGGATGGTCTCCATTCATCGGCCTTCAGGTCGAGTACTCGTTGCTGGAGCGCGCCGTCGAGCAGGAATTGGCCCCGATGGCAAGCGAATTCGGCCTCGGGATGACGCCGTGGTCGCCCCTGAAGGGCGGTGTGCTCAGCGGCAAGTACACCCGAGAGGATGCCGGCCAGCACAACGCCGATCGCGGCGCAATGGTCGGTGCCTTCCTCAACGAGCAGACCTACGCGGTTGTCGACGAACTCGAGATCATCGCCAAGGCGCACGAGACGACGGTGGCCAGCGTGGCGCTTGCCTGGGTTTCCGCACAACCTGGCGTCTCGTCGGTCATCATCGGGGCACGCAGGCTCTCGCAGCTCGACGACAACGTCCGCGCCGTCGACGTGCACCTCAGCGCCGACGAACTCGCCCGCCTGGGCGCCCTGACCAAGCCGACTATCGGCTTTCCGCACAACATGCTGGAAATGGCCCCGGGCATCACCAACGGCGGGACAACGGTCAACGGTGTGTCCGGCTCGATATCGGAGTATGTGATGCCGGCAGGCGGGCGCCCCTACTAGACCTCTAACGGCGAGCAGACGCAGAATCGCACGATTCCGACCCGGAACGTGCGATTCTGCGTCTGCTCGGCAGGGTCAGGCTAGCCCCTGGTAGATCAGTTGGGTGTACTTGCGGGTGCGCTCGGTTCCGGCCGGAGTGACTTGCCCCATCCTGTTCATCACGTAGGCAAACGTGGTGCGGCAGTACGGATTCATCACGGCCATGGAGCCGCCCCAGCCGCCCCAGTAGCAGATCTTCTCGTCGGGAACGTCCGGCACCGCCTCGGGATTCGGCAGGGCGAAGCCGATACCCCACCGTGTCGGCATGGCCAGCACCAGGTCGATGCCGCTGGCTTGCTCCCTGAATATCAGGTCGATGGTGTCGGGGCTCAGCAGACGTACCCCGTTCACCGCGCCGCCCAAAGAGATTGGCGACAGGGCGCGGACCAGTGAGCGCGCATTGCCGTGCCCGTTGGCCGAACCAATGACAGCGCCCCGCCACGCGTCCGTCTCGGCGGCCAGCGCGGTTTCGGATGTGGGCGGGATCGCGGCGAAAGTCCTGCGCATCGGATGGTCGGCGGGCACCGCATCGAGCGGCAGATCCATCGGTGGTGGCGGAACGAGCTCGGCGATGCGGGCATAGTCCTCCGGTCGAGCCCCGATCTGGAAGTCGGCCCCCAACGGTCCGGCGATCTCGTCGCGCACAAACTGGTTCAGGGACTTGCCGGTGATCCGGCGAACGACCTCGCCGACGAGATGGCCGCTGGTCAAAGCGTGGTAACCGGAAGCCGTGCCCGGAGGCCACCATGGCGCCTGGCCGGCCAGCAGCGACGTGGATTTCTCCCAGTCGTAGACGTCCTCGAGGGCAAAGGGCGTCTCCCACCCGGACAGCCCTGACGTGTGGCTGAGGATGTGACGCACCTCGACCCGGTCTTTGCCGTTGGCGGCGAACTCGGGCCAGTACTTCGCGACCGGAGCGAACGGATCGAGCAGGCCGCGCTCGATGAGCACCAGCGCCGCGAGCGAGGTCACGTTCTTGGTGCTGGAAAACACGTTAACGATGGTGTTTTCTTTCCACTCAAGGGTTTTCGCTCGGTCGGCATAGCCGCCCCAGATATCGACGACAAGCCCACCGTCGATATCGATGGCGATGGCGGCACCGAGTTCGCCGCCGCTGGTGACCTCATCCGCCAGCGCAGCGACGAGGTCCTCGAAGCGAGGGTCGTAGTGTCCGTGCAAGACACCGGTCGTGAAGTGGGCATCGATCGAGACCCGGCTGTCGGCGAAACCAGTTTGACTGTTCATCAGTGACCTCTCTAAGTCCAGTGAGTTCACTGTGAGACACCCGGACTCGAAGAACATCCGTCAAACGACCTAGATGCGATGAGCACAGCCGAACCGACCTCTAGGTGTTTCAACCGATGTTTGCGGTCCGCAACTGGGCGATGGTGGCTAACATGACTGAGACCGACCCTGAGATCGAGCGGTGGGCGGACGCGCCGCCTTTGAGTTGGAGCGACTTGGGCGTGAGCGAGCTCCCGACAGGAACCGTGACGTTGTTACTTGCCGACGTCGAGGGCTCGACGCGGTTATGGCAGACCCGGCCCGACGAAATGAGCGCGGCCGTGGCGCGGCTGGACCGCACGTTGTCAGACCTGGTGGCCGCTCACAACGGGGTGCGCCCCGTCGAACAGGGTGAAGGTGACAGCTTCGTTGTCGCCTTCGGTCGGGCAACCGATGCCGTTGCGTTTGCTCTTCGGCTACAGCAGACGCCGCTTTCGCCGATCAGCTTGCGGATCGGCGTGCATACCGGCGAAGTGCAACTCCGCGACGAAGCAAACTACGTCGGGCCGACGATCAACCGGGCCGCCCGGCTGCGCGATCTGGCGCACGGCGGCCAGACGGTGCTGTCGGCGACGACGGCCGACCTACTCGCCGACGGTCTGCCAGCGGATGCATGGCTGCTTGAACTCGGCACTCACCCGTTGCGGGATCTGCCCAGATCCGAACGGGTCGCGCAGCTGTGCCATGCCGATCTCCGCAACGACTTCCCGCCGCTTCGGTCAGCGAAAACCACCGGGAGACTGCATCTTCCGCCACAGTTCACCAGCTTCATCGGCCGCCGCGCCGAACTCGAGACCGTGCGGCAGATCGTCGCAGGCAACCGGTTGGTGACGCTGACCGGCGCCGGCGGCGTGGGCAAGACGCGGCTCGCAGTCCAAGTCGCAGACCAGAGCGACAGCGATTTCGGCGAGGGGGTGTGGTACGTGGACCTGGCACCCATCACCGACCCCGACGTCGTGCCGGTGGCCGCGACGCGCGCGTTGGGACTGCCCGACCGAGCGGGGCGATCCACCATGGACACGCTGACCCGGGTCATCGCAGGTCAGCACCTGCTCATCGTGTTGGACAATTGCGAGCACCTGATCGACGCGTGCGCCGCACTGACCGTTGCCCTGTTGGCGGCTTGCCCGAGATTGACCATCCTGGCCACCAGCCGCGAGCCGATCCGAGCGGCAGGCGAGGTCGCCTGGGCGGTGCCGTCCCTGTCGCTGGCCGACGAGGCGCTCACGTTGTTCACCGACCGCGCCCGCCACGTCCGGCCCGAATTCGTTGTGACCGAAGAGAACTCGGCCACAGTAGCCGAGATCTGCCAACGCCTGGACGGCATACCCCTGGCGATCGAGCTCGCCGCCGCACGGGTTCGGGCGCTGTCGTTGGTACAGATCCTCGACAGCCTGCACGACCGCTTCCGACTACTGACCGGAGGCGCTCGAACGGCCGTGCGTCGTCAGCAGACTTTGCGGGCCTCAGTCGACTGGTCGCATGCGCTGCTGACCGAGCCCGAACGTGTGCTGTTTCGCCGGGCGGCCGTGTTCCTGGGCGGCTTCGACCTCGACGCGGCGCAGGCCGTGTGTGGCGGCGGTGAGGTTGAGAGCTACCAAACTCTGGATCAGCTCACCCTGCTCATCGACAAATCGCTTGTAGTCGCTGAAGACAACCAGTTTGGAACGCGATACCGAATGCTGGAGACGGTTCGCCAGTACGCGCTGGAAAAGCTCGGCGAGTCCGGCGAGGCCGACACCGTTCGCACCCGCCACCGGGACCATTACACGGAGCTGGCGACCCTGCTCGACACTCCGACGCGGGGCGGCCATCGGCGCGAAGTCGAGCGGGCCGATGCCGAGATGGACAACTTGCGGTCGGCGTTCGCGTGGTGCCGCGAAAACGCCCAAGTGATAACCGCATTGCAGTTGGCATCAGCGTTGCAGCCGGTGTGGGTCACGCGGGGTCGCATCCTGGAAGGAGCGGCCTGGTTCGACAGTGCACTCGCCGACGCTGCCGTCCACCACGTAGAGGTGCCACCTGCGGTTCGTGCCCGGGCGCTCGCCGACCGGGCCACGCTCGAGGGTATGCAAAGCGTCCACGACAACATGGATACCGCCCTCGAAGCCCTGGCGATCGCCCGCGACCTGGACGATCCAGCCTTGCAGGTCCGTGCACTCGTGGGCTGCGCGACCCTCACCGCGTATGACGCCGGGTCCGCTCACGCGTATCTGGATGAGGCGCTCGGCCTGGCCCGCGAGCTGGGTGACGACTGGAGCCTGGGCCAGATCCTGGCTTTCAGGGCATACGCCGCGATCACCGGAAGGGGCGACTTCGTCGCAGCGCTTGTCGCGGGCGAAGAAGGGCGCGACATTGCCGACACGATCGGCGACGGAACCAACTCCCGCAGGTGCCGCTGGTGTGTCGCGTTGGCCCAATGGTGGCAGGGGGATCTCGCCGACGCCATTGCAGAGTTCCGCGATCTGGTCGCCGAGTCGGAGGCAGCGCACGACGAGGTCTGGCGATCGGCCAGCCTCGTCAGCCTGGGTCACCTGCTCGCCCACGCGGGCGACACGAACGCGGCCAAAATCGCCGCAACCGCGGCCGTGACAGTCGCCGCGGACTTCGGCGAGGTCAACCGAGGTTTTGCGTACGCCGCGCTGGCCGTTGCACACCTGGCCGCAGGCGACGTCGAGGCGTCGGCCAACGCCGCCGAGACGGCCTGCCAACTAATGGAAGCCCAGCCCGAGCTCGCGGTTGTCAACGTCATCCCCCTTGCCGAAGTTGCCCTCGCCCGGGGTGATTTAGCGAAGGCGCGTCGGCACGCCGACGATTCAGTCTCCGTAGCTCCGGGCCTGCATTTGGCGCAAGCGCTCGTCACCCGGGCGCGCGTCGCGATCGCGCAGAACGATCCGGATCAGGCCGAACGCGACTGCTACGACGCCCTTTCCCTCGCCACCAACCTGAAGGGGCATCGGATCGTGCCTGACGCGCTTGAGTGCCTGGCCACAATCGCCGTCGGTGCGGACTCCCATCAGGAAGCCGCCCGTCGCTTCGGAGCCGCACAGGCACTTCGCTGCGGCACGGGCGAGGTGCGCCTCACGGTCTACGACACCGCCCACGACGCGTCGGTGGCAATACTGCGAGAGACCATGGGCGACAAAGAATTCGAGGATGCATGGTGCGAGGGGGAGGCTCTTTCCGTCGACCAAGCCATCGATTACGCACAACGTGGCCGTGGGGAGCGTAAACGACCGTCAACCGGCTGGTCATCTCTGACACCCGCGGAACTCAATGTAGTGAAACTCGTCAGCGAAGGGCTGGCGAACAAAGACGTCGCCGCCCGACTGTTCGTCTCCACTCGCACCGTGCAAGCTCATCTCGGTCACGTCTACTCCAAGCTCGGGCTCAGCTCGAGAGTGCAACTCGCCCAGGAAGCAGCGCGCCATTGACGGCGAGCAG
>NZ_DATJYB010000027.1:0-6327 GCF_035499775.1 Mycobacterium sp. | reverse complement strand
GCCCGTGTTCCTCTTCGCCGCCGGAGACCCGCGGCACCACTGCTGTCGTCATTTGCTCACTCCTCGCTCGTGCGAAGTCATGAATTCAGATCCTTCTCATCGACTTTCAGTTGCTGACGGTCTTTCGTCTCGGTCAGCGGGGCTTCCGGCTGAAGCTCCATGTTCACCACGAAGCCGCCCCGAGGCGTTTCCGCGACGAAGGTGATCGCCCGGGCCAGATCAGACGCCCGCAGGAAGTAGTTGTGCCGCGCCTGACCCCACTTCGCCCAGTCCTCCAGCGCCGGGCCGATCGATTCGAGCGGCAGGCTCCAGCCCATCCCGGTCATCGTCGGGCCGGGGTGCACGATCGACGCGCGGACACCGGTGCCCTCGAGCTCCATCTGCAGATTGGTAACCATCGCCACCAGTGCGGCTTTCGCGGCACCGTAGGCGCCCATGTGCGGGCGCTGCCGGAGCGCGACATCGGAACCGACGAAGATGAGGTCGCCGCGGCGACGCTCGAGCATGCCGGGAAGCACAGCGGTGGCCAACCGGTTTGCCCCGACGAGGTGGATCTGGATCTGCGATTCGAAAGTCTCGGTGTCGATTTCGTGCAGCTTGCCGAAGTAGGTGTCGCCGGCGCCGGTGACGAGGACCTCGATGTCGCCGAGTTGCTCGGCGGCCTGGTGCACGAATCCCTTCACCGAGTCGGGGTCGGTGACGTCGAGTGGCAGCGCGATCGCCTCACCCCCGTCGGCGCGGATCTGGTCGACGATCTCCTGACACTTCTCCAGGCGACGAGCACCCAGTGCCACCGGAAAGCCATGGGCGGCAAGCTCAACCGCGGTGGCCGCTCCGATTCCTGACGACGCGCCGGCAACGATCGCGGGTCTGCGGTCCGGATGTGGTTCGAAGCGGGGCATCAGGAAACCTTCACTGTGATTGGTAGGTGGGCGAACCCGCGGACACTGCTGGAGTGAACGCGGACGGCGTTGACCTCGTCGACCTCATATCCGCGGATTCGTTTGAACAGCTCGGTGAGCGCGACCCGCGCTTCCATCCGGGCCAGATGGGCACCCAGGCAGAAGTGCGCACCGCTGCCGAAACTCAAGAGTTTGGAACCGACGTCGCGGCCGATCACATAGTCGTCGGGGTTGTCGAACACGCGCTCGTCGCGGTGGGCCGAACCGGGCAGCAGTATCAGGATGTCCCCTTCGGGGATCGTGGTGTCGTAGAGGTCGAGTTCTCCGGACACGACACGGGCCAGGATCTGGCTCGAAGTGTCGTAGCGCAGAGTTTCCTCCACCCACAGCGGTATCCGCGACAGGTCCGCATGTACCGGGGTCAGCTGATCGGGGTTCTTGTAGCCCCAGAACGCGGCATTGGCAAGGAGTTTGGTCGTCGTCTCGTTGCCGGCGATCACCATCAGGAACATGAACCCGAGGACTTCTTCGTCGGTGAGCCGGTCACCGTCGATCTCGGCCTCGAGCAAGGCGGAGGTCAGGTCGTCGGTCAGCTTCTTGCGCCGCTCGGCGATCATGCCCTGGTAGTAGACGATCAGGTTGATCGACGCTTCGATCGCCGACGCCGGCACGTCGTTGACGCCGTCGTCGCGGTGCATGACCCCGTCGGCCATAGCGCGGATGCGGTCGCGGTCCTCCACCGGGACGCCCATCAGCTCCGAAATCACGTCCATCGGTAGCTTGCCGGCGAATTCGGCGACGTAGTCGACCGTGCCAGACCCCGCCTTCTCCAGCATCACGTCGAGATGCTGCACCGCGAGTTCGGTTACCCGCGCCTCGAGTTCACGGATCCGGCGCGGCGTGAAGCCTTTCGACACTAGCGTGCGCAGCCGCAGATGTGCCGGGTCGTCCATAGCCAGGAACGACATCGTCTTGGACGCGTGCGGTCCGCGGGACACCGGATCCAGTGAGACGCCGTCGCGGTTGGACAGCGTGGTGCTGTTGCGGAAACCCTGATGAACGTCGCTGTGCCGAGACAGGGCCCAGAAGCCGAGTTCCTCGTTGTGGTACAGCGGCGCCTCGTCGCGCAGGCGCTTGTAGTACGGGTACGGATCTTCGTGGAAGTCGTAGTCGTAGGGATCGAGGATCAGCTCGGGCCCGCCAACATGAACGCTCATTGCTCGCTCCGATTTTTCTCGGCTCCGACCAGGATGAGCCTTACTACGTCGGCCAGCCGGTCGGCGATCTTGTGGTAGGTGTACTCCCCGCTGCCGGCCTGGACGAGCGCGCCAAAGAAGGCCATCGAGAGCGCCGACACGGTGGTCGGGTCGGCTCCGGGGCCGATGGCGGACACGATGCGGCGGTGGATCTCCGCCCCAATTCGGTCGCGAGCGTCGCGCACCGCAGGGTCGGTGCCGCCGCCGAGCAACGCCGCTGTGCATGCGGCGCCGACTTCGGGTTCGTCCGCGACGACCAGGGCCAGATGGCGTAACGCCTGGTCTACCCGGGTGGGCATGGGGTCGTTGACGTCGGTGAAGTAGGGGACTTGCCGGACGAGGTCGAGGTAGACCTCGGCGATCAGGTGATTCTTCGAAGAGAAGTAGGTGTACGCCGTAGCTGGGGCCACCTTGGCGCGGGCCGCCACCATCCGCACCGTCAGGTCGGCATACGAGTTCTCTCGCAGCGTTTCCATCCCGGCCGCCAACACCTTGCGGAAGGTTTCTTCCTGGCGGCGGTTGCGTGGCGCCCCACCGGCCTGGGTGGCCGCAACCACGGCATCGCTGGACACATGTCCAAGCTAGAGGATAGTCAGGTCGGGAAGCAAGTCTGACTAGTAAATGTGCAGCTCAATTGGGTATATCAAGCGCGCCAACGCACGGGCCTTGCACCGTTGCCGACCCGACAGCTATGGTTCGAAAGAGCTATATCGGACAACTGTCCATTGGATTGGAGCGAGAACATGGCGTTGATCGCCGACGGCGTTAGTGCACTGTTCATCGACGGCAAGCTGTCGGAAGGCAGTGCGGGCACCTTCCCGACGATCAATCCGGCGACCGAAGAAGTGCTGGGCGTCGCAGCCAATGCCGACGCCGATGACATGGGCCGCGCCATCGACGCCGCACGGCGCGCCTTCGACGACACCGACTGGTCGCGCAACACCGAACTGCGCGTGCGGTGTGTGCGCCAACTGCGCGAAGCGATGCAGCAACACGTCGAGGAACTCCGCGAGATCACCATCGCCGAAGTCGGTGCGCCCCGAATGCTCACCGCCGCAGCCCAGTTGGAAGGTCCGGTCAACGACCTGGCGTTCTCCGCCGACACGGCCGAGTCCTATGTGTGGAATCAGGATCTGGGTCAGGCGGCGCCGATGGGTATCCCCACCCGTCGCACCATCGCGCGGGAGGCCGTCGGCGTCGTCGGCGCCATCACCCCGTGGAACTTCCCGCACCAGATCAATCTCGCCAAGCTGGGTCCCGCGCTGGCCGCGGGCAATACGGTCATCCTGAAGCCGGCGCCCGACACACCCTGGTGTGCGGCCGTGCTCGGCGAGATCATCGCCGCGCACACCGACTTTCCGCCGGGCGTCGTCAACATCGTCACGTCCAGTGACCACACCGTCGGGGCGCTGCTGTCGAAAGATCCTCGGGTAGACATGGTTTCGTTCACCGGCTCCACGGCCACCGGCCGCAGCGTGATGGCCGACGCCGCGGCCACCATCAAGAAGGTGTTCTTGGAGCTGGGTGGAAAGTCGGCTTTCGTCGTGCTGGATGACGCTGATTTGGCCGGGGCGTGCGCCGTTTCGGCGTTCACCGCGTCCATGCACGCCGGGCAGGGCTGCGCGATCACCACCCGGCTGGTGGTGCCGCGGGCCCGCTACGACGAGGCCGTCGCGATAGCGGCGGGCACCATGGGGTCGATCAAGCCCGGCGATCCGGACAACTCTAAAACCGTTTGTGGACCGTTGATTTCGGCGCGCCAGCGGGATCGAGTGCAGGGTTATCTGGACTCGGCGATCGCCGAAGGCGGCACGTTCGCCTGTGGCGGCGGCCGCCCGGCCGGCAAGGACGCCGGTTTCTTCATCGAGCCGACCGTCATCGCCGGCCTGGGCAACGACGCCCGGGTCGCCCGGGAGGAGATCTTCGGCCCGGTGCTCACGGTGATCGCCCACGACGGCGACGACGACGCGGTGCGGATCGCCAACGATTCGCCATATGGCTTGTCGGGCACCGTGTTCAGCGCTGACCCGGACCGTGCCGCCGGCGTGGCCGCACGGCTGCGGGTCGGCACCGTCAACGTCAACGGCGGCGTCTGGTACTCGGCCGACGCGCCATTCGGCGGGTACAAGCAATCCGGCAACGGCCGGGAGATGGGACTCCTCGGTTTCGAGGAGTATTTGGAAGCCAAACTCATTGCGACGGCGGCGGGGTGAGAGCGCGCGGAGAGGAAAGCATGCGATTCGAGAACAAAGTCGCGATCGTCACCGGATCCGGCGGTGGCATCGGTCAGGCGTACGCCGAGGCGCTGGCCCGGGAGGGGGCGGCGGTGGTAGTCGCCGACATCAACGTCGAGGGGGCCGAGGAGGTGGCCAAGCAGATCGTCGCCGACGGTGGGACGGCCATCAGCGTCCCCGTCGACGTCTCCGACCCGGTGTCGGCCAAGGAGATGGCCGACCGCGCCCTCGCCGAGTACGGCCGTATTGACTACCTGGTCAACAACGCGGCGATCTTCGGGGGCATGAAGCTGGACTTCCTGCTCACCGTCGACCCTGAGTACTACAAGAAGTTCATGAGCGTGAACCTCGACGGTGCCCTGTGGTGCACCCGCGCGGTGTACAAGAAGATGGCCAAGGGCGGTGGCGGGGCGATCGTCAACCAATCGTCCACCGCGGCGTGGCTGTACTCGAACTTCTACGGCCTGGCCAAGGTCGGTATCAACGGCCTGACTCAACAGCTTTCGCGTGAGTTGGGCGGCCAGAAGATCAGGATCAACGCGATCGCACCGGGCCCGATCGACACCGAGGCCAACCGGACCACCACTCCCAAGGAGATGGTCGACGACATCGTCAAGGGTCTTCCGTTGTCCCGCATGGGCACTCCGGAGGATCTGGTCGGCATGTGCCTGTTCCTGCTCAGTGACGAGGCGTCCTGGATCACCGGGCAGATCTTCAATGTCGACGGCGGGCAGATCGTCCGCTCATGAGCCAGCAGGTGAGCCTTGG
Organism: Mycobacterium sp.; assembly: GCF_035499775.1. GTDB lineage: Bacteria > Actinomycetota > Actinomycetes > Mycobacteriales > Mycobacteriaceae > Mycobacterium. The sequence goes on along the minus strand of NZ_DATJYB010000027.1, from coordinate 1,167 downwards.
GTACATCGGGCTGGGAAACATGGGTACGCCGATGGCCAAGAAGATGGTCGAATGGCCCGGCGGGCTAACGATTTACGACATCAGGACCGAGGCCATGACACCGTTGGCGGAGCGGGGCGCCACTCCGGCCGACAGTGTCGCCGACGTCGCGGCCGCCGACATCATCAGCGTCACCGTGCTCAACGACGAGCAGGTGCGCCAGGTCGTCGGCGAGCTCGCGTCGCACGCCAAGCCAGGCACCATCATCGCGATCCACTCCACGATCAGCTACACCACCGCGGAGGAACTCGCGCGCGAGCTGGAACCCCAGGACATTCACGTCATCGACGCACCGATCAGCGGTGGCGGGCGGGCCGCCCGTTTCGGCCAACTCGCCACCATGGTGGGAGCCAGCGACGAAGTCTTCGCCCGCGTCAAAGAACCGTTCTCGCACTGGGCGGAGTTGGTGGTGCACGCCGGGCCGCCCGGCGCGGGCACCCGGATGAAGCTGGCCCGCAACATGCTCACCTTCACCGCTTACGCGGCCGTCGGGGAGGCGTGGAAGCTGGCCGAGGCCGCCGGGCTGAACTTGCAGGACCTCGGCAACGTGGTGCGTCACACCGACAAGCTGACCGGTGGTGCCGGGTCGATCATGTTCCGGGAAGACACGAAAGACCTTGAGCCGGGCCACTTCCTGTATGAGGGATTCACGCACACCCGGGGCTTAGGGGAGAAGGACCTGAGTCTGGCGCTGGCGCTGGGTGAGGCGGTGTCGGTTGACCTGCCGCTGGCCAGGCTGGCGCTGGAGCGGCTGGCGCCCGGTCTCGGGGTGCCGCACAAAGACGCGGAAGCATAGATCGAGCGGGCCGTTGCAAAGTTGGCAGCATCCCCAGCGAGCAATCCTCCTGAGCCCCACCCGTCACAGAATGTCGGCTGTGGGTCTTTCTGGCCGGCTGTCAGCGACGAATCCACTTGCAGCGCAACGGTTGTCGCTGGTGGCTGGACAGACCGGCGCGTCCTTGCCGCCGGTGATCGGAGCGACTGATGGGACCGGCGGCGTGCCGAGCCGAATTTTGGCACAGCCCACGAGGTTGAACTCTGCCGCAGAACGGGTAGCCCGAAGCGTAAGAACGCGGAAGGGGACGGCGCGGGGGCCGACAAAACGGTCACCGTCGCCGAATCCTTTGC
>NZ_DATJYB010000026.1:0-14599 GCF_035499775.1 Mycobacterium sp. | reverse complement strand
GGGCTACACCTGCAACAAGGCGCTGCGGCTGGACCACTACCAGAACAGCCGCGGTCGCCTGACCTCCCCGCTGCGCCGCCGTCCCGACGGAACCTATGAGGAAATCGACTGGGACACCGCGATTGTCGAGATCGCCGAGGGCTTCACGCACATCCGCGACGCCTACGGCGGAGACAAGATCTTCTATTACGGCGGCGGCGGACAGGGCAACCATCTGGGCGGGTCCTACAGCGCCGCATTCCTGAAGGCGCTCGGGTCGAAGTACCGGTCCAGCGCACTGGCGCAGGAGAAGACCGGCGAGGCGTGGGTCGATTCGCACCTCTACGGCGGCCACACCCGCGGCGAGTTCGAGCACGCCGAAGTCTCGGTGTTCGTCGGGAAGAATCCGTGGATGTCGCAGAGCTTCCCGCGAGCGCGCGTGGTGCTCAACGAGATCGCCAAAGACCCGGCTCGGTCGATGATCGTGATCGATCCCGTGGTCACCGACACCGCGAAGATGTCCGACTTCCACCTGCGGGTACGACCGGGCACCGACGCCTGGTGCCTTGCCGCGCTGGCCGCCGTCCTGGTTCAGGAAAATCTTTGCAACGAAGCGTTTCTCGCTGAGCACGTGCACGGCGTCGACGCCGTTCGGGCGGTGCTGCGTGAGGTGCCGGTTGCCGACTACGCGGAGCGCTGTGGGGTGGACGAGGAGTTGTTGCGCGCGGCGGCCCGGCGCATCGGTACAGCTTCCAGTGTCGCGGTGTTCGAGGACCTCGGAGTCCAACAGGCACCCAACAGCACTCTGTGCTCGTATCTGAACAAGCTGCTCTGGATCCTTACCGGAAACTTCGCGAAAAAGGGTGGCCAGCACCTGCATTCGTCGTTGGCTCCGCTGTTCGGTCAGTACTACGGCCGCACCCCGGTCACCGGCGCGCCGATCATCGCGGGGCTGGTGCCGAGCAACGTCGTCCCGGAGGAGATCCTTACCGACCACCCGGACCGGTTCCGGGCCATGATCGTCGAGAGCAGCAATCCCGCTCACTCCCTGGCTGATTCGGCTGCGTGCCGGGAGGCGTTCGAGGAGCTGGAACTGTTGGTGGTCATCGACATCGCGATGACCGAGACCGCCAGACTCGCCCACTACGTCCTGCCGGCGGCCTCTCAGTTCGAAAAGGCCGAAGCCACCTTCTTCAATCTGGAATTTCCGCGTAACGCAATGCAATTGCGCCGGCCGCTACTCGAGCCGTTACCGGGAACCCTGGCCGAACCGGAGATCTGGGCCAGGTTGGTGCGGGCGTTGGGCATAGTAGAGGACGAAGATCTGCGGCCGCTGCACGAGGCCGCTCAGCAGGGCCGCGAGGCGTACACCGCAGCGTTCCTGGGCGCCACCGGTGCCAACCCGACTGTCTCGAAACTGATTCCGTACGTGCTCTACGAGACACTCGGGCCGACGCTGCCCGACGGATTGGCCGGCGCGGCCACGCTATGGGGACTGGCCCAGAAGACGGCGATGAAATACCCCGACGCCGTCCGGCGGGCCGGCTACGCTGACGGCAATGCGTTGTTCGACGCGATCCTGGACAGTCCCTCCGGAGTCACGTTCACCGTGCACAACTACGAAGACGACTTCGCGCTGATCAGCCACGCCGATCACAAGATCGCGTTGGAGATTCCCGAAATGCTGCACGAGGCGCGGGCTTTGACCCAGGCGCCGGCCCAGCTGACCACCGCGGAGTTGCCGATCGTGATGTCGGTGGGCGAGCGTCGCGCCTACACCGCCAACGACATCTTCCGCGACCCGTCGTGGCGCAAACGCGACGCCGATGGGGCGCTGCGGGTCAGCGTGGAAGACGCCCAGGCGCTCGGCTTGGTGGACGGCTGCCGGGCGCGGATCACCACCGCGGCCGGCAGTGCCGAGGCGACCGTCGAAGTCACCGAGACGATGCTGCCCGGACATGCGTCCCTGCCCAACGGGTTTGGGCTCGACTACACCGACGAGGCGGGCGCTACCGTCGTTGCCGGTGTCGCGCCCAATGCGCTGACGTCCACTGAGTGGCGCGACCCTTACGCCGGCACCCCCTGGCACAAGCACGTGCCTGCGGATATTCGCCGAGCAGACTTAAAAGCACCTGCGTAGCGGCGTGTCGCGGTGCTTTTCCGTCTGCTCGCAAGCGGGTGGGGGTACCTCCCGCTTGCGGGGGAGTGCCCCCCGCTCGCGCTAGTTCCAGATTCGGACGCGTCGCTGGGGGTCCAAGAACAGCGCGTCGTCTTCGGCGACGTCGAAGGCCTCGTAGAACGCGTCCATGTTGCGGATCACGCCGTTGCACCGGAACTCCGGCGGCGAGTGCGGATCCACCGCCAACAACTGAATCTCCACTGCGTCACGCGATTTGGTCCGCCACACCTGCGCCCAGCCGAAGAACACCCGCTGCACACCGGTCAGCCCATCGATGACCGGGGCGGGCTCGCCGTTCAGCGATAGCTGGTAGGCGAGCAGCGCGATCGACAACCCGCCCAGGTCGCCGATGTTCTCGCCGATGGTGAAGGCGCCGTTCACGTGGTGGCTGTCGTCGAGCGACCGTGGCGTGTAGACCTCGTACTGCTCGATCAGTGCTTTGGTGCGGGTGGCAAACTCGGTGCGGTCCTCGTCGGTCCACCAGTCGACCAGGTTGCCGTCGCCGTCGTACTTGGCGCCCTGGTCGTCGAAGCCGTGCCCGATCTCGTGGCCGATGACCGCGCCGATCCCGCCGTAATTGGCGGCATCGTCGGCGTGCGGGTCGAAGAACGGTGGCTGTAAAATCGCTGCGGGAAAGACGATTTCGTTCATCCCCGGGTTGTAGTAGGCGTTCACGGTCTGCGGCGTCATGAACCACTCGTCGCGGTCGACCGGACCGCCGAGCTTCGCCAACTCGCGGTCATGGTTGACCGCGCACCCGCGCCGGTAGTTGCCGTACAGGTCGTCGCGGCGAATCACCAACTTGGAATAGTCCCGCCACTTGGTCGGGTAGCCGACCTTGGCGGTGAACTTGTCCAGCTTGGCCAGCGCACGCTGACGGGTCTGCGGCGTCATCCAGTCCAGATTGTCGATGCTGATCCGGTAGGCCTCTCGCAGGTTGTCCACCAGGGTGTCGATACGGGCCTTGGCGCCCGGCGGAAAATGCTTGGCCACGTAGAGCTTACCGACCGTATCGCCGGCCAGGCCCTCCACCAGCGACACCGCCCGCTTCCAGCGAGCGCGGATCTGCTCGGCACCGGTGAGCCGGCGGCTGTAGAAATCGAAGCTCTCCAAGACCAGGTCGTCGGTCAAGAATGCGGCCCGGGCGCTGATCAAACGCCAACGCGCCCAGAGCTTCCAGTCTTCGAGATCCTCACTGCTCCACAGTGCGGCGAAGGTGGTGAGGTAATCCGGTTGGCGCACAATCAGTTCCGCGAGCGCCTCGGGTGTGGTGCCCAACGCTGTCAGCCAGCCCGCCCAGTCGAAGCCGACTGCTTCAGTCTGAAGTTGTGCGAAGGTGCGCAGGTTGTAGGCAAGCTCTGCGTCCCGGCGCTTGACCACGTCCCAGTGCGCGGCGGCCAGTTTGGTCTCCAGCGCCACGATGCGGGCCGCGGTCTCGGCGTACTGGGCCGGGTCACCGCCATACACCAGGCTGAACATGCGGGCGATGTGGCCGGGGTAGGCCTCGAGCACTTCGGCGTGCTGGGGGTCGCGGTAATACGACTCGTCGGGCAATCCGAGGCCGGACTGCGTGAAGTACACGAGGTAGCGGGTCGAGTCCTTCGCGTCGGTGTTCACGTGCATCCCGACGGCGCCGCCCATTCCGGCGCGATCCAACGCACCCAGTGCGGCGGCCAGTTCGGTGCGGTCGACGGCGTTGTCGATCACGGCAAGTTCGTCGAGCAGTGGCTGCACACCTCTGTGCGCAATGGTTTCCTCGTCGAGGAAACTGGCGTAAAGGTCGCCGATGCGCTGCTCATCGGTGCCCGCTGCGGAGCCTTTCTCGCTGGCTTCGATGATGAGGTCGCGCACGTGCTCCTCGGCCTGGTCGAACAGCGCCCGACCGACGCCGTCGCTGGCCCGATCCGCAGGTATCTCGAACTCGGCCAGCCACCGGCCGTTGACGTGGCCGAACAGGTCGTCTTGGGGTCGGGCGTCGGCGTCGACGTAGCTCAGGTCGATGCCCGAGCGGATGGCCTCTACAGTCACCCCGCCATCCTTGCATGGGCCGCTGGCGCTTAATTCCAGATGCGGACGCGGCGCTTGGGGTCCAAGAACAGCGCGTCGTCTTCGGCGACGTCGAAGGCCTCGTAGAACGCGTCCATGTTGCGGATCACGCCGTTGCACCGGAACTCCGGCGGCGAGTGCGGATCGACGGCCAACCGCCGGATCGCCTCGGCGTCGCGTGATTTGGTCCGCCACACCTGGGCCCAGCCGAAGAACACCCGCTGCACGCCGGTCAGCCCATCGATGACCGGGGCGGCCTCGCCGTTCAGCGAGAGCCGATACGCGAGCAGCGCGATCGACAAGCCACCCAAATCGCCGATGTTCTCGCCGATGGTGAAAGCGCCGTTCACGTGGTGGCTGTCGTCGAGCGCTCGTGGCGTGTAAGCCTCGTACTGCTCGATCAGCGCCTTGGCACGCAAGCCGAATTCGGTGCGGTCGTCGTCGGTCCACCAGTCGACCAGGTTGCCGTCGCCGTCGTACTTGGCGCCCTGGTCGTCGAAGCCGTGCCCGATCTCGTGGCCGATGACCGCGCCGATCCCACCGTAGTTGGCCGCGTCGTCGGCGTCCGGGTCGAAGAAAGGAGGTTGCAAAATCGCTGCGGGAAAGACGATTTCGTTCATCCCCGGGTTGTAATAGGCGTTCACGGTCTGCGGCGTCATCATCCATTCGTCGCGGTCGACCGGACCGCCGAGCTTCGCCAACTCGCGGTCATGATTTACCGCGCACCCGCGCAGGTAGTTGCCGTACAGGTCGTCGCGACGGATCACCAGCTCGGTGTAGTCCCGCCACTTGGCCGGGTATCCGACCTTGGCGGTGAACTTGTCCAGCTTGGCCAGCGCACGCTGCCGGGTCTGCGGCGTCATCCAGTCCAAATTGTCGATGCTGATCCGATACGCCTGTTGCAGGTTGTCCACCAGGGTGTCGATGCGGGCCTTGGCGCCCGGCGGAAAATGCTTGGCCACGTAGAGCTTTCCGACGGCATCGCCCATCAGGCCCTCCACCAGCGACACCGCCCGCTTCCAGCGATCGCGGATCTGCTCGGCACCCGACAGCAGCCGTCCGTAGAAGTCGAAGCTCTCCAAGACCAGGTCGTCGGTCAACAGGTCGGCCCGGGCGCTGATCAAACGCCAACGCGCCCAACGCTTCCAGTCGTCGAGATCCTCACTGCTCCACAGTGCGGCGAAGGTGGTGAGGTAATCGGGTTGGCGCACAACAATTTCCGCGACAGCGTCGGGTGTACTGCCCAGTGCGGCCACCCAGCCGGGCCAATCGAACCCTTGACTTTCGGCCTGCAACTCGGCAAATGTGCGCAGGTTGTACGTGAGGTCGGCGTCGCGGCGCTTGACCACGTCCCAGTGCGCGGCGGCCAGTTTGGTCTCCAGCGCCACGATGCGGGCCGCGGTATCCGCGTACTCGGCCGGGTCACCGCCATACACCAGGCTGGACATCCGGGCGATGTGTCCCGGGTAGGCCGCCAGCACCTCGGCGTGCTGCGGATCGCGGAAGTAGGACTCGTCGGGCAATCCGATGCCGGACTGGCGGAAGTGCGCAAGGTAGCGCGTCGAGTTCTTCGAATCGGTGTCTACATACATGCCGACGCCGCCACCCACACCGGTGCGCTGCAGGGCGCCGAGGACGGCGGCCAGCGCCGCGGAATCGGCGGCCGCGTCGATCGCGGTCAGCTCGTCGAGCAGGGGCTGCACACCAACGCGCGCGACGGCCTCCTCGTCCAGGAAGCTGGCGTAGAGGTCGCCGATGCGTTGTTCGTCAGTCTGCGACTCGGCGCCGGAGTTGCCGGCCTCGATGACCAGGTCGCGCACCTGCTCCTCGGCCCGGTCACGCAAAGCACGGAAGGCGCCGTCGGTCGCCCGGTCCGCCGGCATGTCGTATTCGACCAGCCAGCGGCCGTTGACGTGGCCGAACAGGTCGTCTTGGGGTCGGGCGTCCGCGTCGACGTAACTCAGGTCGATGCCCGAGCGGATGGCTTCTACAGTCACCCCGCCATCCTTCCATCGTTTCTGGGTCGCGGTCGTCCCATGGGTTGCGGAACGGGGCTTCGGGCACTCTGGACGAGTCGCATACTGTTGCCTGGCTGGTGTCGATGTCTGGTGGCTTGAGGAGTGATGTAGTGGTGCAAGAGCCGACGGCCGGCGAAACCCTGACGGGTTCGCGGGAGGGTTCGCGGTTCGGGCGCTACCGGCTCCGGCGGCTGTTGGGCCGAGGCGGGTTCGGCGAGGTGTACGAGGCCCAGGACACCGAGATGGACCGGGTGGTGGCCTTGAAGCTGATGGCGGCCCCGTATTCGCAGAACGAGGCATTTCGGCAACGGCTCGACCGTGAGGCACGCACCGCCGGGCGGCTGCACGAACCGCACGTGGTGCCGATCCACCACTGCGGGGAGATCGACGGACAGCTCTACATCGACATGCGGCTCATCGAGGGCACCGATCTGCTCAGCATGCTGGCGAGCGAGGGCCAGCTGGATCCCGCGCGGGCGGTGGCGATCGTCCGTCAGATCGCCGCAGCGCTCGATGCCGCCCACGCCCAACAAGTGATCCACCGCGACGTGAAGCCGGCCAACATCTTGCTCACCGGCGACGACTTCGCCTGCCTGGTGGATTTCGGCTTGGCCAACGCGGCCACCGACGCCAAGCTGACCAGCTCGGGCACTACCATCGGCACGTTTGCCTACATGGCCCCCGAGCGGCTCGGTAACGCCGAGGTGAGCCACCACACGGACATCTACGCGCTGGCCTGCGTGCTCTATGAATGCCTGACCGGATCCCCGCCCTATGACGCCGTGGACCTGCCCGCGCTGATCACCGCGCACCTGAACGCTCCCATCCCGCAACCCAGCCAGCAGCGGGCCGAGATCCCTGCCGGCTTCGACGACGTCATCGCGCGCGGGATGGCCAAAGACCCGCAGGATCGCTACGCGAGCGCTGGGGAGTTTGCTAGCGCCGCCCACCAAGCATTGAGCCCACCGGAACAGGAGCACGCCGACACCATCGTGGCCAGCACCCAGGCTGCGGCCCTGCCCGACACCGACGCGGCCGCGACCGTGGTCGCTCCGGCTTCCAGTAAGGCGGCCGCGCCCACCAAGAAGAGCAAAAAGACCGAGCCGGCGCCTGAGGCCAAGGACGCCGACGACGCCGAAGACTACGACGATTACGCGGACGACGAAGACGACGAAGACGACGACGAGTACGATCGGGTCTTTTCCGGCTACGGCGTCGGGTCGACCTTTCTCGCCGTGCTGTCGGTGGCCGCCGTCGTGCTCGGCGTCTTCATCTGGCACGCACACCGCGAAGACACCAACGAGCGCGCCTACCTGAGCCGAGTCATGCAGAAGGCTGCCGAGTGGACGGGTGTGCTGATCAACATGAACACCGGCAACCTCGACTCGAGTTTGCAGAAACTGCATGACGGGACGGTCGGAGAACTCAACACCGACTTCGAGGCCTCGCTGCAGCCTTATCGACAGGTCGTGCAGAAGTTGCAGTCGCACAGCGTCGGCCAGATCGAGTCGGTCGCGATCGAAACTGTGCACCGCGACCTGGACACCCAGCCCGGCAGGGCGCGGCCCGTCGTCACCACCAAGCTGCCGGCATTCGCCAGTCGAGGCGACTCCGTAATGGTGGTCGCCACCTCGGTCAGCGAAAACGCCGGCAGCAAGCCGCTGACGGTGCATTGGAGCTTGCGGCTCGAGGTCTCCAATGTGGAGGGCAAGCTGATGATCTCCCGGCTGGAGTCGATCCGATGAGAAATCGATGGCGGCTGCTGGCGTTCGACATCCTGGCGCCGCTCGCAGCGGTGGTCGCGCTGCTGGCGATCGGGGTCGTGCTGGCCTGGCCGCTGTGGTGGGTGTCGGTGTGTTCGGTGCTGGTGCTGCTGATCGTGGAGGCGATGGCGGTCAACTTCTGGCTGCTGCGCCGAGACTCGGTCAGTGTCGGTACCGACGACGACGCCCCCCGGCTGCGTATGGGCGTCGTTTTCCTGACCACTGCCGCGCTGTCGGCGGCGGTGGTGACCGGGTACACGCACTGGACGAAACCGGACCGCCGGTTCAAAGACGATTCCCGATCGGTGGTCCAGATTGCGATCGCGATGGCTGAGGCGGAGGCGTCGTTCAACCCGGGTGATCCGACGGCCTCCGTCAACAAGGCGGCCGCGATGATGGTGCCCGAGCGGGCGGACCCGTTCAAGGAGCAGTACCAGAAGTTCACCGTCGAACTGGTCAAGCGCAACGTCACCGCTTCGGCCGCCACGTTGGCGGCCGGGGTCGAGGCGATCGGGCCGTCGGCGGCGAGTGTGGCGGTCATCCTGCGGGTGACGCAGAACACGCCGGGTCAGCCGCCCGATCAGGCGGCGCGCCCACTGCGGGTGGCGTTGACCAAGCGCGGCAACGACTGGCTGGTAGTGGACGTAATGCCGATCAACCCGCGTTAGTGGCGATCGCGAGCGCGGCGGAGCCGATCGCGAGCGCGGCGGAGCCGGGTGAAGCGGGTCGTCACCATCGGGTCTCGTGGCGATCGCGAGCGCGGCGGAGCCCGGTGAAGCGGGTCGCCACCATCCGAATTAGGCCGAATTAGTTGGTGTCGGCCGGACGGCTGGACTTCACCTTGACGAACCGGTCGGAGAGCCGGCGCATCCGGACCATCAGGGAGGCCGACGGGCTGATGCTGGCGTCGAGGTAGGCGATCAGATCCTCGGGGTCCACACCGAGGCGAGAGGCGAATTCCTCTTCGGCCAGTCCGGAGCGTTCCATAAGCAGGCGCACATGGCGGGCCACCTCGGCACGTTCGTTGGCCTCCAGGTGGATGCGCGCGCGTTCCAGCACCTCGGCCAATGCCTTGGAGATGCCGTACGGCCGGGTGCCATCGAGGACCTCTTCGACCTGGCGGGCAGTGCGTCCGTACGGGTCACGTTTCAGCGCGGCGGCGATCCGCTTCCAGGTGGCGATATCGCCGCCTTGCATCGCCGAACGGATGGCGGCGGTGGGCCAGAACTCCACCGGCTGATCGAGGTCGGGCCCGCGGGTGCCCGGTTTCACGGCGGACCTGGGGGACCGGCGCGGCGTCGGTCCTTGGCGTCGCTCGGCTGCCAAAGTCACCTCGCCTCCTCCAACATCGCCACGGCCACCGACAGGCAGCGCTGCCGGACCTCATCCCAGTCTGCCTGGGCGTCTGGTTCAGTCAACTGATCGTCATCGAGGTCAGACGGATGTGGATCAGCGAGCCGGCGCACCAGCTGACTGGCCATCCATTGTCGCCTCGAGCGGGAGCCGGGTGGTTGACAACAGTAATACCTGTCCATCCCGGCCAGCACCACGGCGGCGGTCTCGGGTTCCATCGCTTCCACCATGTCGGCAAATTCGGTGTAGTCGCGGCGACTGTTACGGCACATGATCAGGTAGCCCTTGAGGCGCAGCGCTTCCGCGCCGGTCGGAACCAGCAGCCGGTCGCCGGTGGGTAGCTGCACATGAGTGGTCTCCACCGGGCTGCGCCGCGCGTATTTGGGCCGGTCGCGGGGGTCGGTGTCGGTCTCGAGAGCCTCGATGGCGACCGAGAGCCGACCACGCCACAGGGTGACCGGGTGCACCGGGCGGGTACCCCACGGGATCGCCCAGGCGATGCCGTTGCGGGAAGCCAGGCCGCCGACGAGCTTGCGGGCCGCCGATTTATTGCCGGTCCTGGTGTCGACCGAGACCACCCGCAGCTCGCCGGTGTCCCCGATGTCTCCGTCTTCCAGCTGGCATAGCCCCGGTTCCTGGTCTGGCGGCAGTGCTTCGGCGGGCTCCTTGCCGTTCCGTTCGCACCCGGTGAAGGCGAGGGGATCGGCGACGCAGATGGCATCGGGTGCCAGGAGTTTGAGCTTGGCCGCCGATTTGAGCACCATCCGCAGGTCCGCGTTGGGGGCTACCAGTGCCGCGATGTCCTCCGGGATCACGACGATGTCGGCGAGGTCGACGTCGGGCAGCGGCCTGTCGAAGTCGACCGACGGCAACACCCGCAGCATCCACTTGGGCATCCACCAGTTCCACTGGGCGAACATCGCCATCAGAGCCGGGACCAGCACCAACCGCACCACGGTGGCGTCCACCGCGATCGCCACCGCGCACGCGACGCCGATCTCGGCGACCAGCGGCATCCCGGCGAATGCGAAGCCGATGAACACGGCGATCATGATCAGGGCGGCGCTGGTGATGGTGCGTGCGCTGGTGCTCACGCCGTATGCGACCGCGTCACGGGTGTCCCCGGACAGCAGGAAGCGCTCGCGGATTCGGGTCAGCAGGAAGATCTCGTAGTCCATCGACAACCCGAACGTCATCGCCAGCACCAGCGGCGGCACCGTGCTGTCGATCGAGGTGATATGCGCGAACCCGAGCTTCTCCAGCCAGCCCCACTGGAACACCATCACGAGGCTGCCGTAGGCGGCGGCCACCGACAGCAACGTCATCAGCACGCCCTTGAGCGCCAGGAAGACCGAGTGAATGGAGATCAGCAGCATGAAGAAGGCGATCAGCGCGACGAACAGCAGCACCAGCGGCTCGGTCTGCGACACCCGGTCGTCGAAATCCTTGATCAGCGCGGTCTGGCCGCCGACGTTGACGTGTGCCGAGTCGGTCTCGGTGCCCCCGGGCAGCTGGGCTCGCATCCACTTGACGGTTTCCCGGGCGCCCAGGTCCTCGGGATCGACCGTCAGCACCGCGGACAGCAGCGCGCTGCGGTTGTCGTCGGCGAACACCGGCGGTGCCACAGACTTGACGTTGGGTGCCTGCATCATTCGCTGCCGGACCGCGCCGACCGTCTGGCTGTGCTCCGGCGAGGACGCGTTGCCGTCGGGGAAGGTGACCAGCACCTGAACCGGACCCAGCGCGCCGGGGCCGAGTGCCTGGGACGCCGCGGCCACCCCGGCTCGGATCTCGTGCGACGAGTCGAACTGGCGCAGCAGGCTGTTGCCCATCACCATCGACAACGCCGGTGCGGCCATCAGGATCAGGACCAGCGACGCCCCCAGTGACGATATCCACGGCCGGCGCATCACCCATCCCACCCAGCGCGTCCAGAACCGGGACGTAGTGCTCTCAGGCTGGCGTGACCAGTGCAGCAGCGCCGCCCTTTTTGCGGCTTGGCGCCCGAACGTCGCCAGCGCCGCTGGTGTCAAGGTGGCAGCCGTCAGCATCGCGACCGCGACGGCGAGAATCGCTCCGGTTGCCATCGACTTCAGCGCGGGGGTGTTGATCAGGTAGATCCCGGTCAGCGACGCGATGACGGTCATTCCGGACAGCACCACCGCGAGCCCGGAGGTGGCCATCGCGGCGTCGACGGCCTCCCTCGGCTGACGGCCGGTACGCAGTTCCTCGCGGAAGCGCATCAGGATAAATAAGGAGTAGTCGACGGCGAGCGCGATGCCGAACATCGACACCGTCGAGGTGACGAACACCGACATGGTGGTGTGCATCGACAACAGGTAGACCAGGCCCATCGTGACCACGACCGTGCAGACGCCCAGGGCCAGCGGGATCGCCGCGGCGGCCAGCGAACCGAACACCGCGAGTAGGACGATCAGGATGATCGGCAGGTTCCACTTTTCCGCTTCGGCGATGTCGTGCTTGGTGTTGGCCGCCGCGGCAGCGCTGAGCGCGCCTTGCCCGATGACGTAGAGCCGCACGTGGCCGTTCGCTGTCTGTCCGGATTGGTCGCCCTTGATGCCCACCCGGGTGCGTAGTTTCTTGGCGACGTCGCTGGTGTTGCGGGAGTCGAGCCGCAGTGACACCACGTAGGGCCGGTCCGGCTGGGGGGGTCGCTGGGTGGGGTTGGGTACCTCCGATACGCCGGGGACCTCGCCGGCGATGTTCCTCAGCAACGCGACCGCATCGTTGATGTCCTGGTAGCTGGCATCCGCGCGGGGGGCCGCTACCAGCGCCAACGACGACGCTCCTTGCTCGCGGAATTGCTCCTCGAGCTGGTCGTGGACCGCGATCGACTGCGACCCGGCGACCTCGAAGCCACCGCCGGTGAGATGCCCGGACTGCGTCAACGCCAGATAGACCGACGGCACCAATGCAAGCAGCCAGCCTGTCAGGACCAACCAGCGGAATCTGCGCAGGCTGCGGCTTAGGCGCATCATGAACTGCTGGATTTCGGGCTCCCCGTAATTCTCGCGATTTCCTCGCGCAATGCATGCTGGCGCGAGCCTACCGCAGCAGCCTGTGGATTAAATCCGGTTCGCGGTATCTGAGCTGGGACGACGGGGATAGGCCGGGGAAGTTGCAGAACCGTTGTGAAACCGAGGGCGGGCTGGGATTTTCGGTGCGGCCGACGCAGGCGTCCCACCTGTCCCATGGGTCACCGGAGCGGCGGCGCGATGCGGTTGGTCAAATTGGCGCAGCACTAACCCGCTCCTTCGGTGTCGCGCCTCACAACCGCGAACTGGCGGCGAAACTGCCCGGGATGGCAGGATGTCGGATGGCCGTGCGGGTGTCGGGGGACTCAAGCCGTTAAGCCGTTTGTGAGGCGCGTCGTTAGCGCGGCCATTCGCAAACCGTTAGGGGAGTTGTTCATGAACACCAGGCGCCGCAAGCTCGCCGCAGGACTGATCGCCGTCGCGGTGCCGGCCGCCGCCTTCGGGCTGATGGCCGAGCCGCACGCCACTGGTGCGGCCGACCCCTGTGCGGCCAGTGAAGTCGCCAGGACGGTCAGTTCGGTCACCAAGTCGCTGGGCGACTATCTGGACGCGCATCCGGACACCGACAACGTGATGACGTCGGTGCTGCAACAGCAGGCGGGCCCGCAATCGTTCGACACGCTCAAGTCGTATTTCACGGCCAATCCCAAGGTCGCCCTCGATATGCAGACGATGACGCAGCCGTTGACCAACCTGTCGACCAGGTGCAAGCTGCCGATCAGCCTCCCGCAGGCCATCGGAATGATGCAGCAGGCGCAGGGCGGTGGGCTCCCGGGCCTGCCGGGCGCGTCGCCGGCCGGTGCGCCGGTTGCTCCGCCGCCGTCGGGTGGTATCCCGGCCTCGCCGCTTCCCGGCCCGCCCCGGGCCAACCGCGCGGGCTAAGCGTTTGCCGCGGCGAGACTGAAGTCAGAGCGCGAAAATTCGCGAAACCTAGCCCTAGGTTCAGTCTCGGCGCCCTGGGTTCAGTCTCGGCGCCGTGAGCGCAGGCTCCAAACCGCGCCCACTAATCCACAGCCCCATCGGGCGGCGGTAGCGGACCCTGCAAAGCCGTCTCGGTCGGGTCGACGGACAGTTCGCGCTGTAGCTCCGCCAGCGGCAGCGGGCCGGTGATCGGGTCGTCGTCGTCCGTGGTGTGCTCGGTGCGGAACACGAAGAAGAACACCACCCAGCCGATGGCGGCGATGAGCAACCAGCTGATCAGCCGGTAGATCAGCATCGCGGAGATGGCGCTCGGCAACGACATGCCACTGGACACCAGGCCGGGCACCAGCACCGCCTCCACGACCAACAACCCGCCCGGCATCAGCGGAATCGTCCCCACCGCGCGGGCCGCCGCGTAGGCAACCGTCAACCCCGCGACCGACGCGTGGTCGCCGGCCGCGTAGGCGGCAAAGCCCAGGCAGGCCACGTCGGCGACCCAGTTGAACAGTGACCAGCTGAACGCCACCGCCAAGTCGCGCCGGCCCAGGCTGACCGATTCCAGCTGCATGAGCGTCTCGCGCCACTTGGCCAGGCCGGTGTCGGCCGGTCTGCCGCGAATTGAGTTGGCCCACGCCAAGACTCGAGTGCCGATCCCCTCGATCAGCTCCGGCCGCGACGCCACCGCCTGGGCCAGCAGCAACAGCGCGACGAATCCGCCGAGCGTGAACAGCAGCGAGAACGGGTTGTTCTTGGCGCCCAGGAAGAACGCGCCGCCCAATCCGAGCAGCGCCAACCCCACGGCCTGCAGCACACCCGACATCACCAACTGCCAGGACGCCACCACCGTCGACGCGCCCCAGATGCGTTGCTGGCGGAACAGGAACGTCGCCGACAGCACCGGCCCGCCCGGCAGCGTGGTGCTCAGCGAGTTGGCGGCGTAGAAGGTGGCTTCCGACCGGAGTTGCTTGACGTGCACCCCTGCGGACTTGAGCAGGGTGCGCTGGATCTGGGCGAAGCTGTGCATCGACGCGGCCGACGCCACCACCGCGGCGATCAGCCACCACCAGTTGGCCCGGTACAAGCTCGTCCAGGCTTTGGCTAACTGGTCCCACCCGAGTGCCACCTCGACGGCAAGCACGATCGCGACGAGGCCGAGCACCACCCAACGCACCCACCAGTATTTGCCGCGCGATGCGTCCACGCGCTGGGGCCGCAGGCTGCGGGCCGGGGCGTCGTGTGACACGTGATTTAGGGTAACCGTGCTGGTGGCGGCACACTCGCTGC
>NZ_DATJYB010000025.1:0-4746 GCF_035499775.1 Mycobacterium sp. | reverse complement strand
GTGGCGGTGGTGCCCTTGGTCGAGTCGGCCTTGGCCGCTGCCACCGAAGCGGCGGGCTTGGCGAGCGACGACAGGTCGCCCATCGAGCCGACGACCGTCTTGTCGGAATCGTCCTCCTCGGACTTGCCTTCCAGCGCGCGCTTGAGCGCGATGCTGAATTCCTTGGCGCTCTGGTAGCGCCCCTCGACCGTCTTCGACAGCGCCTTGTTGACGACGTTGTCGAACAGCGGCGAGATCGTATTGTTGATCGACGAGGGCAGCGGCGGATGGTCCTGGATGATCTTCTTCGCGATGGTCCAGGCGCCCGAGCCGGTGAACGGTTTCTCGCCGGTCAGGAACTGGTAGAGGATGATGCCGGCCGAAAAGATGTCCGTGCGCCGGTCGACGTTGCCGCCGGTAATCTGCTCGGGCGACATGTAGGCCGGGGTACCCACCATCGTGCCGGCCTGCGTCTTTTCCGCGGCCGAACGGTCGTCGGAAACGCGCGCGACGCCGAAGTCGGCCAGCTTGACGCGCGCCTGGCCGTCCAGCATCACGTTGGCCGGCTTGATGTCGCGGTGCACGATGCCGCCCTCGTGCGCGAAATCGAGCGCATCGAGCAGCTCGCACATGATGCGCACTGCTTCCTTCAGTTCGAAGCGCTCGTTGGCGTCGAAGAAGTTCTTGAGCTCCTTGCCCTTGATGAACTCCATGACGATGTAGGCGACCTGCGATTCCTCGCCGAAGTCGTACACCTGCACGATATGGGGATGGTTGAGGCGCGCGACGGCCTGGGCCTCGCGCATGAACCGCATCGAATATTCCTTGGCGGCATCATCGTCATCCATGTGCCCCTTGAGAATCGTCTTGATCGCCACCTTGCGGTGCAGCTTGGGGTCCATCCCTTCATAGACGATGCCCATCGCGCCCTTGCCCAGAACACGGGTCAGGTCGTAGCGGCCCAGTTGCTTGAGTTGCTCAGCAGGCGACGACATCGGCCTCCCGAACGGAACTAAGCATCAGATTTTTCGGGCGATTTACCACAACTCGATATTATCTTGACGCGGCGGGGTTAAGACAAGGGCAGAAGTCGCACTCTTTTAACCCGATCCGGCCGCCCGGAATAGCCTGCGGGATCATTTGGTTGTCATGCGCGGGAGGGGCTTGTCGATCTCGACCCCCTGCTCCCGCGCCTTCTGGTACCAGTACAGGGCGGTTTGATAGTCACGCTGCACCGCCGTGTTCCCCTTGTCGTAGATCTGCCCCAGCTTGCGCTGGGCGACCCCGTAGCCAGCCTCGCCCGCCTCCAGATAGGCCTTCAGCGCGCCCTGGTCGTCTCCCTTGTGCTCCAGCGCAAGGCCTTCCCGGTAGCGCCGTATCGCGTCCTCGCGGCCGGGAGATGGCGTGGGAACCATCTTTGCGGCGGGCTTGGCGGACGCCAACGGGGGTGCCGCCCCAGGTTTGGCGGCAATCAGGCTAGCCACCTGCCGGTCGGCCTCGGCGGGGTCAATAGCGGCCACCACCTCGCGTGGCGGAATGGCGAGAACGGTTCCGACCTCGAGCTTGTTGATATCGCCGCCTGGAAACGCGTTCGGATTGGCGCGGAAGATCGCCAGAATCATCTGATTGCGGCTGACGCCCTCGTGCTTGGCCTTGCGCGCGACCGCGAACAGCGTATCTCCCCGCCGTACCTCGTGCGTCGGTTTGATCTGGGCCCGCGCCGCCAGGGGCAGCACCGCCGCGCAGGCCAGCATCAAGGCGGCCAGGCTGCGGCGCGACGTCATTCGCAGTAGTACTCGAGTATGTCGGTGGCGGTTGTTTTCGACTGGCCGAAGGCAATCCAGCCACGGCCGCGCAGCGTGAACTCTTCCCGGCGCAGTACGACCTCCCGGTCGCCCTCCACCATCACGAAGGTGCCGTTGGCGCTATGGTCTGTGAGAACGAACTTGTCCAGGCGGCGCTCGATCTTGCCGTGCGAGCGCGAAGCCATCCGGTCCGTGATCACGAGGTCGGCGGAGGCGTCGCGCCCCATCGACACCGCGGTCAGATCGTCGGTCAGCAAGTGTTCCTTGCCCTGCAGCAGGAGGCGCAGCGTGGTCTTCTTCGGCTTGTACACCGAACGCGCGGCCGCCATGGTGGTGGCATCCTCGCTCTGCTGCCACATCAGCTCGTAGACCTCGACCTCGGCCGCCTTGCCCTTGATCTGGATGGCGGTGATCTTGCGGGTGGCCGATTTCAGCATCGGCGCCATGTGCATCACCGTGTCCCGCGCGGTGATGATCTGCCCTTTCACTGCGACATGCGACAGGCGCGAGGCAACGTTGACCGCGTCGCCGAAGATGTCGCCGTCGGCCTGGACCACGATCGGCCCCCAATTGAAGCCGATACGGATGCCGATCTTGGTGTTGCCGACCGGCTTGAGCTCGTTGATGGCTTCCTGCATCTGGATCGCAGCGTCGGCCGCGGCGTCGGCGCTGGGAAACGAGGACATGACTTCGTCGCCGATGGTCTTGATGACGCGGCCCTTGGCCGCTTCCGTGCGCTCGCGCATGATGCGCACGCACTCGTCGATCGCGGCTTTGGCGACCTGGTCGCCCGCGGTTTCGTAGAGTTTGGTGCTGCCGCTTACGTCGGCGAAAAGCACGGCGGCTTGCGCTTGCTGCTCGGCCATCTTTCTGCTTCCGTTCCCCTCTGGATACGCCCGCTATCCCGGCAATTTTACACGGCCCAAAAGAAAGGGGCGCCGACGCGCCCCCCGTTCCGCTTTCCCGCTCCTGGAATATCCCCGGGGGCGGCTAATTGGTGCAGGCCTCCCCTTCCCGGCTATCGTTAAAGCAGTGCGGTACCGATATGCCGACGCCTTGCAGCCTGTGGTCGATCGGCGGCAGCGTGCCGACATCGCCGGCGAAACCATACTCGATCTGCTCTACCACGCTATCCGTCCCGAAGGTGTTCGCCGCCTCCTTCGCCGCTGACTGCGCCGCGGTAGCGGACGCGGTCGAAGCGGCCGATGCGGCCTGCGACTCGAGGGTGCTCTGCTTCAGGCTGACCCCGCCTACCGTCACGCCGATGTCCGAGCCCGAGGGCGTAGCCACCGTGTTGCTGATAATCGCGCCGCCGAAGGAGTAGTTGCCGTTCACCCCGCTCAGACCAAAGTTGCTCACGTCCAAGGTGATGCTGTTGTTTACGGGAATCGTCGTCTGCGCATTGAGAATGAGGTCGCCCGTCGTGATCGTCGTGTTTCCCGTGAAGCTGTTCGCGCTGAGCCTCACCGCGCCCGTGGTGTTGGAAGTCGCGGTAATGTCCGCGCCGGCGCCGAAGGAAATGTTGCCGGCCGGCGGAATCTTCGTCTGGTCCGGGAAGGTGCTCGGCGGCGTCGAGGGGACAGTGCCCGCCACCGTGAACGCCGTCAGCGGCGTCGTGCCGCCGATGGCGCCGCCAAGCGCGACGTTGCCGGTGGTGGCAATCACAAGCGACGTTGCACCGTTGACCGTGCCGCCCAGATTGATGGTACCCCCGCCCGTCGATTGCAGGGTCGTCGCGCCGCCCAGGGTGATTGGGCCGCCGTAGCTCTGGCCGCCGCCGCTGCCGATGGAGCCCGTCAGCGTCGAACTGCCGGTGACCGCAATTGCGCCGGCCACACTTCCGCCGCCTGTGATATTGGCGTTGCCGGTGTCGGTCAGGTTCTCGAACGAGGACCAACTGAAGCCGCCGCCCGTTCCGGAGTTGGCGCCCGTCAGCGTCCAAGTGACGTTCGTACCCGTCACCGTGTCCGTGTTCGGGCTGCCGACGACCGAGGTCACGCCGGTGAACGACGCCATGCCAGGCAGTGAAGGCGTCGTCACGTTGAAAGTCACCGGCACGAGATAGCTGGCGTAACTGACCGTGGCTGTGTTCACCGTTCCAGTCACCGTGCCAGCCGTGCCCATATTCAGCGTGCCGGCACCGCCCATGCTGACGTTGCCGCCGACGTTGCCGGCAGCCGCACCCAGAGTCACCAGGCCGCCGGCCGTAGTGACGTTGCCCGAGATTCCGCCCGTCGTCGCGCCGGTCATGGTGACCGTCGCCGCGCCCGAGTCGTTGATGTTTTCAAACGAACTCACCGCGATGCCGCCGGCGGTGAACGTACCCTTGGTCGTCGTGTTGAAGGTGTTGTAGGTCGCGCCCGTACCTGTGACCGTGTCGCTTGCTGCGCTGCCTGTGACAGAGTTGATGCCGCTGTACGTTCCGCCGATTCCCGTAGTTGTGGCTATTCCTGGAGCAGTTACGTTGAGCGTCACGGCACCGCCCGTATATGCAGAGTAATCGAGCGAATTGGTGCCTGTGCCACCCGCGATGTTTCCGCTGACACCCGCAGTGGCGCCATTGAACGCGAACGTATCGTTTGCCGTCCCGCCCGTCAGATTGCCTATCTGGGTGAAGCCCCCCGTGATTGCTGCCATGTTGCCAGCGTCGGCCGCAGTGATGGTCCAAGTCGTGTTCACATTGGCACCAGTCAGCGTATTGCTGCCGCCGCCGCCCGCGAGCGAGCCGCTCAATGTGCCGCCCGCCAGCGTGAAGCTGTCAGCCCCCGAACCACCGATCAGGCTGCCGATCTGCGTGAAGCCGCCCGTGACCCCGGTAACCGTACCGGCATCAGCCGCCGTCACCGTCCAGGCGGTGGTCGCGTTAGCACCAGTCAGCGTGTTGGCCCCGCCTCCGCCGGTGATCGAACCGCTCAGCGTGCTCCCCAGCGTGAAGCTGTCCGCCGCTGCGTTGCCAATCAGG
>NZ_DATJYB010000024.1:0-26390 GCF_035499775.1 Mycobacterium sp. | reverse complement strand
CCCGGTCGGCGGGATGGCAGTGCCGCCGAGTTGGGCTGTCGCCACCCCGGCGATCAGAACGGTCGCCTCCGTGTTGTCGGGCGCGGCCGAAAACGCGGTGGCGGCCGCGTCGGTCAGCGAGGGGACTCTGCTCAGTGGAATGGTCCTGTCAGGCATGGCCGGAGGAGCTTTAGCCGCCGCCGCGCCCTACGCCCTGCGTGGCCGCGGCGCACCACTCCGGTCCACCTCGCTCAACGGCGCCGGGGCTGAAGACGGCGAGTCGTCAGCCGACCTGCAGCGAGTTGTCGCCGACATGGCTGAGCACCCTGACGAAGTGCAGCATTGGCACACCGACTCGGCGCAGCTCGAGAGTCTCCTCGCGAAATTGAGGACAAAGCCCGGCATCCACGCGGTTCACCTGTCCGACGGCGATCCGAACATGACACTTCCCGGGGTCAACTTGAAGCAACCGCTTCAGACAACAGAAAGGTCCTAAAGATGGATTATCGAGGTCACAACGGGAAACCGATTGTGGAGCGCGTTTCCACCGCGGATGTCGCGAATGAGATAAAGGGCATGCCGTGCATCCAAATATAAAAAGCGACCGCGCACGAGGTCATCAGCCTGTCGTACGGGTTCTTCACCCCACTGACGGGCTTTATGGGCAGCCTCGAAGTCGATACAACACTGGAAAAGATGCAACTCCCCGACGGAACATTATGGAGTATCCCGATAGTCTTCGACATGTCGGTGGACCACATCGAGGCACGCCGGATAAAAGAAGGCGGGAGAGTAGTTCTCGAATATCTCGGCGACCCGATGGCGATCCTTGACATTGACGAGATATACGAGTACGACCGCGAGCGGATGGCCGAAAAAACATATGGCACAACCGAGGCCCGGCATCCCGGGGTCAAAAAGATGCTCGCATACGAGAACAGGTTCATCGGCGGCGACATCACCCTGATAAACGAGCCGGTTTTCAACGAGCCGTTCCGAAGTTTTTGGCTCACACCTAAGCAACATATGGATGCGTTGCGGGAGAAGAACTGGAAGCACGTCGTCGCCCATCAGACGAGGAACGTTCCCCACACTGGCCACGAGGCGCTCATGAAACAAGCCTGGTTGGCCGCGAACGAAGATATGCCCGTCGACACTCTGAAGACGGGAGTGCTGGTCAACGCGATCATCGGCCAGAAACGCGTCGGCGACTACATCGACGAAGCAATACTCTTGGCGCAGAACATGTTGAGGACCAGCGGATATTTCCGCGACGACGTTCACATGGTCTCGTTCACCTTGTGGGACATGCGGTATGCGGGACCTAGGGAGGCGATCTTCCACGCGATCCTGAGAACGAATCTCGGATGTACACATCACATGTTCGGGAGAGACCACGCGGGGGTGGGGGACTTCTACGACCCGTACGATGCACAAAATCTGCTCAAGCAATACAGAACAGAGCTCGGCATAAAACCGGTGTTCCTGAGGGAGAATTGGTACTGCCCCGAATGTCTAGAGGTCACAAATTCAGCTCTTTGTGGCCACACCTCGAAAGCCCAGAGTTTTAGCGGCAGCTTGATCAGAAGCATACTCACGGACGCGGTCGAACCCACACAGAAGGTTATGCGGCACGAGGTCTTCGACGTCGTGATGGATTGTGCAGCCAAGTACGGCCAGGGCTCACCGTTCGTGACCACAGACTATCTGAGAGATCGGCTCCCCGTGTTTACCTTCAAGCGACTGGGCGGACTCGATTCATGAACAACAACGCAGGCAGTATCAAAATCAACGTGTGGATCAACGATGAGCGACTCGAGGCTCTGAAACAGGCCGGCATGTCAGAGTTTGCGGACGAGGCCTTCGCCGGCATGATGCTCCTCGAAATCTACACGACGGAAGAACAGAAGAACGTCATTCTGCAACGCTACCCCGCTGCAAAATATGATTCAGCCACCACGCGCTCCATCGAGCTGCTGCCAAAGATCGCGAAAGATCGCTTGCTGGCCTTGTCCATAGAAATGCACTCGAGAGGTCCGGAGGTAACGAGTCGATTTATCGAGGAGGCGGGCTGATCTTCGCGCCGGGGCGACGTTTTGCGATGAAGATCCCGGGACCCATGAGTGACCGGGCCCTGGAGCCCGTCGATCAGTTGGCAATGGAGAGTGCAGCCCTGCTGTATGTCGTGGCGATCGCGGCGACAGCCCAGTGCAGCGGCTGGCATTATGTGTTGTTTCCCGCGGTTGCGGCACTCTCTCACGACGTGTTGACGCGGCCGTGGGGAAAGTGGGCGACTCAGCCGATACAACTGGTCATCGTCCCCACACTGGCGGCGGGCATCGGCACATTGATCGCACAACGGTTTGGCTATCACGTTTGGACCGTGCTGCTGGTAGTGGCACTGTGCTTGTTTCTGTTGGCGGCGGTCAAGTCGAATATTGCCCCAGCCATCGCGGCAGGCATGCTACCGCTGGTCTTGGGAATAACGAATTGGCGTTACCCCGCCTCGGTGATGCTAGGCCTCGCAGCTCTGGTCCTTCTACTGCTGGCGTGGCGACGATATTGCGAGACGAAGTATCGTGCCGTGTTCGACAACGCTAAGCGCGGTGACCTTGACGAGCTCCCAGAAAAAGGCCTTGGAACCCGTTGGATCCTGCCGTATTTCCTTTTCTTGGCGATAATGGCACTCGGTGCGACGGCCTCAGGCCTTCGACTGATCTTATTTCCGCCACTCGCGGTGATCGCCTACGAGATGTTCGCTCATCCCAAATCATGTCCATGGGCCCAAAAGTCGGGCAAACTTCCCGTCGCCTGTCTGCTCACGTCTACCGCGGGTTGGCTCTGCGTGAGCGTCTTCGGGAACAGCGGGGTCGCGGCGGGTTGCAGCATGGCGGCCGGCATCGTCGTGTTGCGCATCCTGCAGATCCGCATGCCACCTGCACTCGCGGTCGGAATTCTGCCCCTCATCATCAAGTCAGCCGACATCAAATATCCAATCGCAGTGGGCATTGGGGCCACAGCCCTCATGCTCGCCTTTCTGCTTTACCGGCGCTGGCTCGTCGACCAGGGCCGGACCGACCGTAACGGTTCGAAGATATGAGGAGAGTCCGGGTGTCGAATGCTGGGTAACGAGGCGACGGGCGACAACATATTGATCGTCCACTGGCACGACCTCGGGCGGTACCTCGGTGCGTACGGTCACCCGGACGTGTCCAGCCCGCGGGTGGACCGGCTTGCCGCCGAAGGCTTCCTGTTCACCCGGGCCCACGCCACCGCGCCACTGTGCACCCCGTCACGGGGGTCGTTGTTCACCGGCCGCTACCCACAGAGCAACGGCCTCGTCGGGCTAGCCCACCACGGTTGGGAATACCACCCCGGAGTCCGGACGCTTCCGCAGATACTGTCCGAATCAGGTTGGTATACATGCCTTTTAGGAATGCAGCACGAGACGCATCACCCGGCACGGCTGGGCTTTGACGAGCTCGACGTGTCGAATTCCTACTGCGGGTATGTCGCGGAAAGGGCCGAGGAGTGGCTTCGCGACAGCGCCCGGCTTCGGGGCGGGCAACCATTCCTGTTGACTGCGGGGTTCTTCGAAGCTCACCGACCGTACCCCCGGAACCGCTATGCGCCAGCCGACAGCACCGCAGTGCAACTGCCTGACTACCTGCCAGATACCCCCGAAGTCCGCGACGACGTCGCAGCCTTCTACGGGGCCATCGCGACCGCAGATGCGGCCGTTGGCCGGCTACTGGACGTGCTCGGTGAAACCGGACTGGATGCCAGCACCTGGGTGGTGTTTTTCACCGATCACGGCCCGGCGCTACCGCGCGCGAAATCCACGTTGTACGACGCGGGAACCGGCATTGCCATGCTTGTGCGCCCACCCATAAGTCGGTCGATAGCACCCCGGGTCTACGAAGAGTTGTTCAGCGGTGTCGATTTGGTCCCAACGTTGCTCGAATTGTTGGGGCTCGAGGTTCCCGCCGAGATCGAGGGCGTCTCGCACGCACACGCCCTGCTCTCGTCGGATGAATCGGCCAAACCGGTACGCGAAGAGCTTTACACCATGAAGACGTATCACGACTCGTTCGATCCGATTCGTGCGATCCGCACAAAGGAATTCAGCTACATCGAGAATTACGCGCCCCGCCCGCTACTGGATCTGCCGACGGATATCGAGGAGAGCTTGTCCGGACGGGCCGTCGCGCCCTTCGTGAAATCGCCCCGGCCGCAGCGGGAACTTTATGATTTACGCACCGATCCGACCGAGACCACTGACCTGCTGGCAGATGGCGACCCCGGCAACGGCGAAATCGCGGCCGACTTGGCTGTACGCCTGCAGGATTGGCGACAGCGAACCGGCGATGTCATCCCACCGGACTTCGTTGGAACCCGCATCGCGCGGCGCTACAAAGCCCCGCACCGACCGCAAGGCCAGGATTTCGAGATGATCGTGAATGCCAGATCCAACCATCGGTGGACCGACACGAGTTTTTGATCGTCGCGCTGGCGCCGTCGATGCTCACCCACGCGGTCCAGCAGCCGGGTTTTCTTCAGGTGACT
This sequence comes from Mycobacterium sp., assembly GCF_035499775.1. GTDB lineage: Bacteria > Actinomycetota > Actinomycetes > Mycobacteriales > Mycobacteriaceae > Mycobacterium. The sequence continues at coordinate 21,845 of NZ_DATJYB010000024.1, read as the reverse complement.
CGAGCAGTATCTGGTCCGCACCCTGGTGGCACAGATCAGACAATAGCTCAGTATTGTCTGATGTCGAAATGTTCGGCTACTTTGGTCCTGCGACGGTAGAGCGCACGGCCAGGTTCGCCAATCGGGATGGATGGTTATGAAAAGCCCTGTAGGTCAGGCTCGCTCGGTTATGGGCCTGACCGCTCATCTGGGCCGCGGGGTCGGCCGGGTTGCCACTGACGCGCTTGTGGGCAGCCGGACCGGGCTACCGCGCACGGTCGGCGAGATCGACTCCGAACTGCTCTCCAACATCATGGGCACCACGGTCAGCTCGGTGCGCATCCTGGGCAGCGACGCGGGAACGTCATCAAGGGCGCGGCTGGCGTTGACCGGAGAGCGGGCACCGGAGTCGGTGTTCGTCAAGCTGTCGGCGCAAACCGCCGCCACCCGACTGATGGGCGAGCTTGGCCGGCTCGGCCACACCGAGGTGCGCTTCTATAGCCAGCTCGCGCCCGAACTCACGGGTGTCCCGAAGGCCTACGGCTCGGCCTTCGACACCTGGACGGGCCGCTACCTGCTGGTCCTGGAGGACCTGCCCGCGACGTGCGTCTTCCCCGACACCCTGCACCCGCTCTCCACCGACCAGGCCAGCCTCGTCGTGGAATTGCTGGCCAAGCTGCATGCCACCTTCTGGGGCCGGCTGCCCCGCGGCGGGCGCGGGCCACTGGGCTGGCTGTACACGCCGTCGGGTGACGTCACCTCACTGTTGACCGGCGCGCTGATGAACGCCTCGATGAAACGGATCGCCGAACGCAGCGACATCCCGGTAGAAAAAGGCCGGTTCATCGCCGACAACTACCGGGCGGTCGCCACCCTGATCGACACTCCTCCCCACACCGTCATGCACGGCGACGCTCATCCCGGCAACATGTACTTTCGCGACGGCGCGGCCGGACTGCTGGACTGGCAGGCGGTACGGCGCGGACACCCGGCCCGCGAACTGGCCTACACCCTGGTCACCAGCCTGACGCCAGAAGACCGGGTTGCGGCTCAACACGACCTGCTCGACGACTACCGGCACGCGCTGACGGCAGCCGGCGGCCCCGAACTGGACGGCGACGACCTGTGGCTGCGCTTCCGGCAGGGCGCCCTGTACGCCTACGTTGCCTCGCTGATCACCGCGGGAATGGGCGGGATGCAGGTCGAAGACATCGCCATGGAGGGGCTGCGGCGCGGCGTTGCGGCGCTCGACGACCTGGAAACCGTTGCAGCGCTGAAGCATTCGTTGTAGTCACAGCTCCGGAAGCGGCTCCCAGTCCGCCGACACCGACCGGCTCCAGCGCGGCGAACGCCGCTGCTGGAATGCGTCGATGCCCTCGCGCGCGTCGGCGCTGCCCATCACCCGATGGTGCAGTTGGGTTTCCAGCTCGGCGACCTGCCGCGGCGTATAGCCCTTGACCATGGTGTCCCAGAGCAGTCGTTTGCTCAACGCGGCCGACATCGGCGCAACGTTGACGGCGATGTCGCGGGCCACCGTCATCGCGTGGTCGAGTACCTCGTCGGCGGGCAACGCTCGGGTGGCGATACCCATGGCCGCGGCCTCTGCGCCGTCGAATGTGCGCCCGGTCAACAGAATGTCGGCCGCTGCAGCGCCACCCACCAGATGCGGCAGTGTCCAATGCGACATGCAGTCCGGTATGACGCCCCGACGGACTTGCGCGACAGCGTATTTGGCGTCGGCAGCCATTATGCGGATGTCGGCCTGCAGCGCGATGGTCAGGCCCATCCCGATGGCGTGCCCATTGACCGCGGCGATAACCGGCGTGCGCAGCTCGAACGCGGCCGGATCGGTGGGTGCCGCCGTGAACCCCGAGTCATCCTGCGGAGCGTCGAAAGGACTTGTCGCCGACGAGAAGTCGGCGCCGGCACAGAACGCGTCGCCGGCTCCGGTGAGGACGATCGCGCGCACCGCGTCGTCGTCGTCGCAACTCCGGTAGGCGCGGTTGAGCAGCTGACCCATCTCCGCGGTGTAGGCGTTGCGCCGCTCGGGGCGGTTGAGGGTGAGCAGCGCGACGCCGTCGGTGATGGCAACGGTCAGATCGGTCATGGCCGCTCCATAGTGCCATGCGATCCGGCAGCAAGTCGCGTAAAGCGGGAAAGCGAGACGCGGCGGCACCCAGGCGGTGCCGCCGGCCTCGCGATGATCTCTACATCAATCCCCGTGTGGGACAGCCATGTCAGCTTCAGCGAGCGGGCAGGATGTTCTGGTTGATGCGGAACACGTTGCCCGGGTCGTATTGCGCCTTGACTTCGCTGAGCCGCTGGTAGTTGGGACCATAGGTGGCGCGGACGCGGTCCTGGCCCTCGTCCATCATGAAGTTGATGTAGGCACCGCCCGCCGAATACCGGTGCGTCGCATTCCAATAGTCCGCCGTCCAGCGCCGCAGCGCCTCTCCGTTGGCCGGGTCCGGGTCGACCCCGACGATGACCTGTGAGAAGTTGACGTCCCGATACGCCCACGCGGTGTCGGTTTGCCCGACCCGGTGCACCGCGCCGTCGATCGGATACAGGTGCATCGCCGAGTGCATGGTGGGCAGTTCCTCGGTGAAGCGGACATGGGCGTCAACGGCGCCGTCGGGCACCGTCCGGAAGAAGTCGCCACGCCAATACCATTGCAGCCCTTTGGGATACAGACCGTCAAAGGTGGACTGCAGCGCGGGATAGGGTGCGGCACCGATGCCGTCGAAGGCCGGCTCCATTTGCCGTACCGGCGCGAACGCTTCGTCGGCGCGGGCGGGATCACCCGTGTAGCACCAGACCACAGAACACGCTTTCTGCAGGTGGAAGGACTCGGGAAACGGGTCGGCCGGCGGCACGGTCATGGTTGCGAAGAACCCGTAGAGATCCTCGTCCTGCGCGGGGATGAAGTCCCGGAACCACTTGAGGATGTCGGCGGTGGCCGAGGCCGGCCACGCCGTGGGACCGCAAAGCACGGTCTGCACCGGGTGCAGGCGGAAGGTGAACGAGGTGACCACGCCGAAGTTTCCGCCGCCACCGCGCAGCGCCCAGAACAGGTCGGGGTGGCGGGATTCCGACGTCGTCACCACGCGACCGTCGGCCAGCACGACCTCCGCCTCCAACAAGTTGTCGATCGTCAGGCCGTGCTTGCGGGACAGGTAGCCGTGCCCGCCGCCCAGGGTCAGGCCGCCGACACCGGTGCTCGCGATGACGCCGGCCGGCGTCGCCAGCCCGTGCGCGTGGGTCGCTGCATCCACTTGACCCCAGGTCGCGCCACCTTGAACCCGGGCGGTGCGCCGGTCGGCGTCCACCTCGATGCCGCTCATCGGCGACAGGTCGATCACCAGGCCGCCGTCGACGCTGCCGAAACCGGGGCCGCTGTGCCCGCCCCCGCGGACCGCGACCGCCAGCTTCGACGAGCGCGCGAACTCGAGGGCGACCGCGACGTCGACAGTGGATCGGCAGCGTGCGATCACTGCCGGCCGCTTGTCGATCATGGCGTTGTAGAGCGCCCGTGACTCGTCGTATCCCGGGTCGCCGGGCAGGATTAACTCCGCACCCGAGCGCATGCGCAGGTCCTCGATTGGCGTTGTGATGGTCATCCCCGTAACTCCTCGTTTGATCTGATTTTGCTTTGCTGCGGCGACGCTACGAGGTCGGCGGGCCGCGCGTCATGACCACAATGTGGCATTTGCGCGCAGTTACACGATAGTCAGATCTGACTATTCTCGGACCGCCACCTGCGCGGTTACCTTGAGTGCATGGCGCAGTGGGTGCCACCACCACTTCCGGCCGAGCTGAACTCACGTCGGCGCGGCCCGCTGGTGGGCCGCGGCGCGGAACTGGCGGCTTTCGAGCAGGCGTGGGAGCGGGTCGAGAACGGCAACCGCCAGGCGGTGTTCATCGGCGGGGAACCCGGCGCGGGCAAAACGCGGCTGGCCGCCGAGATCGCCGCAACGTTGGCCGACCATGGCGTGGCGGTGCTAGTGGGCAGCTCGACGGCCGATGCCGACGTTCCGTATGCGCCGTTCGCTGAGGCGCTGGATCGCTTGTTCATCGCCGGTCCCGCGGGTTCGCTGGCCGGTCCGCTGACGGACGTGGCAGCACAGCTGCGACGGCTGACAGCGCAGGTGGATCGGCATTTGCCCGACGCCGGCCCGGTCGCGGACGACGGCACCGGTCGGCGCGCGCTGTTCGATGCGCTGACCGGTTTCCTGCGGCGCCTGGCGATCGATCGCCCGATCGCGCTGATCCTCGAAGATTTGCATTGGGCGCAGCTGCCCACGCTCGCGATGCTCGAACAGGTGCTGATCGGCTGCACCGATGTCCGCATGCTGGTGGTGGCGACCTTCCGCACCACCGAACCGGACCGCTCCGACGAGCTGGTCTCCCGGATGGCCGAGCTGCACCGATTCGACGGCGTGCGGCGCCTGGATCTCGGCGGCCTGGACACCGAGGCAATCGCCGAATTCGTCAGTCAGACTCAACATTTGGCGCCTCCCTCGGCGCGTACCGCGGCGGCCCTGCTGCGCGACAAGACCGGCGGCAATCCGTTCTTTTTGACCGAGCTGTGCAACGACCTGGAAATCCGTGGCGGCCTGGCAACATTGGGTTCGCAGCAGCGGGTCCCCGCGTCCGTCGGAGATGCCATCGCCCGCCGCCTGGGAGGACTGAGTGCCGGCGTCCGCACCGTCATCGAGCAGGCGGCGGTGTTGGGCGAGACATTTGATCTGCCCGCGCTGATCGCCGCCAGCGAGACCGATCTCACCGCGACCCTGGCCGCCGTCGATTCGGCTGAGGCGCTGGGTCTTGTCCGGGCGGTCGACGACTCCGACGGCGAGTTCTCGTTCGTGCACGCGTTAACTCGTGACGAGGTGGTCGGCGGGATGGCGGCGTCCCGGCTGCGGATCATGCACGCGCGCGCCGCCCAAGCGCTCGAAGGACGCGGGGACCCGTCGGTTGTTCCGCGTCTGGCGAATCACTACTTGCGGGCGCACGTGCTGGGCTACCACGAGCAGGCGTTGAGATACGCGCGCCAGGCGGCCTGGATGGCCGAACAGAGCCTGGCTTATGAGGACGCAGCGAAATGGTTTGAGCGCGCGGCGTCGCTTCCCGAGCTGAGCTTCTCGGATCGGGCAGGGATGAACTTCGGTGCAGCCGCGAACCATGTGCGCGCGGGCGACTTCGCCCGCGCACGAGCCATCTACGAACGCGTCAGCGCGACGGACGACCCGATCACCAGGTTGGAGGCGGCAGTCGGCTACGAAGACGCGAGTTGGCGTCCCGGACTGGCCGACTCGAAGGCAGCCGACCTGCTGGCATCGGCGCTGGAAACCTGCGGGTTGAGCACCGACGACCCACGCTACATACATGCTCTGGGCAGCTTCGGGCGAGCGCTGGCGTTTGCCGGCGAGTCGGCACGCGCGCGGGAAATCAGCGACCGCGCAATTCGATTCGCACGGTCCGCAGACGATCCGGCAGTGCTGCAGCATGCTTTGATGACGAGCCTTTGGCACCTGACGCCAGACATGTGCGACCTCCAAGAGGAGCGTTCGTCCGAGCTACTGCGCGCGGCTCAGGCCCGCCGCGACTACGACGCTCTCGGTGCGGCCGCGCATTTTCGCGCCATGGTCAGCTATCTGGTCGGACGGCCCCGCGAACTTACCGAGTCCGCCGCCGAAATGCAGCGATCGGTCCAAGCGTGCGGACAGCCCTTCTTCGGCTTCGTCAGCGCGTGCGTCGAGCAGGCGCTGGCCTATCTGCGCGGCGATTTCGCGGGCGCTGAACGGTGGGCCGAAATCGCTTTGCGCACAGGAAGTTTGTTCGGCGTCGACGGGACGGAGGGCTCCCACGGAGTTCAGATGTTCATGATCCGCCGCGAGACTGCAGACCTGAAGAGATTCAGCGGATTCCTGGACGGAAGCGAGAAGTTCGCCGGCCGTTGGGTTCCCGGCTTGCTTGCGCTGTATACCGAGCTCGACTGCGAGCGTGGCATGAGCCGCGCGCTCAACCACCTACTCAACCGCAATCTCGGCGATCACATCGACGAGGCGCAGTGGCCGATGGAGCTGGTGTTCATGGTCGAGGCGGCGTTAGAACTGGGCAACCGCGAAGCGGTTCACGCGCTGCGCCCGCACGTTGCCCGCTACGCCGGAAAAAACCTGCTGGCCGGCCAGTTCGTGGCAGTGTTCGGCAGCGCCGACCGATATCTCGCCCGGATCGCCGCGCTCGGCGGTGACTCCTGTTCCGCTGAGCGCCATTTCGGCGTGGCATTGGAAATGGACCGGCGGATGGGCTCAGTCGTTCACGTCAGTGAGACGCTGGCCCGCCAGGCGTTGTTCGCAGCGTCATGCGGTCGCGCCGAGGAGGCCCGCCGTCTCGCCGACGAAGCCCGCAGCATCGCTGCCCCGATCGGTCAGGTCCGGGTAGTCGAACTGGTGGATTCATTGCTGACTCCGAATCTCGGGGGGCCCGACGGCCTGACGGACCGCGAAGTGGAAGTGCTACGCCTGCTCGCCGCCGGGTTGAGTAACCGGGCGATCGGCGAGCGCCTCTACATCAGCACCAACACGGCGGCCAACCATGTTCGCAGCATCTTGATCAAGACCGGCGCCGCGAACCGCACCCAGGCGGCGATGTACGCCGCGGATCACCAGCTGCTCGAGTGAGGTCAGATGTCGGCCGATGCACCGTCCGGCATCAGGCGTTCGGTCACCTCGACGACGACGTCGGCGGGAAGGCCGGCACGTGCGGCGGCGGATCTGATCGCCTCTGGCGAAGGCGCTTCGTAGAGGCAGTACGTCTTTCGTTTGTCCGCTGACAGAAACGAATAGAGCCAGCGCACGCCCTCCAATTCGTTGATCCTGTTGATCCCGTCGGTGACGTCGAGGCTGGGTTCCAGCCTGTCGGCGTAGTTGCGCTCGACCATGAATATCGGCACGGCGGACTCCTGTCGTTCATCAGACGTGGGTTCGTCCTTTTGGCGGGTCCTGTTGCGGGGGTTTGCTGCGCCATACTGCCATCCGATACAGCAGCCCGTCGCGCAGCACGAGCGTGTGAAAGAGAACCGCGCAGACGTGGGCGGTAAACGTCGCGAAGAGCAGTACGGCGAACACGTCATGGCACACCCGCAAGAATGCGTAGACGTCGATGTTGTGCGGTGCGATCCCGGGCAGCTCGAACGGCCCCAGGGAGACGATCGGCCACCTCGCCGCGGACAGCATGGCCCATCCGACCAGCGGCTGGATGATCAGCAGGGTATACAGCAGACGTTCCGACCACGACGCGATCTTGCGTTCGGCGGGACTCATGGTGGCCAAGAACGGGGGCAGGGTGTGGGCGCGCCGATTCACCAGGCGGATCAGCGCGAACATCAGGATCAGCACGCCCAATGGCTTGTGGATGGCCAGGAGCTGCGGGTAATAGCTCAGCGACGCGATCATGGTCACGCCGATCAGCAGTTGCACGATCACCATCGGCGCCATCAGCCAGTGCAGAATCCGTGACGAGAGAGCGAAACGCGGCGCGGCGGTGTCTTTCCCTGTCTTGGTTGTCATCAGAGCACCCGACTTACGTTGACCTCGCTGGGCGACTTGGGCTCCTCGGCGCGGCGAGTGAACGAGCGCGCGTAAACGGCCGATCGCGCGCGAGGCAACGGATCGTCGGACAGGGTGATCCCGTCCGGCAGCACCGTCGGGTCGAAGTTGACATCGCGCGCGTTGCCGGCTGCCTCGGTCTGGACCGCGGTAATGGTGATGGTGCCGGCGTCGATCGACCGCCGCGACTGCGGCCAGGGTTTAGTGGCATCGTTGGTCGGATCGCCCGGCTCTCCGATGGTGAGAACCAGCCGCCACTGCAACGGCCGCTGCACCATCACCCTGATCAGGTCGTCGAACAGGTAATCCTTGCCAACCGACGAGGGCGGCGGCGCGGCGGCGCCGGCTTCCTGCGGAACTGCCGACCAGCGAACCGGAACGGTCGCGCCCGCGTCGTTGGTGAAGTAGAAAGCATTCAGGCCGTGATACGGGCTGTCCGCGAATCCCGCGCTGGGCGGGGACTGCTTGATGATTTTCAGTGCCGCCGCGGTCTCAGGATGGCGCTCTAAGAATGCGGCCATCTGCTGTGGGTCCGGCTTGCCGGTGCCGGGCTGAGGTTTGGAAGCCAGCATGCGCTCGTAAAACCCCTCCGGGGTGCTGTCGGTGAATACCGGAACGTTGAGCATCGCCGTGCGCCACTGCTGGCCGTTGGACGACTGCAGCAGCAGTCCCAGACCCCGGACGGTGTCGGGCTTGTCGGCTTGATCCGGCAGACCACCACCCAGCGAAAACCGGCCGACCACGGGCACGGTCCCCTGCTGGAAGACCGCCGCGCGGCAGATGGCTGCGCCGGCCCCGTTGCTCGCGAAAGTCCCTGTGGCACTGAGACCTTTGGCATGGTTTCGGCGGAACCCGTCATGACGGCCGTAGACGCTCTCGAAGCGATCGGCGAAGCGAGCCGGCGTCAGCGCATCGGGCCGCAACCAGCCGCCCGCGTAGGCGAACCCACCCACGTCCACCGCCGCGAAGCCGGCCACCGCGCCCAGGCCCAGCAACGCGCCGCGTCGCGACAGCGCGGCGCGCAAGGGGGATTCGGGAGGTGTCGTTACGGCGGGTTCGGCTTCGTGTTCGTCATCGTGCTCGTCATCGTCAGCGTGCTCATCGTGTTGGTCGTCCTGATCGCCGGGCTCCATGCCCACCGTCCTTTCGGCGCATCGGTGAACCAATTCACTCACGGGTCGCCGCGGTGCGCACCCTTTTCCGGCGACCAATCCGTTAACACGGCGCGTTCCCGAGATTCGTTCACGCGGTCGGGCCACCTGGGGATCGACGAGGAAGCACTAGCTTAAAGAAGCGATGTCACCTTAAGCTCGGTCGAAGTCCCGAAATGCCAACAGTTGCATCCATCGGAAGGGCGAACATGAAGACCAAAGGTGCCGTTCTCTGGGAGTTCAACCAGCCGTGGTCGGTAGAGGAGATCGAGATCGGCGACCCCAGCCGCCACGAGGTGAAGATCCAGATGGAAGCGGCCGGGATGTGCCACTCCGACCACCATGTGGTCACCGGCGATATGCCGATGGCGGGGTTCCCGGTGCTGGGCGGTCATGAGGGTGCGGGCGTCGTCACCGAGGTAGGGCCCGGCGTCGACGACCTGGCACCCGGTGACCATGTGGTGTTGTCGTTCATTCCGTCGTGCGGAAAGTGCCCGTCGTGTCAGGGCGGGATGGCCAATCTGTGTGACTTGGGCGCCCAGCTGTTGACGGGTACCGCGATCTCGGACGGCACCCACCGCATCCACTCTCGCGGGCAGAACGTGTACCCGATGGCACTGCTCGGTACCTTCGCGCCGTACATGGTGGTGCACAGCAGCTCGGTGGTGAAAATCGATCCCTCGCTTCCGTTCGAGGTGGCGTGCCTGGTCGGGTGCGGGGTGACAACCGGGTACGGCTCGGCAACCCACGCAGCCCGCGTCCGCCCTGGCGATGACGTCGCAGTCATCGGTGTGGGTGGGGTTGGCATGGCGGCTCTGCAGGGCGCGATCAACGCCGGAGCCCGCCGGGCCTTCGTCATCGAGCCGATCCAGTGGAAACGCGACGCCGCGCTGAAATTCGGTGCCACACACACCTATCCGGACCTTGCCACTGCGACGGCGGAGATCGCCGAGGCGACCCGCGGGCTGATGGCGCAGAAGGTGATCGTCACCGTGGGACAGGCCAGATGCGAAGACGTCGAGAGCTACCTGTCGATCACCGCCAAAGGCGGCACTTGCGTCGTCACCGCCGTGGCCAACTTGGCCGACAACAAGACCACTCTCAACCTGGCCACCCTGACGCTGATGCAGAAGAGCCTGCAGGGCAGCATCTTCGGCAGCAGCAATCCACAGCACGAAATCCCGCTGCTGCTGTCGATGTACCAGGCCGGACGCCTCAATATCGACGACATGATCACCACTGCGTACAGCCTGGAGCAGATCAACGAAGGTTACCAGGACATGTTGAACGGCAAGAACATTCGCGGCATCATCCGCTACACCGACGCCGATCGCTGATGGTCGGCCGATGAAGAGGCTGTTGGCGCTCGCAACCCTGGCCGGCGCCGCCGCAGTCGCGCGGCGCTATCTGGCTGTTCGCGACGCGCTCGCACAAGTACCCGCCGAGCTGCGCAGCCCGTTGCTACCCCTACTCACCGGCTCGACCACCACACGTAGCCTGCCGCGCAGCCGACTGATCAATCGAATCAAGACACCGTCGGGACCCGGCGTCATGGTGACTAGCCGAAAGATCCCCGGCCGGCCACCCGTCACCGTATTCGTCACCGCGCCAACCGAACCCAGGCCGCTGCGACCGGGGTTGCTCTACATCCACGGCGGCGGCATGATCATGGGATCGCCGCAGATGGAGGCGTTGGGCAGCGGGACGGTGGCACGCGAACTCGAGGCCGTGACCGTGTCACCCGAGTATCGCCTCGCACCCGAGCACCCGTTCCCCGCGGCGCTCGACGACTGCATGGCCACGCTGACCTGGATGCGGGAAAACGCCGCGGAACTCGGCATCGATCCCGACCGGATCGCGGTCATCGGGTCGAGCGCCGGCGGCGGACTCGCAGCGGCCGTCGCACAACGCGCCCACGACGAGGGCATCCGGTTGCGCGCCCAGGTGCTCGTTTACCCAATGATCGATGACCGCACCGCACTTCGCGACGATCATGGCGGGCGGGGAGCCTTCCTCTGGACTCCGCAGTCAAACCTCTTCGGCTGGACCGCCTACCTGGGCAGGGCGCCCCGGCTGTCCGACGCGCCGCCGTACGCCGCACCCGCGCGGCGGACCGACCTGTCGGGCCTGGCTCCGGCCTGGATCGGAGTGGGCAGCCTCGATCTGTTCCACGACGAATCCGTAGCTTACGCAAAGGCTTTGCAGGACTGCGGCGTCGCGTGCGAACTGGTCACCGTGCCGGGGATGTATCACGGAGCGGACGGGCTGGCACGGAATGCCCCGGCGATGAAAGAGTTTCGCCGTAGGACACTGGACTACCTGCGCAGCTATCTCTAGCGATCAGTATTGCCGGTACCGTCGCTGGACATGTTCCTGGCGGACCCTGATCTGCTCCCTGCGTTGCTCTGCCGAGACGACGCGAGTGCCCGCTGGGAGGTGTTGGCGCACCCCGGCCAGTGGCACCTTGATGACCGTTGTTTTCGGCAAGTCAGCCGGGGGTGTGGAGTAGGTCCAGCGCAGGGTCAGGAACCCACCGCGGTGGCCCGCGGTGTCAAGCCAGTTCGGCACACCCGGGTCCGTCTCGGCAACCACGTAGCGGAAGGTCCCGTCGGAGTCCGGTTCGGACTGAAATCCGTTGAGGCTGCACGTGTGATTGGCGTAGTCGAGTGATTCGCCCCAGAGATTGGACAGGTGAAAGCCCATGTACGCGGGTTGCACTGGGACGACGACTTCGATGACGAGGGCCTCGTCCTCCGCGAGGTCGTAGACACCGCCGGAGTAGACGTTGGTGCTCTGGCCGCCGCCCATGGCGAGGTTGGCCAGCGCCGGCTCGTTCAGGGCGTTACGGGGCATGAGGGTGAACCCGTCGCCGTTCTTATCGCCGTGTGCCTCCAAGACGACGTCATAAAACTCGTTCCAGAACCTCATCTGGTTTTCCACGATGGTGCCGACGCGACGGATGTTCCGGGCCGAGGCGGCGGGGCTCACCGGCGCGGGAGGGGTGCCCTCTTTGCCGATCTGCGCGATGTGCAGGTCGGGTGATGCCTCGTGCTCCCAATCGTGAAAGAGCATGCGGGCGATCAGGAAACGGGCAGTCCCGGTCCCGTCGGCTGTCGAGATGAAGTTACCCGTATGACCGGCCGGCCACTGGGGTGCCAGCACAATCTCGAACCGGCCGTCGTCGTCGACCACGAGTTCGGAAGTATCCAGCATCCCGGTGACGACGCGCCCGCCTGGCCCGAGTTCCGCAAGGCTGCCGGTGTCTCCGGCGTAGACGTTGTGCGCTTCAAAGATGACGTACTGCGGCGCTTTACGGCCGAAGCGGCCGCGGACCCGGTAGCTCTTGGCGCCATCGATGGACGCCGAAAGGTAGAGGGCGTCGGCATTGTCGATGGTCGCCTTGTCCAGTGGCTGGATGGCGCGCCGGAAGTAGGGGTAATCGGGGTCCTCGAAGAACGCTCGTTCGATGCCGCTGAACACGAAGCCCAACAGGTATCGGTATCCCTCTGCGAGGCCCTGTTCGGTGAGCGGAGGGGCATGCAACTCGGTGGAGTCGACGGCGTCGCGGGCCCGGTTCAACGCGTCAATCAGGTCGGTCCAGGCTGCGCCCAACGAGGCTTGGCTCGATTCAGTGGACATGAGCGTCTTCTCCTTCGGCGTCCCAACGGTATTCGTCGAACAACGTGGCCAGACGGGTGTGGACTTCCTGGGGGTCCAGGCCGAATTCCTCGAGGCTGTAGCGGTGGGCAGATTCGTGCCCGCCGCGCGCCGCGGCCGCCTTGAATGCTTCGGCGGCCACCGGCCCTAAGTCGAGCTCCAACTCGTCGTAGATCCGGCGCATCGTGAGCTCGGGTTGCAGTATCAGCTCGCGGTAGTCGACGACGCTCGATCGAACGTCAGGGTGCTTGGCCAACACGTCGAGGGGATGCTGGTAGGAGTCGATCGATTGATCGGCAAGTACCCGCAGCGATTTCACGATCAGGCGTTCATCGCGGCCGCGCAGATCCCACTCGGTCTTCAGCAGCTTGAGCAGACTGGGGATAGTCTCGCTCGGATTACGCATGGGCACAATAAATCTCGCGTCGGGGAAGGTCTCGATCAGTGCTTCCACGCGACCGCAGAACGTCGGGTTCTTGCTCAAGTGCGTGCCGCCGCCGTTGGCCGCGATCTGGCGTCGGACGCACTCCTTGTAAAAGCCCATCGCCCGTCGCCGTTTGCGTTCCGGCCACTGGTCGACATAGTAGAAGTCGAGCTCGCCCATGAACGGGAACATGAGGATCCAGAACCCCGAGCACAGAGACCAGGTCAGAAAGGCGTCGTCCTCCTCAGGAACGAAGAAGCCGGTCTTGTGCATGTCGTCGGTCTCTGCGAACCGGGCCTCCTCGATCGCATCGAGGCGATGCCGCAACCGCTTTCCCAACACCGCCGCGTCAACCCGGAACAGCAGACGCAACAGGCGCTTCTCCAGCAGCGACGGGAAGAACAGTTCATACATCAAGGCGTAGCTGAACTGCGGGTCGGCGGCCATCAGCCTGTGCAGGTACGTGGTGCCGCTGCGGGCGTGCCCAACAGAGAACGTCGGCGCGATCACCTGCGTGCGACGCAGCGACGGGAACAGTATCGGATCCAGCGCGAAGCACACCGCGTGGATCGCCGCGACGGCCGGGACACCGACCAGAAACGTGAAGAACAGGGTCCAGCGCCTTTTCGCATCCCTGGCCGGCGGGTCCCGGCGCAACAGCCGAAGCATGGTCCGGTAGTTGGGCCAGTCGAAGTAGAAACGCGCGCCCATGACTCTCCTTTGCACACCCGATTCCCGCGCTCAAGCTATCGATAACTATTTGACTATGTCAAGGATATGCCGATACCGTCGTGCAGTATGCAGGTTCTCGCCGCCATGGCTCCGGAGCTTCCCTTGGCCGCGGTCCCCGGCTACGCGCGCCGGGTGGAACGACTGGGTTTCGACGGCTTGCATATCGCCGAGACTATTCACGACTCGTTGGCAGTGGCATTGCTGGCCGTAGAGCACACCACCGCTATCACGGTGCGAACCGCGGTGACGTTGGCGTTCGTGCGCAGTCCGACGCTGGTGGCCTACATGGCCTGGGACCTGGCGATCCTGTCCGACGGGCGATTTGAACTGGGGCTAGGCACTCAGATCAGGCAGAACATCCAGGACCGTTTCGGCATGCCCTGGAGTGAGCCGCGAGCTCGGATGGCTGAGTACGTAGCCGCGCTGGAGGCGCTGTTCGGGGCGTTCCGCACCGGCGGCGGTGTGGATTTCGAGGGTGCGTCCTACCGGATCACCAGGCTGCAGCCGTATTTCAATCCGGGGCCGAAAGACGTTGAGCCGCCTCGTATCTGGCTGGGCGCGGTCAATGCCGGCATGTGCGAGCTGGCCGGCAGGGCCGGGCACGGTGTGATCACCCATTCCACCAACTCCGACCCCGCCTATCTGCGCGATGTGGTGTGTCCGGCACTACGCCGCGGGGCCCTGGACGCCGGGCGTGCGGACCGACCCCTCGTCGTGGTGTCCACAGCGATCGCCACCGGTAACACCGATGCGGCGGTCGCGCAGGAACGAGAACGTCAGCGCCGCATGCTTGCTTTCCTGCTGTCGACACCGGCGTATGCAGCGACGCTCAAGAGACGGGGGTGGACCGAACTGCCCGGCCGGCTTCGCGCGCTCACCAAGGAGCAGCGATGGAACGAATTGCCCACGGTACTCAGCGATGTCGTGCTCGACGAACTGGTGACCTGCGGACGATACGACCAACTGCCCGACCTGCTGCGGGCGAAATTCGAGGGCATAGCCGACGGGGTGGTGCTTCCTCCGCCGGGTGATGACGACGACGATCGGCTGATCCAGACGTGCGTCAGCGGTCTTCGGCAAGCGTAGGGACGGAGCGAAGGTGACAGCTACGCGCAAACTGGATTCGGTGGACTCGATCAGCGCCACGCTCGCGCAAATCGTGCGGCTCAGCGTCAGCCGCTCCGCGTTCGCCCGACAGGCCTCGGCCGCAGACACGGAGCTATCGCAGCCCTCATATCTTCTGCTTCGCGTTTTGATCGACGAGGGACCAATATCCATGGGGCGCTTGGCAAGTATGGCGCACATGGACGTCGGTATGGCCACTCGCCGAGTGCAAGCCCTGGCCGACGCCGGACTTGTCGCCCGCAGCGCCGATCCCAGCGACAGACGGGTATCGGTCATCGCCACCACGGCGGCCGGCCAGCACGCCGCAGGCGCACTGCACGAGGTGCGAAGGGATCACCTGGCTCGGGCGCTTTCGGACTGGTCAGCCGCCGAGTTGCAGCAGTTCGATCGGCTGCTGACAAGGTTCCTCGCCGATACGAAGGAGACGCCGATCACCGAGGCTTAGTTTGGTGGTCACTCGGCGGCAAGCTGGCGGTGCCCCATCAGCTCGCGGATTCCGGCTATCCCCAGCCGCTCGCGGAACGCCGGCGCGGTGTAGCCGACGACCGTCCCGTCGGTGCGGGCGCGCGCGGTCGCCGAGCGCGGCATATGGAACAGCACGCCGATCTCGCCGAAATAGTCGCCGGGCCCGACCAATTTGAACAATTCCTCACCGCCCTCGGCCAGTTCGTGCACCAGCTCGAACTCACCCTGGGTCACCACGTAGATCAGCTCGCCCATGGTGGACTGCTCGAACACCACGTCACCCTTTTTCACCTCGATGGTTTCGGGTGGCCGGTTCGTCTCGGTGAAATCGGGGGTCAGCTCGACGACGCGATCGGCCATCGGCAGCATCCGGGAGTCGTGGGTGGCGACCACCACCACGCGGTCCCCGTCCGCGAGTTCGCGGATCAGCTTCAGCACCTCTTCGACCTGGATGAAGTCGAGATGCGCAGTCGGTTCGTCGGCCAGGATCAACGGCGGATCCAGCGCGATCGCGCGGGCCACCGCGACGCGCTGCTGCTGCCCGCCGCTCAGGTCGCCGGGCCGGTGTTTCATCCGCTCGCCGAGATTGACGCGTTCGAGCAATTCCTCGGCGCGCTTGCGCGCCGCCGAACGGGACATGCCCGCCTCGCGCATGGGAACCATCACGTTCTCGACCGCGGTAAGGCTCGGCACCAGGTTGAACGCCTGGAAGACGATGCCCACCTTGTCGCGCCGGTACTGCGCGAGCGCCGCGCGCTCGAGCGTGGTGATGTCGACGTCGTCGAACTTGATGGCGCCGGATTTCGGCCGCAGTATGCCGCCCAGGCAGGACAGCAGCGTCGTCTTCCCACATCCGCTGGGCCCCAGCAGGATCACCAGCGAACCCGCCGCCACGTCCAGGCTCAGACCGTTGATCGGCCGCAGCGCGTATCCGCCGCTGTAGTACTCGACGACCAGGTTCTGAATGCTGAGATCGCCCACGCCTACGGACCTCCGAACGCGAGCGCCGGATCGACCCGCACCACGCGCCTCAGCCCGGCGAGGCTGGCCAGTAGACCGATCCCGACCGCAACCACCGGTAGCAGCAGGTAGGCGCCGGTGGGCACCGCGACGATCATCGAGAACAGCGGCGCCAGCAGTTGTGACAGCAGGACTCCCAGCGCCGCGGCCAGCAGGGCGACGACCAGCGCCTGCAGCGCCAGCCCCGCCATGATCGACCGCGAGCGGGTGCCGATCGCCTTGAACACGGCAAAGTCACGCATCCGCTCGAGCGCGGACAGATAGACGACCGATCCCACGATCAACACCGCTACCACCCACAGCAAAACGGCCACGATCGAGATCGAATTCACCGCCACCTTCAACGGACGCACCAGATCCTTCACACCCCCCTCGCGATCGAAGGTCTGGTAGCCGTCCGGGACCTGCTTGGGTGTGCCGACCACCCCGATCGACGTGACCATCTTCTGCCCGTTATACGCCACTTGCTGCAGGCCATCGATCGTCAGAAAGATGTTGGGGATCTTCGCCAGTGCGGTCGAATTGGGCACGATGCCCACGATGTGCAACACGTGAGCACCCACCTGCAGGGTGTCGTCTATCTTTCGGCCCAGCGTGCTCGACACCGCGACCTCGTCCGGCTTGGACGGTGGCCGACCCTCCGAGACGTGCGGCATGCCGGGCCCCTGTTCGGGCGCGCCCCAGGCCGTGACGTTTCGCGTTGTCGAGCCTTCCTTCATGATCGTCCCCACCACGCCCATCGGGGCGGCGTTGCGGACGCCCGGCTCGGCTTTGATCCGGGCCAGGTCGACGTCGGGGAATGGCGTCGAACCCAGGAACGGTCCGGCCGCGCCGTCTTTGACCACGAATGTGTCGACACCCAGGGAGTCAACGGTTCGCTGGGCCTCGACCTTGAAGCCGTTGGCGAGCCCGGTCAGGACAAGTGTCATCCCGAAGATCAGTGCGGTGCTGACGACCGCGATGATCAGGCGCCGTTTTCGCCATTGCATGTCGCGCAGGGCCGCGAAGAGCATTCCCAGAACCTACCAACGTCCCCGTCTTCCTGGCCCTGGTTTCCTACGCATTGCGAGCGCACGGTCGAGGAGGACACGCGGCGGTCACCGGGCCGATCATGGTTTGCTCAAGTTCGCCGCAGCGCACAGTCCCACCACGACAGCGGGGATCGACGAGGGCATCCAGTCGTTGCTGGACGGTATCGGCGCGGGGCCCGGCCGCGTCGCCCGCGGGCCGTTGCCAGGTGACGTTGTCCGGGTGCCCTACGATTAGGCTGGATTGGGGGTGCCGCCTCGCCTCCAACGAGCTGCGCAGGATCGACGGCACTGTATCCGGACGGGTTGAATCAACAGCCCCGGCCAAACAGTGGTGGTCTGAGAACTAGCGGTGTCCCACCGGGGACGGATGTGAGAAACAGCATGGGCGAACAATCTCGCAATTCAATCGATCCGGCAGCGTTTGAGGTCGGAAAACACCAGGCAGGTCAGGCTGTCGTGCTCACCGTCTCCGGTGAGGTGGACATGCTGACAGCGCCGCACCTGGCCGAGGCGATACGCGGTGCCCTGGCCGGCGGCCCCGAGACATTGATCGTCGACCTGTCGAAGGTGGATTTTCTCGCCTCAGCCGGCATGACCGTCCTCGTCGCCGCGCAGGCTGACGTCGTGCCGCCGACCCGGTTCGCGGTCGTCGCCGAAGGCCCGGCCACCAGCCGGCCGATAAAGCTCATGGGAATCGATTCGGTGTTGCCGCTGTACAGCACGCTTGACGGCGCGCTGAGCGGTAACTGATCATCGGCGCCCAGGGTGTCTCACATCGACGACCGATGCCGGTTCACACGCACGCGGATTGCCGCCGACGCGCCCAGCGCCGCGCGGACCCGCGCCGAGTTCGGCAGTTGGCTCGATAGACATTTCACCCTCGGCGCAGAGCGGTTCAACGACCTGCTCTTGGCGGTGAACGAAGCGATCGCGAACGCCGCCGAATTCGCCTACATCGACGCCGCGCAGGGCGGGACGATGGATGTCAGCGCGGACTACGACGTCGACTCCGACACCCTGGCGGTGACCGTGAACGATCGCGGGCGCTGGCGTCAGCACGTTTCGGTGCCGGCCTCGCCGGGGCGGCTCTATCCGGTTCGGGGACGCGGTATCCCGCTGATGCAGGCGCTGGCCGATGAAGCGATCATCGACGGAACACCGCACGGGACCCAGGTAAGGCTGACCTGGACCCGCCTCACGCATCCCAGCTGAAGCGGCCGACTCGCCGCGGTGCTTTCGGTTGCGTCGAACGTGAAACCACCACAACTAGTTCGCGCTCGGCGCGGAGGCCAGGCCACGGATTCATTGACTCAGACCGTCGGGACGCCTACCGTCAATACATACGCTACGCATCGTAGCGTAATAACCCTTGAAACTCGGGCCCGCTGCCTTGGAGGAATTCATGTTCGACCTGAAAATCATCGGTGGCACTGTCGTCGACGGCACCGGCGCGGAGCGCTATCGCGCCGACATCGGAATCAAGGACGGCAAGATCGTCGACGTCGTCCGTCGCGGTGCCGACGACACCGAGCTGGCCGGTGACGCGGCGGAAACCATCGATGCGACAGGGCGTGTGGTGGCCCCTGGCTTCGTCGACATCCACACCCACTACGACGGTCAGGTGAGCTGGGACAGCTCGCTCGAGCCCTCGAGCGGTCACGGGGTCACGACGGTGGTCACCGGCAACTGCGGCGTCGGGTTTGCTCCGGTCCGGCCGGGCAGTGAGCAGTGGCTGATCGAGTTGATGGAGGGCGTCGAGGACATCCCCGGCACCGCGCTGACCGAGGGGATCACCTGGGGCTGGGAGACCTACCCCGAATACCTCGACGCGATCGGCAAGCAGAAATTCGCCATCGACGTCGGCAGCCAGATCGCCCACGGCGCCGTTCGCGCCTACGCGATGGGTGAGCGCGGCGCCCGCAACGAGCCAGCCACCCCCGACGACATCACGGCGATGAGCCGGTTGGTCCAAGAGGGAATCGAGGCCGGCGCGCTCGGATTCTCGACATCACGAACGCTCGGACACCGGGCGATGGACGGCGAACCCGTCCCCGGCACGTTTGCCGCCGAAGACGAACTGTTCGGCCTTGGCCGTGCCATGGCGGCGGGCGGTCAGGCGGTGTTCGAGCTGGCACCCCAGGGGGCCGCGGGCGAGGACATCATCGGCCCCAAGAAGGAACTCGAGTGGATGCGCCGGCTGAGCGGTGAAATCGACCGGCCGGTGTCCTTCGCGATGATCCAGGTGGACGCCGACCCGAACCTGTGGCGCGAGCAATTGGACCGCTCGGCGGCGGCGCACGCTGCGGGCAGCCGGCTGTACCCGCAGATCGCGGCGCGGCCGTTCGGCATGATGATCGGGTTCCAGGGCCACCACGGGTTCAGCCATCGGCCCACCTATCGCCGGCTGCAAGCCGAATGCAGCCGCGACGAGCTCACACGGCGTCTCGCCGATCCGGCCGTGAAGGCCGCGATACTGTCCGAGGACGACCTGCCCGTCGACCCGAGTCTGTTGTTCGACGGAATGTTCTCCCTCGTGCAGCACTCCCTGGGACGGCTGTACGCGCTCGGCAATCCGCCGGACTACGAGCCGACCGCCGACCGCACCGTCGCGGCCATCGCCAAAGCGCGCGGCGAGGACCCGCTGGCTACCCTGTACGACCTCATGCTCGAGCGCAACGCGACGGCCATGCTGATGCTGCCGCTGTTCAACTACGCCGACGGCAACCACGACGCGATCCGCGAGATGATGCTCCACCCCGCCGGTGTGCTGGGTCTTTCCGACGGTGGCGCCCACTGCGGCATGATCTGTGACGCCTCCTACCCCACCTTCCTGCTGACCCACTGGGCACGCGACCGAAAGCGGGGCGAGAAGCTGTCGCTGGAATACGTGATCCGCAAGCAGTCGCACGACACCGCCCAGCTGTTCGGGCTGACCGACCGCGGGACCATCGAGCGTGGCAAGAAGGCCGACATCAACGTGATCGACATGAACGCGCTGACGCTGCACCCCGCGGCGATGGCCTTCGACCTGCCCGCCGGCGGAAACCGGATCCTGCAGGGCGCAAGCGGATACGCGGCGACCATCGTCAGCGGAACGGTGACCCGCCGCAAGGACGTCGACACCGGGGCCCGCCCCGGCCGGTTGGTGCGCGGAGCTCGCTAGGGTCCCCCGTGACAACAACCGCCGGCAATCCGGCCCGTGCCCGCGACCAGGACGCGATCGGCACGCCGCCGGCGAGCCCGACGCTGGTGCCGGCCGAACGTTACTACTCAACGGCGTTCGCACAGCTCGAAACCGAGCGGATGTGGCCGAAAGTGTGGCAGATCGCCTGCATGGTCGACCACGTCGCTGAACCGGGTGACTACTTCGAATACCGTTGCGGCCCTTATGGGGTGCTGATCGTCCGCGGTGATGACGGCGTGCTGCGCGCATTCCAGAACGCGTGTCGCCACCGCGGCAACTCGGTGTGCGTGGGCTCGGGTTCGGGCCTGCGCGAACTCAAATGCGGTTACCACGGCTGGACCTGGGACCTGGCCGGCGCACTCAAGCGCGTGCCCAACCGGAAGGGCTTCGGCGCGCTGCGAATGTCCGACTTCCCACTGGTGCCGGTCCGGGTCGACACGTGGGAGGGGCTCGTCTTCGTCAATCTCGATGCCAACGCGATGCCGTTGCTCGAGTACCTGGAGGCGATCCCCGACGACGTCGCGTGGACGAATCTCAGCGACTTCCGCTGCTACGCAACGCTCACCGTCGAGGTGGACGCCAACTGGAAGACCATCGCCGACGGTTACAGCGAGACCTACCACATCCAGACACTGCATCCCGAGCTGCTGCGCTGTGTCGACGATATCCATGCACCACAACAGATTTGGGGTCACACCGGCAAGTCCGACCAGCCCTACGGCGTGCAGAGCCCGCGCTTTGACGGGTCGCTGAGCGACGAAGAGGTCTGGGACGCCTACGTTTACACGCAGGGGGCGCTGATGGGCGTCGCCGAAGGTACGCCGATTCCGGCGCGGGAGCCCGGCCAGACCGTGCAAGACCTGATCGCGGACCGCACCCGGGCTTTCGCGGCGCAACGCGGGGTGGACCTGGACTGGGCCGACACCGACCGGATCACTCGGCTGCACCAGTACAACGTGTTCCCGAACATGACGCTGCTGACCAACGCCGATCACTTGACGATCATGTGTTCACGGCCCGGGCCTGACCCGGATAAGGGCGAGATGGTCATGTTCCTGATGACGCGGATGCCGCCGGGTGCGCCGCGAAACAAGCCGACGGACGTCCGCACCACCGCCGGGGAGGCCGAGCCGGGCCTGGTGCTCACCCAGGATGTCCAGGTACTCGCGGGTTTACAGCGCGGCATGCACCAGCCGGGCTTCACCCACCTGGTGCTGTCGAATGAGGAGCGTCGGGTCATCAACATGCACCGCAACCTCGAGCGCTACCTCGATCTGCCCGAATCGGAGCGGATCACCGGCGGCGACACAGGCCGGCCCATAGTATCGGCCTAGTGGCGGCCGGTTTGCAGTTTGCGGGACTCAGCGACGTCGGCCGCCTGCGGACGAACAACCAGGACCGCTGGGGCGCTCACTTGGACGAGGAAGCCGAGCGGTCTCTGTTCATCGTCGCCGACGGCGTGGC